>JAFCZJ010000082.1 GCA_019314375.1 Deltaproteobacteria bacterium | reverse complement strand
AAGAAGAAGAAGCGAAGCGCAAAGAAGAAGAAGAAGCGAAGCGCAAAGAAGAAGAAGAAGCGAAGCGCAAAGAAGAAGAAGAAGCGAAGCGCAAAGAAGAAGAACGTAAATCAAAAAAGGAGAAAGAGCGCAAGCAGAAGACGGAGCCTGAAAAACCTGAAGGCCGCATGACAAAAGATGAAATTCGTCGGGAGGCAACCCGACAAATTTCTCGGGAAGTGCAGGCCGAGCTGAGGGGGCAGACTGCTTCCGAGGATGCGCCCGCAGAGCCCCCCCCCATGGAAGCAGATCGCGTATGGCGTGAGGCCCTGGCCGAATTCGACTTGGTCGGGCGGGATCTGGGGATCATGGCGCGCCTTGCTTCTTCCTGGGCCGATGATCGGCTCGCGGATCAAGAGATACCCGTGCTTGAAGACGAGGCTGAGAAATGGGCGAAGCCAACCATGGCCGGGGCAGACGAACTGGCGACTCTTTTGGCCAAAGAGGCCGCGCGTGCCCGGGAGTTGGCTGCCATCGCCGTTGACGACGACGACGACGCCATGCACTTGCAATTGACAATACCCAGTCTGCCGCCCAAGCCGCTTCTTGAGGCCAAGCAGGCGAGTCCTGGGGCCAGCTGGCAGGTTGAGTCTTTGGATGAAGCAGGGACATCAGGGAAGTTCGATAAGGAAAAGACCGAAGATTTGGTTTTTGATTTTGCCGCCGGCGATCTCTTGACGAGCCAGGAGAGCCTTGTGTTGCCGTCTGAAGGATCGGATTTCGCCAGACCGGACGAGCAGACTTCACCGCGTTTGATCTCTTTGGATGAGGCACGAACTGCCCAGGCCGGCAAAGTGGCGCGGGATGATGATGAAGCTCGCCCGCGGCGGAGCATGAAGGATTTGCCAGCCCAGGAAGAAGCGGAGGCGGATTTTTTCACACCGGGCAAAGCGCCCCAGCTTCACCCGGCCGATCCATCCGAAGTCAATCTGGAAGATGAGCTTGCGCCGCTTGTTTTGTGGCGCATGCTGCGGCAGTCGGTTACGGGCAAGATGGTGTTTACTTCAGCTGGTGCGGAAAAGGAGGTCTTTTTTGAAGAGGGTGTCCCGGTGGCTGTGCGCAGTAGCTTGCGTGGAGACAGGCTGGAGGAGTTGCTTTTGCGCGAGGGCTGGATCGACCGCGAAGCCTATGCCGAGGCGAGGGTAAAAGAGTTCAAGCAGCCGCGAGTCTTGGCGGCCCTTTTGGTGGAGCGGGGGCATCTGCGACCAGAGGAGCTTTTCCCTCTGGTCCGTCACCATCTTGATCACTGTCTGCTGGGCCTGTTCGAGTGGTCCAAGGGCCGGGCTGTGTTTGAGGCCGAGTTGGTGCCGGATGCAGAGATTGTTCGATTGGGCAAGCCGCTGGCCTCCCTCATTTTGGATGGCATCAGGCGGAAGTTTGTGCTGGAGCGCATGGTGCATTTTCTGGGGGGATCCTCAAGCTTGCTGGCTCCGGTGCCTGCTGAAGATCGATCGAGCAAGACGCCCAACCCCGAGAATCTGGACTTGACCGATGCTGAGCGATCTATTTTGCGCCTGGTCAACGGCCTCCGCCCCATCGAGGAGATCGGTTTCATCTCGGGACAAGATGCAAACACCGTCTATCGGGTGCTTTTGACCGGCCAAGTGCTTGGTCTCATCGTGTTGGTGGCCAAGGGCTTGCCGGGTGGTGCAAAGAGCGAAGCGGAGTCGATTCGCAGGGACCTTGATTTGAGGCGCAGGCGTCTGGTGGCCAGGTTTGACCAGATCAACCAGGCGAGCTATTTCGGGTTTCTTGGGGTGGAAGAAGACGCCACGGCTTTCGAGATTACAGCAGCGCACGAGCGTTTGCATCGTGAGTTCCACCCGGCCAACTACAATCATCCGGCCCTCAAGGATCTCGATAGTAAATTGGCATTGGTCCGACGAGCCCTGGACGAGGCCCGTGATGTGCTGGGGGATGAGCTGCTGCGACTTGGTTATCGTGATTCACTCAAGCAGCGACTCTGATGTCGTTGTGAGGGATTTGGTCAAGGGATAAAATCATGGCCTTGAAAAAGATTGTCATCTATCCGGATTCTGTGTTGCGGGAAATCTGCGAACCCGTGGAGCCGGGAGAACCCCTGAGCCGCTTGCTGGATGACCTGGCCGAGAGCATGTACGCGAACAAGGGAGTCGGACTGGCTGCGCCGCAGATAGGGGTGACCAGCAGGGTGGCCATCATCGACGTGGATCAGCGTGACGGCGAACCTCGGCTTATCGAACTGGTCAATCCGGAAATCTTGTCCACCGCCGACGAGGTGGTCGAGGGTGACGAGGGCTGTTTGTCTTTCCCTGGCGAGTTCGAGAAGGTCAGGCGATTTTCTCGGGTCACAGTCAAGGCCATGGACCGTAACGGACAGGCTTTTGAGCTTACGGCAGAGGGCTTGCTCGCCAGGGCTCTGCAACACGAAATCGATCACTTAGACGGCGTGTTGTTCATCGATTACTTGTCGCGCCTGAAGCGCTCCATGATGGAGCGTCGCATGAAAAAGGCAGCCAAGAAGGCTGCTTCTTCCAGGTCGTGATATTTTTTCCTTCTCCAGGTGACCATGAAAACCGTCTTTTTCGGAACACCAGAATTTGCCCTGCCCATCTTGAATGCCCTGGAAGCAGCGGGGCGCACACCCGTGGCTGTCGTGTGTCAGCCGGATCGGCGAAGTGGCCGAGGCCGAAAGCTCAGTCCCCCGGCGGTCAAGTCCTGGGCCATCGAACGTGGCCTTGAGGTGTTGCAGCCCGAGAAGCAGAAGGACCCGGAATTTTTGGCGAGACTTGAGGCCTTGCAACCCGACCTGGGACTGGTGGCGGCCTTCGGGCAACTCATTACCCGACGGGCGCTGGAAACGCCGAGGCTTGGTTTCATCAACGTGCACCCCTCCTTGATCCCGAAATATCGAGGTGCGGCCCCCATGCAGTGGACCCTGCTCAGAGGGGACCGGCAAGGTGGCGTCAGCATCATCAAGGTGACGCCGCGACTTGATGATGGTGATGTGTTGCTGCAGCAGGCAGTCGACATCCCTGAAGATCAGAGCCTGGAGGAACTGCATGACACGCTCGCAGCCCTTGGTGGCGACTTGTTGGTTCAGGCGGTTGAGGCCCTGGCCCAGGGACCGATGGAAGCCAGGCCTCAGGACGCGAAAGAGGTGATCTGGGCCCCTGCTTTGACCAAAGATGACGGTCGACTGGACTGGTCCAAGTCTGCCTTGGAATTACACAACCGGATACGGGGCTTGCAGCCCTGGCCCGGGGCCTGGACCTCGACGAAGGATCGACTGCTTAAGATTCAGCGCGCCCGAGTGGAGTCGGGCGCGGAGACTCAAGCAGAAGAGCCGGGTCGTGTCCTGATGGCCGAGGGCGAGCATATCGTGATCGCATGCGGAGAAGGTTGCTTGCGGTTGTTGGAGCTACAGATTGAGGGCAAGAAGCGCTTGGATGCGCGAAGTTTTTTGCAGGGGCGGCCCTTTCAGGTCGGTGACTTGTTGGGCTTGTGATCTGTTTCATGTTTCATGAAAAACAATTCCATGGAGGCGTGATGAGCAAACGAGCTGTTGTGGCGTCTGTTGTATTGCTGGCCGGGTTGAGCTGGCTGGGTCCTGCTTGTGTGACACAACGAGGAGCCCAGGGGGATCCCGCTACCGAGGCCGCGGAGGCCGTACAAATGGATCTCCCGGTCACCAAGGTGGTGATGTTTCAGAATGGCGTGGCCTACATGGAACGGCGTGGCCGTTTTGCAGGCAACAAGTTGGTCCTGCGCGTTCGTCCCGGACAGATTCAGGATATTTTAAAGTCCATCACGGTTGTGGATTTTGCGGGGGGTCGAGCCAACAGCCTGGCCTTGCCGGTAGACGTGAGCAATCAGCGGGCCCTGGCTGAGTTGCCCAAGTTGGCGCTTGGGCAAGGCTCTTTGGCGGGCATCTTGGGCGCTCTGCGGGGTGCCCAGGTGCAGTTGCGTCACGAGGAGGGTGTCCTTGCCGGGCGCCTGGTGGGCTTGGATAGCCTGCCGGGGGCGGAGGGCGGCGCCCAGCTCTCGGTGCTGGACGATGGCGGGACCATCCGTATTCTCCCCCTGGGCAAACTGCGCGCGTTGCGCATTCTGGACAAGACCTTGGCCCGGGGTTTGGTTAAGGGATTGGACATCAGCCTGGGGCAGGATGCCTGGCGTTCGGTGGAATTGACCATCTACCTGGATCAAGAGCAGGAGAACCGCGAGCGGGATTTGATGGTGGCCTATTTGGTGGAGATGCCCACCTGGAAATCCAGCTACCGATTGGTGCTGGACGGTGACGACAAGCCCTTGCTGCAAGGGTGGGCCATCGTGGACAACGTGTCGGGTGCCGATTGGAAGGCCGTCAAGTTGACGCTGACCACGGGCAGCCCGGTTTCTTTCCTGTACGACCTCTATGCACCTCGCTTCGTCAAGCGGCCGGATTTGACGCCTTATGGCAATCTGGGCATCGCGCCACCCGTAGCCCGTTCGGTCATGTCCGCACCGTCGGAAGCGAAGCCGGCCGCCAAGCCGAAGAAGAGCAGGCGCTACGCCAAGAGTTCGAAAAAGTCATTCGGAGGCCGCTCCAGATCGGCTCCGGGCCGTAGTTCAGGCGGCGATTGGGCAGAGCAGAAAGAAAAAGAAGAGGAGAAATCGATCACGGGCAGTCAGCTCTTTGACTCCATGCGCGTACAGGCCTCCACCCAGAAGGTCGGCTCCATGTATCGTTTTGAACTGGAGCAGCCCATGAACGTGCCCAATCGATCATCCACCATGATCGCGCTCATCAACAAGCGCATCCCGGGCAGGGCCATCTATAGCTACAATCCGGACGCGGGTCTGGCCGCGGCCCGGCATCATCCTTTCCGTGCGGTGAGCATTCGCAACGCCTCCGGCGCGGTCCTGGAGCCTGGTCCCATCTCCATCATGCGAGACGGACATTTTGTCGGCGAGGGCTTGATTTCTCGTATCGAAAAGGGACAGGACTCTTACGTAGCCTATGCCTTGGATACGGCAGTTAACGTAACCGCGAATTCCTCCTCAAGCCGGGAAACGGTGGGCCTGGTCAAGATCTCACGCGGGGTGCTGCAGACCCGGGCCTTCCGGGTGCAGAAATGGACCTATGAGGTCAAAGCCACCAAGGAAGATGGAGAAGCCCTTCCCCTGATGGTTAATCTACCCAAGCGCGCCGGCTGGGAGATGAAGCTTGTCGGTGGGAAGCTGGAATCCGAGACGGCCGACCGTCGGTATTTTTCTTTGATGGTCAAGCCCGGGGAGACCAACAAGCTGGTCATCGAAGAGCGCTATCCCGTGTTCAACCGTCTTCGCATCATGGACCACGATGGTCAGCAGGCCGTGATGGTCTACGTGTCCAGCAAAGAGGCCAAGCCCGAGCTGGTCAGTGCCCTCGCGCCCCTGGTGGAGCGAGTTCGCAAACTCTCCGACGTGAACGAGCAGATTAATCTCTTGGAGCGTCAGCGCTCCGATTTACAGCAGCGGGCTCATGAAGTGCGAGCCAATCTCAAGCTCCTGAAAAAATCCCGCAACGCCAGGCTCAAGGCCGAACAACAAAGACGCCTGATGGGCGTGGATCGAAAACTCTCCAAGCTGACCGATAAGTTGGTGGCTCTCAGGGATCAAGGAGCCCAGCTCAAGGTCGAGCTGAACATCATGGTCGACAAGCTGGAGCTCGTATTCTGACGGTTCGGGCTGCCGATTCGGGGCGGCCAACAATCAAGGTGTGTACTGATGTTTTATCAGAAAATTTCGAGTGAATAGGGAGAGGTGCCATGGTGCGGTTGGCTTGCTTGATTGGATTGTGTTTGTCTGCTTGCTGGTGTGTGGCTTGCGGGCCCTTGGCTAGTGAAGACGAAGGGTATGGGAACTACGAGTTCGCGACCTCTTGGGTCGTCCCTGGTTTTTTCATTAAGCAGATCGCGGTCGGACCGGATCATCGTGTTTGGGTCGCGGACATGGATGGGCAAGTTTTTGTGTACAGCAACAGCGGGGATCGCATTGAGGAGGGGGCTGACTTTGAGGGGAGAGATTACGGTTCGGTCGAAGGAGTCGCTGTGTCCAACGACGGCCAGTCTTTCATCTCGGCAGGCAGCACCATCCATCATTTCGACGCCCAGGGAGGCGGAGTTTCCTCGTGGTCTTGTCCCTCAAATGTGCACCATTTAGACGTCACGGCAGATGGGGAGGTCCTCGCGGTGGTCAACCTTGATATCGTTCGCTTCAATTTGGATGGCGAGATTCTTTCTACCGTGACACCCCATTTCTACATTCTTAAGTTCATGGTGGTTGCAGGCGATGGGACTTTCTTCGCGCAGGACACGGAGGAGGGTGATGTTGAGACCTTGGTTCGTTTTGGCGCTGAAGGCCAGACCTTGGGCTCCTGGCCACTCGACTCGGCAGGCGGCGGCCTCGACCTGGGTCCAGAGGGTAGGGTGTTTGTGGGAGACCAAAACGGGCACAAGAGGCAGGTCGGCATCTACTCACAAGAAGGCGAATTTTTGGAAGAAATAGCTCCCGAGTACGCCGCTGCCGCATATTTGACCTACATCACGGACGTGGCCGTGGATGAAGGTACCGGCGATGTCTATATGTCCGGCCTGCGTGACAGTAACCACATCATCGTCCGCATGTCATCGTCCGCATGCGACCCAAGGAGTGACACGGGTCGTTGTTGCAGTAGGCAATTTGATATCTAGAGTTAGATAAGGGATGTGGAGAAGTAGCGTTCGGCGCGGTCGGGCAGGATGGTGACCACACGTCGTTCGCCTCCTGGTTTGTGGGAAACTCGGTTGGCGGCCCAGACGTTGGCGCCCGCCGAGGTGCCGACGAGCAGGCCTGCTTTTCGGGCCAGGGCTCGTGAGGTTAAGACCGCATCTTCGTCGGTGACGACTTCCACGTCATCGATGAGACTTACGTCCAAGACCGGCGGGATGAAGCCGTCGCCGATACCCTGGATTTGGTGCAGGCCGGGTTCTTGGCCCAGCAAGGCGGCCGAGTTTTTGGGTTCGACGGCCACGATGCGCACGTTGGGGTTTTTCTCTTTTAGAAAGCGCGCCACACCGGACAGGGTGCCGCCGCTGCCGACGCCGGCCACGAAGGCGTCCACTCGGCCTTCCATCTGTTCCCAGATTTCGGCCGCCGTGGTTAGATAATGGGCCTCCGGGTTGCCCGGATTTTCAAATTGTCGTGGGACCCAGATTTTGTCGTCCGCGGCTTGCATGGATTTTACTTTGTCCATGGATTCGGTCAGGCTGCCCTCGGCCGAGGTCAAGATCAGTTCGCCGCCGAAGGCACGGATGATCTTCTTGCGCTCTTCGCTCATGTTCTCGGGCATGACCACTTGAACCTTGTAGCCCTTGAGCCCGCCCACCAGGGCCACCCCGATGCCCGTGTTGCCCGAAGTGGCCGTCATGATGGTCATGCCCGGCTTCAGCTCGCCGGACTCTTCCGACGTGTTGATGAGATGCAGGGCCACCCGATCCTTGATGCTGCCACCCGGGTTCAGGTGCTCGGCCTTGGCGAAGATGTGTGGCGTACCGTACATGCCCAGGTTGATCATCGGTGTGTTGCCGATGGTGTTCAGCACATTCATGATCATGGTTGTTCTCCTCGGTTGTTTTCTATAGCTGAATCGGCTCGTGGACTCAAGCCCAAGACCCGACAGGTATGCAGTTGTGGCAATGCATGCATGCCCATGCTCAGGTCGCTCGCAGGTGTTGGGTGACCAGATCGTGAAAGAAGTCGCGCGACCACAAGAGGATGCTGGCCGGGTCGTCGACGAAAGGCTCCACCTCGGCCTGGGCGGATGCAACGTCAAGCTTCTCGATGCGCTCGTGCAGTAATTCCTGTAGACCGGGCAGGTCGAGTTCGCGACCGCCAGGCCAGTTGCCGCTGTGCTCCAGGCGGTGCTGAAGGTGAGAGAGACGGGCCGGAATCGTCCGGCCGACGAACCACACCAGGTCGTACCAGTCGCGACCATTGACCCGTGTCTTCCACCGGCGGCACAGTACCGCATGGAGCTTGCCTGCGAACAGGTCGGACGGTTGATAGGCATTTACCGAGAAGGGAATCGGCTGGAGCAGGGTCCGGGCATGGGTGGTGAAGCCAGGTGGTGGATCCACGTCCAGCTCAATCTTGACCTTGATTTTCTGCTCCGGGTTGAAGCCCAAAAGGATCTGCTGCTGTGCTCCGATGGCCACCAGCAATGTTCTGATACGGCCCTGGACCAAGCCCTGGTGGATGCGATTGTCTACGGCCTTGTCTTTTCGGCGCACCTCGACGTCGAAGCCGAAGGACGCAAGCTCCATCCGGACTGCATCCAGGTGACGGTCAAGAGGGAAGTCGGACCGAGGCCGAAGCAAGGAGAAGTCCAGATCCTCGGAGAAGCGGTTCAGGCCGTGCAGAATGCGCAGTGCCGTACCCCCGTATAGGGCTGCGTGTTCGAAGAACTTGGATCGCCACAGTCCCAGCAGGGCCAATTCCTGGACGATTTCCCGCAAGGCCTGTGCGTAGTGTTCGCTCGAACGCAGCTCGTATCGCGACAGCATGGACTCAAGGGCCGGGTTCACGATACAGCTCCCGCTGCGCCTGCCAGACGGGCCAGCAGGTGGACCCGCTGGCTGCGGTAGGCCCGGGCCAGATCGCCGAGTCGCATGGGCTCCAGCCCGGCCAGACCCTCCTCGTCCAGGCGCAGATTCTCGATCAGATATGCCCGCAGATCGCCTGGGCCGGACAATCGCGGATGGCCTGGCTGGAGGACCAGCCAGTCGGCCAGCGCTTTCTCTGGTGTGGCGATCAGATAGGGTGTGCCGTCGGCCAGGGCCTGTCGATCCACCCCGACGGAGTAGCGGGTCGGGTTCAGGTAGCGGTAGGTAAAGCGACCCGCCGGCGTGTCGAAGCGTTTGTTTCGTAGCGGCGTGACGCTGGTGGTCGCGGCCACACGCTCAGGAATCAAGTTATGGTGTGCCAGAGCCGACTGCAGGGACACGCAGGACGGGCCGTAGATTAGATTCGCAAGCACATGGCTGGACAAGGGACGGCGGGACAGGTCCGGTCCAAAGGCATACAGGCCCTTCTTGACCCTGACGATGAGCCCCTTACGCAACATGCCTGTCACCTTTGCCCTGGGGCTTGCGTACTCGGAAAGGACGCTCATCAGCAGCGGATAGTCAAACTCCTCACCAATCACCGCCTTGCGTAGATCCAGCTCAACATCCATTGTCTTGTCTCCAGTATGTACAAGTTGTCTATACATACTGGAGGATGTCAAGGAGAAAGCCTTTCAATCAGAAATATTTACAATGCGAATCACTCTTGACAGGTCCTGTCATCTGCGAATGAGCAGGGATTCGGCCAGGACCAACAGCAAGGCCAGGACGAGCAGGGCCAAGGCCAGCGAATGCGTGGCGGTGCCTGTCATGCCCGATACGATGCTTGATTGGGCTTTCCCAAGACCTTGGCGCAGACCGGCGGCGTTCATGGGGCGTGGGTCGGACTCGGCGCTGGGCGGATTGATCATCAGACCCGGGGGCCCCTGAGGGGCCATGGCCCGCCCCTTTCGCTCCAGTCGAATGGCGCACCAACCGGGCTTTTGGGCCTGTTCAAAGAGAACGCGTTTTTGGTCGGGGCCTTGTTTGCGGTTCAGGGAGAATTGGCCATGAGGGCAGTCCAGCAAGAGTTTGTCTGCCGCAGGAGGCAGGGGTATCTGGATGGTTTGACCTGCCTCGACCTCAAGCGCATCGCTGACCTGTAGTTGGCCGGACAAATAGGCGATGGCATGTTGCAGAAAGGGCAAGAAGCTCGCGCGTGCCGGCCAGTTGGTCCAATCCCGGTCGAGGCTCGAGGTGAAGAGCAATACGCGACCCAGGCCCAAACGACGCTCAACCAAGGCCGGCAAGCCATTGGCGAAGCGTATGAGGACCCTGCGTTCATCGGAAGTGGAGCCTGGCTCCAGCACAAAGGCCCGACGGGTCCGAACGCCCATAAGCGCCTTGTCGGGCCGGGGGCCGAAGGCGGAAAGCACCGGATGTTTGGCATGGGCCGGGTCGAAGGCCAGGCCCTTTTTGGGGCTTCCATCGGCTTCAAGCGGACCCAGGGCCACCACGTCGCGGAGTGGCCAGGCAAGCAGATCACCAAGCATGGCGTTGCCTTGTTCCACGTCCACCCGGTCGCCCAGCGCCAACAAAAGGCCGCCGCCGCCGGTCACGAAGCGCCTCAGGGCTTCGGCGTTTTCGGGGGCCAGTTGTCTTACGTTGGCCAGCACCAACACTTGCATGTCGGTCAGGGTTTTGGAGTTCAGTCGTTCCGGTGTCACGCTGGCGAAATGGATTGCGCCACCAGGCCCGCCTCTGGATGCGGGAGCCAGTGCTTGCTCGAGATAGAAAAGCTCATCTCGATGCAGGATTGGGCGCATGTCTCCGTTAACGAGGAGGACTTTGAGGGTGGCGCGGCCACGCAGGAAGATTCGGCGATGATCGTCTTCAGCCAGGGCGTCCTCGGGTAGTTTGATCAAACAGATCCGGTCACGACCGCCCTGCATGGGTAGGCTCAGGCGCTTGGAATTTGACTGGCCAGGTTTCAAGTTAACCAGGCCGCGAGTGACGATCTCGCCATCCAATTCCATTTCGACCGACTGCTCCACGGCCTCGGGGCCGAAGTAGAAGAATTGGGCGGATATCTCGATTTGGGGGCCTGTGCTGCTGACTTTCGTGGAGGAGACTGCGTGGTTGCGTTGCGTTTCTGGGCCCTGTAAGGCCTCCAGTCTGAGTTCGATGGGGCCTGTGGAGTCGGGCCAATGGACGGAGTTTTGCCCGAAAGCATGGGCGGCACCGTCGCTCAAGAGAATGATGCGCTTGTTGGGCCTCGGGTCCTTTGCGAGTAAAGAGGCTGCGTGCTCCGCCGCCAAGAAAAGGTCGCATCGGGCCCAACTTGGTCCTTCGGCTTCCAGTGCTTCCAGGGCCCTGAGTAGGCGCGCGGTGGAGTCGCTACAGTGATCCAGTAGGGCGGCGTTTGTCTGGTCCGCACGCAACAAGCAGATGCTGTCTCCTTCCTCCATCTGGCGGGCAAGTTGTTTGGCTCGCTGCAGGGCCTTGGAAAAGAGGCTGCCCGAGGCGGTCTGGGTTCTCATGCTGAGGGATGCGTCGATGACCAGTGCTTGAGCCCTTGGGCCTTGTCGAGCCTGCTCGATTTGGCTGGACCACCGGGGCCCGGATGCAGCGAGGATAAGGGTGAGCAGCAACAGGGTGCGCAGCAAGAGCAGCAAGAGTTGTTTGAGCAGGATGCGCCTTGCTGATTTGCGCTGGACCCTGAGAAGAAAATCGATGGCGGCAAAGGGCCGTCGTCTGGCACGGTGCCGGTTGATCAAGTGGATGAGCAGAGGCAGGCTGACGGCCGGCAGGGCCCAGAGCAGGGTTGGGTGGCTGAATTCCATGCTCGCCGACCTTGTTACCTGGCCTTGGGGGCGGTCAGATGGCGCAGGAGGGGTTGATGGAGGGGTTCGTCGGTTCGGGCCAATTGATAGGCCATGCGCCCTTCGGCCAAAGCCCTTTTCGTGTGGCTGAGGAATTCTGTCATTTCATCCAGGTAGGCCCGTTTTATTTCATGGGGGAAGGTCAAGATTTGACGATCATCCTCCATGGATTCAAAAATGGCCGGATCCTCGAAAGGGAACTCCAGTTCGTCTGGGTCAAGAACCTGGAAGACCACGACTTGATGGCCCCTGGCCGCCACCATTTTCAGGCTTGCCAGCATTTCGGGGTCCTCGTCGAATAGATCGCTAAACAGGACCAGCATGCCCCGCTTGGGGTTTTGTTCCATGTATTGAAGAGCCACCTCCCGCAGTCGGGTTGGGCCCTCGGCCTGGCTCGCCTCCAGGGCGGTGACCAATTCTCCGAGGTGCTCGGTCTTGGCCCGGGGGGCGATGCGCGCGGGCTGGCTGCCGGAGGTCAGGATCATGCCGGCGGCATCCCCTTGTTTCAGGATCAGCGCTGCCAGCGAGGCGGCCAGGATGGCGGCATACTGCGCCTTGCTCAAGGACCGGGAGCGATAGGCCATGGAACCAGATAAGTCTACGGCCAAGGTGGCCCTTAAGTGGGTTTCTTCTTCATATTTTTTTACGGTATAGCGATCCAGTCTGCCCAGGACCCGCCAGTCCAGGTGCCTGGGATCGTCACCCGGGCTGTAGTCCTTGTGTTCCGCGAATTCTATGCTCGTGCCATGCCGTGGTGAGCGGTGCAAACCCGCCAGCACGCCCTCCACCACTCGTTGGGCCTGCACGTTCAAGCCCTTGAGGTGGCGGAGGACTTCCGGATCCAAAGGTGAGGGCTGCTTTGGCATGGCGCCATGGTAGGACTGGTGTGATGAGCTGTCAATTGTGGATCTTGCCTCCTTGGCGGGCTACGGGTTACAAATGTCATTCTGCTGGTGAAGGCGAGGGCCTGCGTGGGCGAACAGTTTGGAAAATTTCTGCTGGAGAAAAAACTGGCCATCGGTGGCATGGCTGAGATTTTTCTAGGCAGCATGGCTGGGCCTGAAGGTTTTCGTAAACACGTAGCCATCAAGCGCATTTTGCCCCACCTCTCCGAGAATTCAGATTTCGTCACCATGTTTTTGGATGAAGCTCGCCTGGTGGCTCGCTTCAATCATCCCAACATTGTGCAAATCTACGAACTGGGAGAAGTGAAGGGGCAGTTTTATTTGGCCATGGAATTCGTCGATGGCTTGAGTACCGCCCGCATCGTCAAGGCTTGCCGAAAGCAAGAAGTCGCCTTGCCATTGGACCTGGGTGTCAAGATGGTCAGTCAGGCCTGCGTGGGGCTGGAGTACGCCCATAGTTTTACCGATGCCGACGGCACCGTTTTGAATTTGATCCATCGGGATGTCAGCCCGCAAAATATCATGTTGAGTTACGACGGTGTGATCAAGGTCTTGGATTTCGGTATCGCCAAGGCGGCCGGCAATCTTTACCACACCCGCACGACTTCATTGAAGGGCAAGGTTCAGTACATGTCGCCCGAGCAGATCACCAAGAAGGTGTTGCTCGATCGACGCGCCGATATTTATGCACTCGGGGTGATTCTTTTTGAATTTGCAACCGGGCAACGACCCTTCGGCTCGGATAACGAACTCGAACTGATGATGAACGTGGTGAACACCGCCGCCCCCGACCCGCGAGACATTCAATCGGAAGTGCCTGATGAACTGGCCCTCATCATCAACCGTGCCCTGAGCAAGGATCGGGAGCAGCGTCACTCCACCTGCCGCGAGATGCGTACGGAGCTGGAGCAGTTTCTTGTGGACCAGCGCAAGGTGGTGGACAACTACAGCCTTTCTGATTTTCTCAATAACTTGATTCCACGGAAAGATAGTCATGTGGGGGTGGGGTATTCGGTTCCTACCCCATCGATTCGGCCTGCTTCTTCACCCGTTTTGGGAATTTCGCCGGACGAAGTGAATCAAGACGCTCCGACATTGGCTACGCCCACAGGGAGGAGTCGACCAGGATTGCCTGAGGCGGTGCCCGATAGGGGTCCAGATTCCAGAGAGACAGTCCGTGAGGGCCATGTGCTCGATACGCTTCTTCGGCGTGATGAGTCGAAACGGCGTTTGTTGCTGCCAATCTTGTTTCTCGTGACGCTTGGGCTGGGGCTGGGTGGCATGTGGTTTTTTGTTCTTTCACCCCAGCCGGAATCCCAACCTCCGATTGGGACTTCGCCCAAGCCCAAGCCCCAACCTACGGTTGGGACTTCGCCCAAGCCAGAGCCCAAACCCAAGCCCCAACCTACGGTTGGGACTTCGCCCAAGCCCAAGCCCCAACCTACGGTTGGGACTTCGCCCAAGCCAGAGCCCAAACCCAAGCCCAAACCCAAACCCAAGCCCAAGCCCCAACCTACGGTTGGGACTTCGCCCAAGCTAAAGAAAAAGAAGAAGAAGAAAGTGGTCGCGCGGCTGGCGGCCGGGGTGTTGGATGTGGATAGTCGCCCTTGGACCAATGTCAGTGTGGATGGCACGGCTTATGGCGCAACGCCCGTCAAGGACATCAGTCTTGCCGCCGGCGTACACACCGTGGTCATGAGCAACCCGGCATTTAATTTGCGCCTGAAAAAGAAAGTGAAGGTGCGTCCTGGGCAGACCCTGCGCTTGAGGGAGCGATTTGCCAAAGGGTTTTTACAGGTTTTGGTCAAGCCATTCGGAGATGTCTATATCAATGGTCGCCACAAAGGGCTCACCCCATTGGACGAACCGCTCTCCATCTATGAAGGAACGCACACGTTACGGGTGACCTGCAAGCGCACGGGCAAGGAAAAGACCCAAAACGTGCGCATTCGCGCGGGTCAAACCAGCAAGATCATCTTGGACCTGCGCTAGTGCTGCGCTGATGGCTCAAGGAAGTCGGTTTTCGGGTATGCGGGGATGAACGATAGATACCGCCCCGGGCAGAACCCAAAAGTCAATTGAATCCAAAGTAACCAAGGAGGAGGAGATGGCGGCCGTGAAGACGATTCGATTTTCAACTGGCTGTACGCAGGTGAAAGCGTAGTAGCCTTTGTTGCTTGTGGTTTGCAGTGGGGGAGTGGAGGAATCCGGGGTCAAGATCGCTTCGTCTGGAAAGTAATACTGGCGCCCAATGTGACGAGGGAAGAGGCCCAGGGACGCGGCGCATTCTCCCATCGGCAAAGAATCGGAAGAACAATCCACGATGCGCCCCATCACGAAACCCATGTCGAGAGGCGTGTTTTCTGAAAGACGCAGGTAATTGGCCGCGGTCAGGGCTCCAAAAGCCTGTGTGGCAAAGCCGGCCATGTCGCAGCGTTCCGCCCGCAATGTGTATCCAAAGTGGGTGCTGGTCACGACCTCTGCGTTTTTGCTGCTGATCCCGGCCTGGATTTGGACGATGTACTCTCGATTGCTTGGCAGGTTTGTGAATTCATAGTGGCCGTTGTCGTCATCCCATGCCGCGGCGAAGACGGCCATCTCTTGCAGTGGAGTATGCCGGTCTTCAGCGTCGTAGATTCTGATGGACAGTCCAGGTGTTTCCTTGGCGTTCTCCATGCTCATGGGAATCAGGTGAACCCGGCCTTGCAGGTTGCAGGTTTCGGGGGTGAGCGCAGGGCTTGTGCTGGCCAGGAGATAACAATCACAATCCGGCAGGCCTTCGGAACTTGTGGGGGCGTTGGTGGGCACCTTGCAGCAGACCTCATCGATGCAGACCCGGCCAGTGGGTTCACACCAGGAAACATCGCAGCTTGTTCTGGGGAGGCAGAGCTTCATCCCCAGATCGCAGGTGAGCTCGGTCGAGCAGTCTTCTTCGGATTCGCAGGGGCCGGCGCACAAGGCGATCGGGGGCTTGCAGGCGGTGTTTCCCTCGCAGGCTTCAAGGAATTCGGTGCCGTGTCCGCTGGGTAGGCAGCGCTCCAGCCAGGTGCCCTGATCGCCGGAACCGCAAAAAAGGGCCCCAGGTGCGCAGGTGAAGGCTTCGTCTGCTGCAACGCAGGCTGAGCTTGACTGGATGGGAGAGATGGGGCGTTCGGTGCAGATCAGTTGGTCCGGACAGGGGTGAGCGCTGCTACATGCGCGATTTGAGTAGTCCATGGATTGCAAAACACAAGCCGAAGGCAGGACAAACGCAAGGAACAGCATGGAAAGAGAATTCTTCATGTTATTGGATCTATGTCCCAGGACTCTTGATTTGTGTCAAGAATTTTTGTTTTGCAAACTTGACCTCGCCTCGGCCTCGGGCCTATTCTTTCAAGATATTGAACGAACGTGGTTTCTTCGAGAAAGGAAGCCTCCGTGGATCGTATTTTCAGACCCTTGATGGGGTTTGTCCTATTGGGTGTTTTTTTGGGCGCTACGGCCTGGGCAGAGCAGCCCGAACGAGTGGAGCCCGATGGTTATGGGCCCACGGGACAGCGAAGTGTGTGGCGGGTATGGACGGCAGATACCTATAAACCATGGACATTCGTGGTGGGTAGCAGCCTGGAGTACTTCACGCTTAGCGATTTTCTGACTGATGGCGACGAGAATCATCGCATGATCGGGCGGGTCAGCATGGCCTTCGTGCCCATCACGGGACTGGAGTTCGCTGCGGGCATGGCCCTGACCACGAATCGAAACACGGCTTTTGATCCCCAGCATACGCAATCTGTCGGCGACCCACATTTGAGTGTGCGTTACGGCTACAAGCTGGCGGACTGGTTTTCCATGGGCGTGGGCCTGCAGTCGGTTTTTCCTTCCGGCGATGGTTCTATGGAGCTTTCGGACGAGGGCATCAGCACGCGAATTTTGACTACTTTCGACCTGCGCCCTCTTCCCGAAGCCGTGGTGGCCCTCAATGTAGGATACCACTTCGATAACTCCCGTTTTATTTTCGACCACCCGATCAATGAGGCACAGCAATTTGGTGCGGGCATCAACCCCCACGATCAGGTTTTGGTTCAATTGGGTTTCGCCTATCGTTTTGCCTGGGTGGCACCCTTTTTGGAGTTTGGTATGGCCGTGGGCATAGGGGCCGACGAGTTGTCGTTTGGAGACAATCCGGGCTGGATAACCCTCGGCGCTCGGGCCTGGCCTCTCAAGAAGCATGGTTTGTTTTGTGTGCTGGGCACGGACATCGGTGTGATGGGCACCTCCGCACCGGCTGGTGCCGCACGGATTCCAGCCTATAATCTTTTCGCAGGGATTGGTTATGATTTTGGTGTCTTGCCCGAGTCGGAAGCTCGGGTGGAGATAAGGACTGTCGAGAAGATCGTTGAGAAGCGCGTCGAGGTGCCGGCCGCCCCCAAGATTCTCAGTCGAGTGGTCGGCCTGGTGTTGGATGCCAACACGGGGAGACCTGTCTCCGGGGCGCAGGTTTCCATATCAGGCAATGAAGCCACACTGTATATGACCGAAGGTCAGAAAGGGCAGTTCACTTCTTGCCCAGGTGAGCCGGGACCACACAAGGTTCAGGTTCGTGCCGAGGGCTACCAGACGACCACCGAGGTGGTCATGGTCAGCAAGAAGCCGGAGTCACCTTTGACCATTCGCATGCAGCCGGCCACAGGCCCGACATATGGGACCCTGAAGGGCACCGTGCGGGCGGCTGGTGGTGGCGTGTTGCCCGCTTTGATCTCCATTCCCACGCGCAAGATGAAAGTGAAAGCCAAGAAAAAAGATGGCTCCTTCAAGTTAAAACTGCAAACCGGAAAATTCGATGTGCTGATCTACAGGCGCGGCTATGTGACCCAGCGTCGAAAAGTAAAAATCAGCGCAGGCGACGTGGTCATTCTGAATGTGGAACTTTACCCCAAAAAATAGACATGGGCTTTGGGCCGGGTTGTTTCTTCTGAGCCTTTGGGGCTTGGGGGCTTCTTGTTCACGTTGCCAGGAAGAGGTGGCTCGGCAGCCCGACGCTGCGACGGATGTGGCCAAGGCCAAACCTTTTGCCGAGTTGTTCGAGCTTCAGGGCCTGGTGGAGTGGCGTCAGGGAGAATCCGGCGTTTGGAAAAACGCAGCCAACGGTCTGGTGATTGCCATCGAGGATACGATCCGGACCGGTGACAAGAGCCGCGCCGGCATTCGCTTTGCGGATGGGCGTAGCTTGATGCTGGAGGCCAATTCAGAATTGTCCTTGGCCAACGTGGCCGGGGGATTTGCTCTGTTGTTGGGCAGCGGCGAGATGGAGGTCACCGCCGGTGGGGACAGTGCGGGGTTCCGTCTGATCTTTGGTGATAGTTCAGAATTCATGATCCTCGGCGATGGCCAAGCCCGCTTGACGCGTGGAGAAAATGGCGTTCGCATCCAGATGATCATGGGCAAGGCCACAATCGGTGAGGGCGAGAATGCTCGCACCTTGTCGAGCGGCGAGAGCTTTCAGCTCACCTTCGGTCAAGCCGAAATCCTGGATGCCAAAGAATTAGAAACTCGCCTGGTCGACCGACGGCGCCGGAGTCGCGTCAAGGCACCAGATGCCAAGCGCTTCTCCCGTCCAGCCAAGCGAAACACGGTGCTCTTGCCTTCCTCTGAAATCAAGGTAGGCAACAAGGCTGTGATTTTGGCCGATGAGCTGGGCGGGGTCTTGGAGTTGTCCAAGCGCAGCAGGGTTGTTTATTTGGGTGCCCGGCAGTCGCCGAAGGGTCGCGAAGGCAAGATTCGCATCCAGGCAGGGCGGGCCCGCATCCAGCTTGTGCGTGGGCAGTTGAAGGCCAGCTCGCAGGAGGCCAGCACCCCCCATGCCGAAGTTCGGGCTCGGGTCAGGGGTTTGACCGCGGATACCCAGGTAAACACGAACCGCAAGGGCACGACCATTCAGGTGCATGCGGGTGCGGCGGATGTGCAAGTTGGAGACAAGCGTTTTGAGTTGTTGGCCGGGCAGATGATGGTGGTGGGCAAGCGGGGCAAGACGACCGGCCCCAGGTCCATGGGCAAGGCCATGGTGTGGGCCAGAGAAGGACTTCGCACCAGGATCTTTTATGATCGACGTATGTCCCGTGTGGGTTTTTCCTTCAAGCAGGTCCCGGAAGGGCAGGATGCGCGACTGGAGATCGCCACCAATCGGGGTTTTGAAAAGCCCCTGATCAGTGAACCGGTTAAGGGCAAGAGATTTGTCTATGCTCGCATCAAGCCGCGTAAGTATTTTTGGCGAATGGTCAGGGATGGGAAGGCTGGACGGGCGGGTTTGCTTGAGCTGGGCAAAGATCCTGCTCTGGGCATGAAGCGTTCGGGGGCTTTGACCAATATCGTGCGGGATACGGGTATCCAGACCAAGATCTATTTTCAGGGGTCGGTGCCCGCCTTGACTTTCCGCTGGGAAAAGATCGAAAACGCAGCAAAGTATTTGGTTCGTATTTTCGGTGAGGACGATCTGGAGAAAGCCCTGGTCTCCAAGGAAGCCACAGGGAACCGTTTCAAACTGAAGGCGGGCAAACTGGGCGAGGGTACCTATTACTGGTATCAGACGGCCAGGGATGCGTCCGGCAAGGAGCTGCATTCCTCACAGATGAACAAGTTGTTGTTGTCTTTTCAGAACGCCGCTCCTTTGCTGCGCATCGACAAGGCTGGTGCCGGTCGGGTCCGTGGCATGGCCGCGCTGGGTTCCACACTGCACGTGAACGGCAAGCTTGTCCCCCTTGGCAAGGACGGCCGTTTTGACGCCAAAGTGAAGTTGGTTAAGGGCAAGCCGGCTATTTTCCGATTGCGCAAGCGTGGCGGTGGAGACATCTACTTCATCCGCCGTGCGAAGTAGTTGGTTTTCTATTTCAAGACCCTAAACTGCAGCGGGATCGAGATGGATATCTGTTTGTCCACATGTCGTGGAAAGCGGATTTTCTTGATGCGTTTCTTCATGCAGCGACCAAAGGCCGTGGCTTCGATAGAGGCGGGTACCAGTTGGACCTTGCCCACCCTGCCCGTGCGAAGGATCGAGAAGCGTAGCTTCAATTTTACGTCTGAGCGGCCGTCTTTGATTAGATTTTGATCGGCGCAAGCCTGCAATTTGGAACCATGGCGGCGCAGAGTCTTTTCGATTCGCCTCTGCGTCAGCTTGATGGGCCTGGGCCGCGGGGGATCCTCCTTGGCCTGGAGATTGGTGTCTGCCGGAGCCTGACTGCTTCCGTCGGTGCTGCTTCCGTCGGGTATAGTGCCGTCGGGTTTACCACCGTCGGGTTTACCGCCGTCGGTGATCGTGGATGTGCCGGCATCGATTGCGGCAAGTGAACCCGCGTCGACAGTTGGGGGCGGGTCGGCGTCTGGCGGCAGCGTTTGGTCTTGGTTTAGAAGCCACCAGAGGCCCCCAGAACCACCTCCCAAGAGGAGAACGACAGCCAGTCCGATCATCAACTTGCGGAATCGCCTGTTTCGGGTTGGGTTGGCGTCGATGGAGGAATAGGAGCGGGTTCTGTTGTCGCTCCCCTCCATCGGGCTGTGGTTGAAATGTACCGAGCCAGGGGTCGTTCCGTCGGAGGCTTCGGGATCCGCGCCGGGGTCGACCGGGCCTCCGCCCAAACAATCGGCCTTGATGTCTATGGCCGAAGCCATTTCGTCCAGGACCAATGGGTGAGCCGCCTGGAGTAAGTCATTCTTAAGCTCTCGAGCCGTGGCGTAGCGCTTTTCCGGGTTTTTGTCTAAGGCCTTGGCCAGCACCTTGTCGATGGCCTTGGGGATCTCCGGCCTGATGTGGTGCAGGGGGGTGGGGGTTAGGGCAATCACCCGCTGCATGGTGACTGCGTCGGTTGGGCCTTTGAACAAGCGCTTGCCGGCCAAGGTTTCCCAAAGCACCACGCCTGCCGCCCAGACGTCCGCCCGTTGATCCACCAGGCCTTCGAACTGTTCGGGGGACATGTAGGCGAACTTGCCTTTGACCGTTCCCGTGCGGGTGTGTGTCAGGCGGCTTGCCGCCTTGGCGATACCGAAATCGATGACCTTAACCCAGCCGTCCTCGGTGACCATGACATTCTGGGGCGAAACGTCTCGATGGATGATCTTCAGAGGCAGGCCATCTTTGTCCTTGAGTTCGTGGGCGTAGGCCAGTCCTTCGAGCATCTGGTGGGTGATGTATATGGCCATCGGGTAGGGCATGTGCCCACCCTTTTTTCGATAGGTGCGCATGATGGCCGACAGGGCCATGCCCGGGACGTACTCCATGACCAGGCAGAGCTGCTTGTCGATACGTTCCAAGTTGAACATCTGAACGATGTTGGGGTGGTGCATGGCCACGGTGAGCTTGGCCTCGTCCACCATGGCTTTGACGAAGCGTTCCTCTCGGGCCAAGTGGGGGTGCAGGACCTTGAGGATAACCTCTCGTTCGAAGCCCTCAACGCCACCTTGCTTGGCCAGATAGACGTCTCCCATGCCACCAGAGGCCAGGCGTTTCAGATCGTGGAATTGACCAAAGTTCGGCGGTAAATCCGTGCTGCTTTGCATTTTCACCTTGGCGCCGGTGACTTCCATTCCTTTGTTGCCTGGGACCAAGATGATTTCTTGCTTGCAGTGGCTGCAATTAAAGCGAGCGGGTCGCTTGGGGATCTTTTCGTCCGACAAGGTGTATTCGGTGTTGCATTTTTGGCAAGCGATGCGCAGCGGCATGGTTCGACCGTTAGTGTCGCATCGAGTCGGGTTTGCGTGGTCTATCGAAGAGCACGAAGGAGACCGAACTGGGAAAAACACGAACATGCTTGGCACCGAGGCTCAGCATGGCCGCGTCGGTTTTTGCCAGGGCGGATACAATGCCCCGAATTGGGCTGACGTTAGCGGCACCGAAAACGCCCGCTGGCGTGGTGGCCTCCATGTCGAATTTGGGAATATTTGACCCCGCCTCCAGGTGGTAAAAGCAAGCATGGGGCATGGTCAGGCCACCGGTGACGCCGACAAGCGGGGAGGAGACATCATCTCCGGCTGGGTTGCAATCTCCGACCCTGACCATCAGAATACCCTTGAGCGGATCGACGTCTTCACCCAGGCAACCGGCCGGGTCGGCGTAGGAAACGTAGTGGCTGGCGGGCATGGCGTAGGCGGTCAAGTGGACGCTGCCCCCACCTTCGCTGCAGTCGTCCGCCCGCAAGTAGAAACCAAAATTGAAAAAACCGGCATAGTCTTGCGCTGCGCTATTCCTGCCACTGACCAGGATGACCCAATCCCTATTGGTCTCCACGTCCGAGAAGCTGAAGCCATGATCCGACCCGAGGAAAGTAGAATGGTCCTCAGGCGACGGGGTGCCGGCAAGAACCAGATCCAGTGGCATGAGATTTACTTCGAGGTCCTCAAGCACCCCATCTGGCGTGGTGCCAAGGAGGTGTCGAACCGCACCGGTCACGGTACAGGTTGTTGGGGTGGCGGGCGGATTGCCTGCGGGCATCTCATAGCAGCCCATCTCCGCGGTGCCGCTTGAGGTGCTCACCACTTCGGCGGGTTCTATGACGCAGGCGCCTGCCGCGGGTTCCACGCAGCGATTGGTTGCACCCTCGCAATCCGAGTCTGAAGCGCAGAGGCCCATGGACACGCAACGGGATTGGCTCAGATCGCATGTCGGCGTGTTTGGCCAGTCCGTACAGTCTGTGTCCGATTGGCAGGTGCTCTTGCACAGGGGATCGAGTGGATCGCAGAACTCGGTGCTTGGATTGCATTCATCCAAAACACGCCAGAGGCCGGAGTCCTCATCGCAGACCAGGACGGCGTCTAAGGTCAGGTCCCTGCATTTTACCAAATTGTAGGGGCTACAGTCCCCCCGGGGTTCGCAATGCCAGTTGGTCGGATTGCACCAGTGGTGTTCCGGGCAGTCCATCTCCGCGTCCTGGCAGGGGAATTCGCATTCACCTGTTGCGTCGAGGCAATAATCGTCATCCATGCAGGATTCGGGAAGCCACAGCCCGTCCATGCAGACTTCTTCCACGTAAATGTCTTCCGCTACGCAGCGAGTTTCAAAAGTGATGCACTCATCCGGGCCGCCGTCTGCTCTTGTTTTGGCGCATGTCTCTTGCAGGTAGGGGAATTCAAGCGTGCAAAAATAACCGTCGGGACAAGGATGGCTTTGGCTGCAAGATTTGCCGGCCACATCCAGATCGCCCACTGTGCAGGAGGTCTGCCAAATGCACGCCAAGACCAAGATGAACAATGCCTTTCGCATCACCAAGCCCCTAGCGCCGTGTCGTTTCACGACACGGCACAAGGCAGTCTAGTCGAGGACCAGCTGCATTCATTTTTGACTCAAGTGTGAAGATTACGCCTCCTTAAGACTGCCTAGAATCGCCAGCTTGCGCCCATGCCGCCGGGTACCGGAGTCATGCTAAGCTGGGTCTGCGCCTCGGGAGAAGAATCGGGTTCGACAAAAAATAAGACCACCGCAGTGAGCAGGGCCGCCCCGCCTATTCCGTACATTACATTGGCGGCCAAGGCACGAGTCTCGGCTTGGTCTTTGTACTCTGCCGCTTCGTCGGCCCAGGCGGCCTGCTTGAAATCATCTTCTGCCTGCCCGGCAAGAATTCCACAAGTGCCCGCGCTCGCCATGGCGGCAGCCCCGACCCCTGCGGCGACCCAGGTCCAGATTCTTTTTGTTTTTTTGACTGGAGCTGTCTGTTTGATGTTGAGCGTTTTGTCAGTCCCTTTGTCGGGGTCCGGTTTTTTTGTCAGTTTCGGTTTTTCTGGCGGCAGGCTTGTTCTGACCTCATGAAAAATCTTAATGATTTTTGGGGAGGTGTCCACGGGTGGTAGAATCTTGCGGTCGATTTGAAGTGCGGCTTCGAAATCCAGTCGAGCACTTGCCTGGTCTCCCAAGGAAAACCGGGTAAGGCCCAGATAGAGCAGGATTTTGGCGCGGTCCGCATCCGGCAGGCCGGCTTTGTCTTTGCCCTTCTCCAGGATTGTCAATGCCTGTTCGTATTCGAAGTTTTCGTAGGCAGCCATGCCTTGGCGCAGCTCGTCAGATTCGGCCTGTGCCGGACCGCTGGCCAATGAAACAAGAAACCACAAGCAAGCTCCCTGTAAGACTGCTTTGGAAATCGACTTCATAATCGATAACTTTTAGCATAGACGAGGTTGAGTGTGCAAGAAAAACGCAGGGTTGCGTCGGTGCAGGGGTTTGACGGATTGAAGGGGCTGAGCTATGCTGCCGCAGGCCATTTCCAAGGAGGAAGTAAATGCATCGGGGTGTTTTGAATTGGGTAATTTGTTTTGTCGTACTGATTTGGGCTGGTTTTGCGCAGGCGCAGACGGTCGGTGATGGTTTGGACACCGAGCGATTCAAGCCTTCTACGGATAGTCAAGGCGTGATTCTGACCGAAGGAGGACAGGGGGAAAAGGCAGGCGATTTGAATTTGGGCCTGTATTTTCATTACTCCAGGCGCCCCCTGGTCATCAACGATGCGGATGGAAATCTACTGCGTTCCTTGGTCACGGATCGCCTGGCTGCCAATTTTTATCTGTCCATGGGCATGACGGATTGGTTGACGGTGGCGGTGGACGTGCCGGCCTTTTTCTACCAAAGCGGTGAGACCCTGGACGTGACCGGTGAGAGTCTGGGCTTGGCCTCCGCCGGCTTGGGGGATATTCGTATTTCGCCCAAGTTTACCGTGTTGCGCCAGGAGCGCTTCGGCATCTCTTTGGCTCTCTCGGTGCCGGTGACCTTGCCGTCCGGTGATGAGGGTGCCTACCAGGGAAGCGACTCGGTGACGGCCATGCCCACCTTGGCTTTGTCGCGCACCTTTTTGGCCAATCGCCTTCTGGTGGCCGCGAACTTTGGGTTCTGGCTCAAAGAGCAGGCCGAGTTGGTGGATTTGGATGCAGGTCACGAGATGTTCTACAAGGCTGGCGCGCGTTTCCATTTTGTCGAGGACTGGGCGGCGTCTGCTGAGTTGGCTGGCGGTGCTCGGGTGGAAAGCATGGGCGAGAATTTGCCCAAGGAAACCCCCATGGAGTGGCTGGCTGCGGTTCATTATTACGCGCCCTTGGATATGCAGGTAACCCTGGGTGGTGCCGTCGGCGCTTTGCCGGGCTGGGGCACGCCCAACTTCAGAGCCTTTTTGGGCCTGAGCTGGTCACCAAGGGTTCACGACCAGGATAAAGACGGGGTCGAGGACGACAAGGATCGCTGCAAGACTGAGAAAGGGCCTGCGGAAAATGAAGGATGTCCATGGCGCGACTCGGACGGAGATGGCTTGACCGACGACAAGGATGCTTGTCCAGAGGCTTCCGGTCCACGGGAAAACAAAGGCTGTCCCTGGGGTGATGCGGATAAAGATGGCGTCACCGACAACGTGGATGATTGTCCCAAGAAAGCGGGCCCGGCCGACAACAAGGGTTGCCCTTGGGGTGACAAGGACAAAGACGGCCTGACCGACAACCTGGACGCTTGCCCCGAGCAGGCTGGACCCGCGGACAACAAGGGTTGCCCTTGGGGTGACAAGGACAATGACGGTGTCACGGACAACCTGGATGACTGCCCGGACGAAGCCGGCGAGGCCGACAACAAGGGCTGTCCCTGGAAAGATACGGATGGCGATGGCCTGATGGACAACGTGGACAAATGCCCCAAGCAGGCCGAGGATAAGGACGAGTTCGAAGACGAGGACGGATGTCCTGACCTGGACAACGATCAAGATGGCGTACTTGACAAGGATGACAAATGCCCCAACAAGGCCGAGGTCATCAACGGATACAAGGATGAGGATGGTTGTCCGGACAAGGGTCGGGTCGTGGTCATCGTCAAAAAGGACAAGATAGAAATATTGAGGAAGGTTTACTTTGCCTCGGGCAAGTCGGTCATCCGGCGGGTTTCCTTCAGCTTGCTGAATCAGGTTGCCCAGACCTTGAAGGCCCACGTTGAAATTAAGAAGATTCGCATCGAGGGCCACACCGACGACAGGGGTTCGGATAAGCTCAACCAAAGCTTGAGCCAGAAGCGAGCCGAGGCCGTGCGCGTTTACTTGATCAAGCAAGGCGTCGAAGCCGCGCGCCTGGTTGCCGAAGGCTTTGGTGAGGCCAAGCCCATCGCGCCCAACAAGACGCGCGCAGGTCGCGAGAGCAACCGTCGCGTGGAGTTTGTCATCGTTGAGTAGATTGGGTTTCGATAGACGCCTAGGTGTCCTGATCCAAATAGGGCACCACGGCGTCTGTTTCCAGACTGGCTGCTACGGCTCGACCGAGTAGATCCACCGTCACAACAATTTTTTTCCCTCTGGCTTCGGTCATCACGCGGCCGATTACGCCGGAGAGGGGGCCCTCCATGACCTGGACCAACTGCCCCTTGCGCATGGCTGGATGGGGTTCGGCCTCGGGGGCGGTGCTGAGTAGACGTTGGAGGCTTTCGATTTCCTGGTTGGGTATCGCCACCGGTCGATGGCCTACGCCCACAATTCGTACCACCGAGGGCGCTTGAATGATTTGCAGTCTGATTTGGGCCGTCATCCTCGTCTGCACAAAGAGGTAGCCGGAAAACAGGGGCCGGCGTATCCGCTTGCGTCGATCTTTGCGTTTGGACCAGCAGGCATACTCGGCAAGCCAGCAGGCCAGGCCGTGATGGACGAGTTTGTTCTCGACCTTGCGTTCATGTCTCGACTGGGTGTGGACGGCGTACCAGAGCAGGCCAGTTGGCGGAGAGTCCGGCGCGGGGGTCATCAGGAATCGGCCCCATCCCGCTCTTTCTCGCCGTAGTAGTAGCCGTATTGCCGGTAGTAGTAGTAGCCGTATTCTCGGTGGTGAATATCCAAGTCGTTGATGACCGCGCCCAGGATGTTGGCTTTGACGTCTCTCATCTGCATGACCGCTCGGCGGGCCAGGTCTCTTGATGTGGAGGCGCTCTTGACCACCAGGACCACGCCGTCCATCATGCTCGAAAGGATCAAGGGGTCGGCCACCACCAGGACTGGTGGGCTGTCAAAGATGACTCGATCGTAGGCTTCGCTTAGTTGTTCGACGATGCGTCGAAAGCGTTCGGTATGAAAGAGTTCGGTGGGATTGGGCGGAATCGGCCCACAGGGCAACACGTCCAGGTTCGGTACTTCCGAGTGATGAATTACATCCAGTACATCGACCTCGCCCAGGATGGCCGTGGTCAAGCCGGTGCTGCTGGAGATGCCGAAGGTCTTGTGCAGACGAGGACGGCGCATGTCCGTATCCAACAAAATAACCTTGGAGCCGCTTTGGGCCATGGTGATGCCGATGTTGATACATACCGTGCTTTTGCCCTCTTGTGGATTTGGCGAGGTGACCAACATGCGGCGAGCAGGATTCTCGGGTGACATGAGCAGGATGTTGGTACGAACGGTACGGCATGACTCGGCCACCGTGCTCTTGGGGTGGCTGACCAGGTAGTGATCCCGAACGGTGGTCACCTCTTTGAGTTCCTCTCCAGTCTCCAGCTTGATGCTGGGGATGATGCCCAGAAAGGGTACTTGTAGAATTCGGGTGACATCTTCATGCGACTTGATTGTGTTGTCTAAGTACTCCAAGAAAAAGGCGAGCCCGATGCCGCCCAGCAAGCCCACCACCGCGGCCAAGAGGATGTTGAGCCTGACTCGGGGGTAGACGGGGAAGGATGGTTTGATGGCTGAGTCTAGCTTGTAGACGTTGTTCGTTTCCTGGTGGGCCGATAGGGCCGCCTCCTGTTGTCGCTTGCGCACCAGTTGGTGCATCTCGGCTGCGTTGTCGGCGATGCGTTTGAGGCGGTTGTATGTGATGGCCTTTTTGTTGATCCCCAGGGCTTCCGCCTTTACCTTGGCAAGCTCTCGCTGAATTTGTTTTTCGGAGGCGACCTTTGCCTGGAACTCGGCCTCCATGCTCACAAGGACGTTGTCGATCTCTCTTTCCAGGTTGCGCCGAACTTCCTTGATTTTTTCATCCAGCGCTTTGTACTTGGGATGTTCGGGCAGGTAACGAGTGGCCAGTTCCGCCTTGTTCTCTTTGGCCCGGAAGTAGCTCTCCTTCATCTGCTGGATGAGTTTGTTGTCGATGATCTCGTCAATGCTGTCCAAGGGCAGCTTGCGGGTTTTGATGTCCGTTACTTGTTGGCGTCGAGATTGCAAGGTGATGCGTTCGGTTTGTATTCGACTCAAGGCCTGGTTCATGTCCAGCAGCTTCTGCGAGGTAATGTTTTGTCGATCCTCGAGAGAAACGGACAAGATTTTCTTGTCGGTCTTATAGGCCTGCAATCTGTTTTCTGTTTCGTCCGCCCTCGACTTGAGTTCTTTTGCCCGATCGGCCAGCCAACCGGCGGCATCCAGGGTGATCTGTCGTCTGGTTTGAAGGTTGTAGTCGATGTAGGCGTTGACCGCGGCGTTGGCCAGTCGCTGGGCCCACTTTGGGCTCCGATGCTTGGCCTTGATGTAGACCATTCGACTGTCTTTGACCGGCTCAACGGTCAAGGCACCTTGGACCATTTCTACATAGTCGAAGGACTGATCCATCAGTCGCTTTTGTTCTTCCGGGGGCATCTTGTCAATGCCCAAAAAGGTTTTGTTGCCCTCCAGTCGAAGAAGTTGGACGATTTTTTGGGCTACGGTTCGCGAGGTGATGACCTTGTACTGGGTTTCGTAGTACTCCTTGTTGCTCCAATAAGATCCGGCACCCAGGTTGTAAACCTCGCGCATGTTGCCCAGCACCTGGGGCGCATAAAGCTCGATGATCATCGAGGCTCTGGCTTCATAAATTTTTTGTTGGCGCAGGGTGAAGATGGTGACCGTCGTGACCGCGGCCATGAAAAACATAAGCACGGTCCACCGGCGCTTTAAGACAATGTTCCAGTATTCTCGCAAATCGATTTGTGGCTCTTCCGCCACACTCGACTCGAATGGCTCCATGCTGTCCTCCGCCAAGAAGAGTATGACCCTGGGGTGGGGGAGTCAAATAGGTGCATCTTCTTGACAGGACTCATGCCTTGCCCAACACTTGGGCGATGAAAGTGAATTTCAGACAGGAGTTGGTGTCCATGCGCAGTTTGTTATGTGGAGTGATTGTTTTTGTAGTGTGTTTGTCCTCGGTGGTTTGGGCTGGACCGAATTGTCAGGTGGCGGCTCGTGAAGGCGTGACTTGGACCTTCCTCGAAGGCGATTGCCGAAAAGGCCTGGCTCACGGCAAGGGCAAGGCCAAGGATTCCAAAAAACACACTTACGAGGGTGATTTTGTAGACGGAGTCATGCAAGGCAAGGGGATATTTATTTGGCCCAGCAAGGCGCGTTATGAGGGCGGTTTTGTGCAAGGTGAATTCGATGGCCTGGGCGTTTACATCCGATCGAATGGCGAGCGCTACGATGGCCAATGGAAGGCCAACCTGCGCGACGGCAAGGGTACATACAAGGCGGTGGACGGCGTTGTGTACGAGGGCCAGTGGCAACAAGACAAGATGAGCGGCCAGGGGACCTTGCGCTGGCCCAGCGGTCAAACTTATGTGGGTTCATTTTCAGAGGGAATGCAGCATGGACAAGGACGGATGATTTGGCCCGATGGCCGCTCCTATCAGGGTGAGTTTCGTGATGGCAAGATGCACGGCAAGGGTGATCTTTTCTTGCCGGATGGCCGGAAGTACGAAGGCGAATGGAAAGAAGACCAGCGCTCGGGCCAGGGTGTTTACACTTGGCCGGATGGACGACGCTATGAGGGACAGTGGGCCGCGGGCAAACCCCATGGGCAGGGCACCAAGACCTGGGCCAGCGGAAGGAAGTTTGAGGGTGCCTGGAAGAGCGGCAAGCGCTGCGGCCAGGGGAAGCTGACCGCGCCGGATGGTGCGGTGGACGAGGGTGTCTTTGTCGATGGCAAGCTGCAGGGGCATGGAAAGATGACCGGTTCGGACGGAGGAGTCTATGAAGGCGAGTTTGTGGCCGACGTCAAGCATGGCGCGGGCACCTATCGGTGGCCGGACGGCAAGACCTACGAGGGCAATTGGCGAAAAGATAAGCGTCATGGGCAAGGCAAGATGACCTGGCCCGATGGCTGGAAGTACGAAGGGCAGTGGGAAAACGATCAGCGCAACGGACGGGGGACCATGTTGTCTCCCACGGGTGAAAAATACATGGGAGGATTCAAGAACAACAAGCGACACGGGAAGGGCACCCTGGACCTGCCCGATGGTTCCAAGTACATCGGTCCATTTCGAGAGGACAAGCCCCATGGGCGTGGTGTGCAGGTTACTCCGGATGGGCGAGAGGTCAAGGGGCGGTGGAAAAATGGACAACCAGTGCAATAGGTTGACTACTTGATCTTGTTTTCCGTTTCTTTTTTGCCAAGCTGAAACTCCACTTTTCGTCCGCCTCGGAGAGGGTTGCCGGAGGAGGACTGGATGCTCCAGTGGCGCAGAAGAAATTGCTGCACGCGCTCTTTGAAGATGCCGTGGGGATCATCTAAGTGAAACGCGAATTGACAGTGTTGGGCATCACTGGATAGCAGCTCGGGCGGCGCGCCGGTCTGTTCTTGTAGAAACGGGGTTACCTTGAGCAAGGGCATGGGCTGTAAACGACCCCGCCATCGCAGCGCGAGGGTGGTTTTGCCGGGTTTCAGCAACATGGTGCTCATGGCTTGCTGAACGCGCGTTTGGACGATTTTGTCAATTTGCTGGCAGGCATCGGCGAGGGCCGCGGAGACCGAGCCCCCCGATCGGCCCACCAGATCCAGATCGGCAAGCGCATGTCCCAGCATGTTGCCGGATTTGCAATCGTCTTCTCCCGCGACCGGGCCCTTGGGGCGAATCATTTTCAAGTGCATCGGCTGTTCGTAGGAGACCGATGTGGTTATTTTGTCTCGTGGATGGTCTCGGCCGACCACGACAACCAGATCGGCCTTGCAGGGATCCATGTGGTTGTCCATAACGGAAAAACCCAATTGGCGCAGGCTGCCCTCCAGCCGGTGCTGACAAACCACGTTGCCTCGT
>JAFCZJ010000326.1 GCA_019314375.1 Deltaproteobacteria bacterium | reverse complement strand
TTGCGACCGGTCTCGCGCTCAAGCCGCCGGCTCGACTGCACCCGGTTGAGATAACCGTAGATATAAAGCTTCAGAAGAACCGAGGGATGATACCCGGGACGCCCCGTCGCCTCTGGTTCGGCGCGCTCAAAACCCAGGCCGAGCAGATCAAGCTGGTCCACAAACGCGTCGATCACCCGAACCGGATTGTCGTTGCCGATGAAATCATCAAGGCGCTCGGGGAATAACGTGCTTTGAAACCGACTGACGCCTTCGATAAATCGAGCCATCATGACCCTCCAGCCAAATCACTGAAGAATCATACCATCCAACACGTTTTGACACACTCAGGGTCATGTGTGGACGGCTCCTTATTGGCAAGAGTTATTTTGGTGCTTTTGCAAATTGGTCGGGTGCAGTCATGTGTCCGGCCTGTTGATGCAGGGTTTGTATCTGCTGGCCCTAATGCGATCCGCGAGATCGGGTCCCAATCACAAGCACGCGCTGATGAAGCGCCGTGACCCAAACGGGTTTTCCCGACCTTCGGCTCGACCGATTTTGCATTACATCACTTTCACTCTGCCAAACTCGTTTACGACCACTATCTTGTATCGCTCCTAAGTTGATGGAACAGCTGCGTGTCTTTGGTAGGTTCCGCCGTGCTTGAGCAAGGCCCAGACAATGCGGGCGATTTTATTGGCCAGTGCCACGGCGGCCACCTTGGTTGGCTTGCGGGCGATAATGTCGGTGAGCCACGGCAGGTTTGCCGAACCTTTGCGCTTGGCATGGCGAATAACCGACATGGCTCCGGCAACCAGTAGCCAGCGCAAATATTGATCGCCCTGTTTGGAGATTTTTCCGAGCCGCTGCTTTCCACCGGTTGAGTACTGCCGCGGTACAAGCCCGATCCAGGCAGCCAACTCCCGACCCGACCTGAACACCTCAGGATTGGTGATGGAAGCCGCCAGGGCGCTGGCCGTGATCGGTCCGACGCCGGGGATGGTCTCCAGACGCCGGCTGGCCTCGTTGCACCGATGCCAGGCACGGATACGCAGCTCGGCAGCGTGGATCTCATTGTGCAGTGACATAAACTGACGCGCCAAACCTTGCAGGCTGGTCCGTGCCAAAGCCGGCAATCGCTGATCGTCCTGATCATCAATCACTGCCAACAACTGCCTGACCTGCGGCACACCGACCGGTGCGACGATGCCGAACTCGGCCATGTGCCCACGCATCGCGTTGATCAGCATGGTGCGCTGGCGAACCAGCAATTCCCGCGTCCGGTGCACCGTCAAGACCGATTGCTGCTCAGTGCTCTTTACGGAGACAAACCGCATTGTGGGACGGGTCACCGCCTCACAGATGGCAGCCGCGTCAGCGGCATCGTTCTTGGAACGTTTGACATAGGGTTTTACGTAGTTCGCCGGCATCAGCTTGACCTCGTGACCAAGCTCGATCAATTGCCGCGCCCAGTGATGCGAGGTGGCGCAAGCTTCCATGCCCACCAAACAGGGTGGCTGCTTGTTGAAGAAGCCAAGCACCTGACCCCGCCTCAACCGTCGGCTGAAAACCAAACCGCCCTCAGCATCAACGCCGTGGACCTGAAAAACGTTCTTCGCAAGATCAACACCTACTGTGATAGCTTCGTTCATGGATGGCTCCTATTTTTCCCTGTGGCTCTAAACCACCATTTTGGCACCTAGATGCCGCGGGTAGGAGCCGTCCACCGCATCACAAGCAGCCGTACGACGCGCCAGCGCTGACGATGTCCGCTTCTCTAATCGGCCGTTTAAGGTCAAGCACTTTCAGACTGTCTACTACTGCAGTGTCGATGTCGCTCACGGGCTCGTGCTTCTCTTCGGAATCGGCACCAGGGCCCTTCCATCATGGGATTCGAAGACGAGGCGGAACAATCTTTACCGCGGCCTTGCCGTCAGACGAACAGCAGGTCCAAGCGGACATACGAACTCACCTCATCCATCGTCCCGCGAGGGACATCATTCCACCGTTGGGTGGAACTCAGCTTTCCTCCTATTGCATGTGATCCTGCACGGCTCTCATCCAGCCGCGACTTCCCGGGTCCAACGGAACTCGGTGCCGTCAACCCATATGCGGTGCATGATCACGGCGATCCGGCGTGCCAGGGCTACGATCGCCTTTTTCATTCCACGGCGCCTGGCGACCTGCATTGCCCAGGCTTTGAGCCAGGACCATTTTGTCGTACGCACCAGCATGACCTGGGCCGCTTCATAGAGCATCGCTCGCATCATCTCGTCCCCGCACCGCGATATGCTTCCGGTTCGGTTGATCTCGCCCGATTGATACTTGGATGGTGTCAGTCCCAACGCCGCCCCGACCGCCTTGGAACTCCGGAAGCGGGCGGGCACGTCGATGGTGGCGCGATAGGTGAGTGCCACCACCGGGCCGACACCGGGGACCGTCATCAGGCGTCGGCACACATCATCGTCCCGGACAATGGCCAGCAAGCGACGGTGCAGGATGTCGAGCTGTTCGCGAAGCCCCCGCCGGACAATGAGCAGCGGTTCGACCAGCACGACCAAGTCAGGGAGATCCTCGACAAGCTC
>JAFCZJ010000209.1 GCA_019314375.1 Deltaproteobacteria bacterium | reverse complement strand
TTGGGAGCCCTTAGAACGGGGTGCCAGGCGAATAGTTTGGGGCGAATAGTTTGGGGGTAGGTGACCCCCAAATAAGGTGCCAAATAAGGTGCCATATGAACAGTAGGTGACCCCCCAAATAAGGTGCCCAAATAAGGTGCCATATGAACAGTAGGTGACCGAGAATCAGCCACGCTGTGACCGAAATCTGAACATACTAAGCTCAGCTCTCTTCCTGGCCGCCCCAACGCGAAAGCAGTTTCCTTCAGAAATTCATACGGTTTTTCGCCAAAGCAGCAATGATGTCTTTTGTGGTACAGGACTTGCTTCTACGTATCTGCATGGCCAGAAAACTACGATACATGCGTCAATCCAAAGCCACCTTCGAGATCACCACACGCACCCTTCAAGGCAGGCTGCTGCTGAGGCCATCCAAGGAGCTCAACGCCATCATTTTGGGCATCATCGGAAGAGCCCTCCAGCGCTACCCGGTCATGCTCCATCTGGTGGTGGTCGCTTCGAACCACATCCACATGATTATTACAACGGAGAGTCTCAAACTCTTGTCCGACTTCATGCGCCACGTTAACTCCAACATCGCCAGGGAGGCGGGTCTGCTTCACCAGTGGAAAGAAAAGTTCTGGGGCAGACGCTACAGCGCCTTCGAGATCCTCGATGACGCCAAACTGATCAATAGAGCGATCTACCTGCTTTCCCATGGTTGCAAGGAAGGCCTGGTGATGCGGCCGAGCGAATGGCCCGGAGTCAACTGCATAGATGCAGTAACTCGGGGAAAAACACTGAAGGGAATTTGGTATAATCGTACAAAGCAATACGAGGCCGGCCGGGCAGGGCAGCCAGTATCGAGAACTGACTTTGGCACCAAGTATGAGATCCCCCTCACTCCATTGCCTTGCTTCGCGGACCTAAGCACCGGCCAGCAGCGGGCCCAGTATCGAGCCATGATCGGGGACATTGAGCAGCACACCAGTCAGCAGTTGATCCGGGCCGGACGTCGGGTGATGGGTGCCAAGAAGGTCTTGGCCCAATCCCCCCATCGCAAACCGAATAAAGTGAAGAGGAGCCCGGCTCCTTTGTGCCACTGCTCCGACCCGGAAGAGCGAAGGCGCTACCGAGACGACTTCCGTTGGTTTACCACCCTGTACAAACAAGCATCCAAACGCCTGAGAGCTGGGGAGGAGGCCGTACGATTTCCCGAGAATTGCTTCCCGCCGCCTCTTGCGTTCTCTGGAATCGGGGGAGTCGGGCCGCCTGGCTAACTGAGCGACGAGCCTCCGAGCGAATCAGTACTGCTCAAGATAATCCAATTTAAAAAGCCCTTCGAGGCAGGAAGGGTGCCTGCCTGCATCCCAGCATCCCAAAGAAAAAGAAGCAGCGGCGGCGCTGGCTTTGCCTTTCCTTTTTGGCCTGACATAGTTTTGAGTTCAACTCATGGTGTTTCGATGCACCGTAAGGCGTCATATCGGGCGTCATATTGTCGCACAAAGCGACCTTTTGGATCCCACCCATATTCGGAACTGCTTCTGAGCCCGTCATCGCCCTGTGATACTACGAGTCGTGTGGCACTTGGTTGGAGGCACTTGGTTGGAGCAGCACTTGGTTGGAGCAGCACTTGGTTGGAGCACTGGCACTTGGTTGGAGCACTTGGTTGGAGCCTCGTTCCCACAGAGAAAATCGAACCTGTTTTGCGCCGAATTTTGCCTTGATTTGGAGCCTTTTGGAATTTAGCAAAGCCTTGCAAGGTTCTTGTATTGTGGTAGGATTTCGGCTTCGGAGGGTGGGGAAAGGATAGGTTGTGGGCGACAATAGCGACATGATCGATACCCTGGTCCGTGGTGGCTTCATGATGATCCCGATCCTCTTGGGGTCGGTCTTGGCTTTGACCATCGTCATCGAGCGATTTTGGGCCTTGCAGCGCCCCAAAGTTTTGCCCGAGTCGTTTTTGCGCCGCATGAAAGAGATGGTCGAGAGCGGCAAACGTTCCGAAGCGCTGTCGGCTTGTCATGAGAACGACTCCCATGTGGCCCGGGTCTTGGCCGCGGGCTTAGAGCAAGAGGACAGGCCGCGGGCTGAAATCGTCGAGGCTTTGGAAGTGGCCGGCCGCCAGGAGGGCGCTCGCCTGAGCCGATGGGTCGGGGCTTTGGGTGCCATCGCCGCACTAGAGCCCCTCATGGGCCTTTTGGGCACGGTGCTGGGTCTGATCGAGTCTTTCCAAGAAGTGGAGAAGCTGAAGGTGGTCGGCAACCCGAGTGTGGTGGCCTCGGGCGTCTGGCAGGCTTTGATCACCACCGCCGCGGGCTTGGTCATCGCCATTCCCACCTTCGCCATGTATCGTTATTTTCGTTCGCGCGTCGGGAACATGATGATGGAGATGGAATCGTCGGCATTTACCCTGGCCCAGCAGTTGACGGATCCAAAGTCGACGAAGGGCCCGTCCTCATGAATTTTAGACCGAATTCGGACGGTGATGACGAGATCACTTTGGAGATGACGCCGCTCATCGACATGGTTTTCCAATTGCTGATTTTTTTCCTTTTGACCACCACTTTTGCGGTCAATGTTAAAGAAGGGGGCATCGAACTGGACTTGCCGCGCGCCAAGTCGACCCAGATTCCTTCCATGGAGAGCCACATGGTGGTGGCCGTGCTCAAGGACGGAAGAACGGTGGTGGGTGGAGAAGCCATGTCGAATGACGTCCTGCGCAATCGCCTAAAAGAGGTTCACAAGCAGAACCCCAAGACCATGGTCGTGGTGCAGGCCGACCGCAATGTAGAGCATTGGCGGGTGGTCGAGGTCATGGATTTGGCCGCCACCCTGGGGCTCAAACGGCTCGCCATCGCTACGGTTGAGGAGTAAGCTTAAACTTGGGCCTGCGCACGAAAATTGTGTTTGTCTTGGTTTTGGCTTTGGCCATCGGGTTTTTCGGTTTCGGACTTTGGGGCCTAGGCGGCGGTAAGCGGCAACAACTGCGGCAAGAGTTGCAGGGAATCCAGCGCCGCAACCAGAAGTTGGTCGACGAGAACCAGCGCTTGGCCCTTGAAGTCGAGGCATTGAAGCGGAGATACGATTACCTGGAGAAAGTGGCCCGGGAAGAGTTGGGCCTGGTACGTGCAGACGAGATTCTATTGCAGTTTGACGCCAAATCGCTTGGCCAAGATAAGGCTGGAGGCCGCTGAAGATGGCCTTGGGACGACATGTGGCCAGAGGAATTCGCTGGTTCGAGCGGCGTTTGCTCGTGGAACTGAGCGTTTTTGGTTTTGCTGTCTGTGTGGGGCTTGAGCTGCTGGTCGGTGGACAAGTCGCGGGTCTTGCGGTCACTTTGCTTCTGGTGGTCATGCTGATCAAGCGTACGATTCAAGTGCTTGGGCGGATGGGCCCCGGCCGTGTGGATGCCCCAGATAAGATTTTGGAGTTTATGCAGCTTGAGATGCTGCTTGTCTCCACCGGCTATCTCCTGATCCTCTTGACCGGTCGGCCGGAGAGTCCGCTTTACCCCTTGCTGTTTGCTCTTTTGGCCGCCATTGGCGGCCTGGAGGCCCGCGCGCGCAACGTATGGGTGGTCTGTTTGCTGGCGGCTGGTCTTGAGGCTCTGAGCGTTTGGGTCGACTGGAGAGGTTTTGACTGGGGGCTGATGGTTCGTCTCGGGGCCATTGGATTCTTTCCCTTTATGTCCAGGATGATGCTTTCTGCCCTGGCGGGCATCACCCGTCAGCAGGCGGAGGCGGCCAGGCAACATGAGCGTGAGCGCAACCGCAGAGAGGCCGAGGAATATCGATTGCTGAGCTCCGGCTCGGCGGCGGTCTCTTTCCCGGATGAGCAGCGGCGAGAATATCGTCAGCGATCTTCACTCAAGCAGCTTGAGCGCGGCATCGGCAATCTGATGGATATCCTGCAGGAGGCTCTGCGACCGCATACGGTGGCGGTTTTTTTGCTGTCCACCGATGAGCGTAGCATCCGCTTAAAGGACGCCCGATCTGAAAGTGACCACCTGCTGCGCGAACCCATGCTCTCCGGGGAAGGGGTCATCGGAGCCATTCTGAAGCAAGGACACTCCATCTCCTTCGACCATTTGCGGGATAGCTATTCAGGGCTGAGCTACTATGCCGAGCGGCCCTCGCTAAAAACTTTTATGGGTGTGCCCATTTTGGAACCCGATGGTAGGGGGCATGAACATCTTCGTGGCGTTTTGTTGGCCGACAGGCGGGTGGACGTGCCTTTTGGGGAGGATGACGAGCGTCTTCTGATGGTGGCGGCTCGCGAAATCGTGCGGATTCGTCAGACAGAGCAGGTCATCTCCGACATGGATGAGGTCAAGAGCCGCACCAAGCTGTTCTTCGATGCAGCCAAGCGCTTGAGTCGGACGGTCAACCTGCAGGAGGTCCTCCACGAGGTGCTTGAATCGGTCTGTGGAATCTATGAGGACACGGACTTCGCGGCCATCGCCCTGGTGGAGGATGAGAAGAGCTTGATCTTGGAGGGCGCTTTGGGCGATGCCCAAGAGAGCTGGATTGAAGAGCACAAGCATAAGGCCATACCCAAAGACAGCTTGTGCTGGTTGACCATTAAGCGGGGAGAGGTTTTGCCCCTCAAGCCCTACCACGAGATGGCCAAGGACCAGCGACATCCCTTTGGGCGGAGCATGAAGATAGGCGGTTTGGAGTCTCTGAAGTGCTTCCCGCTCAAGAAGGCTGGGGATGCCCAGGCCGGCGATACGGGATACGAAAGCCAACCAGGAGATCAGGTCATCGGCACCCTGGTGGTGGGCTCGAGCCGGCGGCATCTCTTCCCCGAGGATTTGGCCAAAACCCAGGACCGAGTGGACCTGCTTTATACTTTGGCCATGATGGCCGCCACCAATATTCAGAATGCACAGCGATACCAGACGATGGAGCGCATGGCCACCACGGATGGCTTGACGGGGCTGCACAATCACCGACGTTTTCAGGAGATGCTGGACCTGAGCGTGGCTGAGTCGCAGCGTTACGAGCGACCCCTCTCCATGTTGCTGACCGACATTGATCACTTCAAAAATGTTAACGATACCTACGGCCATCCTGTGGGCGATGCGGTGCTTAAGCGCGTGGCCCGGGTTTTAAGCGATTTGGCCAGGACTTCAGACCGGGTTTGTCGTTATGGTGGCGAGGAGTTCACGATCATTCTGCCGGAAACGGATAGGGAGGGTGCAGTTAGGCTGGCCGAACGATTTCGAGAGGCCATCAAGGAACAGACTTTTGAGGGCAATGGCGAGCGATTCAGCATCACGATGAGTCTGGGTGCTTGCACCATGCCGGACCTGGCTCAGCATAAACAAGAGCTGATCGATCGATCCGATCAGGCCCTTTATTACGCCAAGAATAACGGACGGGATCGTACCGTCCACTATGGAGACATGGGAGCTTGAGATGAAGAAAATCTTTGTGCTCGACACCAACGTGCTGCTTCACGACCCGAAGGCCATCCTCAATTTTGAGGACAATGACGTGGTGATTCCAATCTACGTCATCGAGGAGATCGATCGCTTCAAGAAGGAGTTGAGCGAGTTGGGGCGAAACGCCCGGATGGTGGGGCGCATGATCGATGAGTATCGGTCCTGTGGGCAATTACGCGACGGCGTAGAGATGGAGACAGGGGGCAAACTGCGCATCATGTTCACCAATCGGCGCTTGCCGGCTGAAATGGGCATGGATATGAAGATGGATCATCGGATTCTGGCCGTGGCCTTCGAGCTCAAGGAGACCAACCCGGAACAACCCACCATTTTCATCACCAAGGATGTCAACCTGCGGATTAAGGCTGATGCCTTGGGCATTACGGCTGAGGATTACGATACCGAGGGAGTGACCGCGGATGAGATTTTCACCGGCACGATCACGGTGAATCTATCTGATGAACACATCGATTCCTTCTACCGGGATGGGCAGATCCCAGTGGACCTGCTGCCCGACTTCGAACCGGTAGCCAATATTTTCGTGCACATGGAGGGCAAGGACTCAGAAGGCCATTCGGCTTTGGGGCGGGTGGATCCGGAGGGTAAGACCTTGCATAGCCTCCTCAAGGCCCGCAGTGGGGTCTGGGGTATCCAACCTCGAAATCGTGAGCAGACTTTCGCGATGGATCTTCTGCTCGACGACAGGATCAAGTTGGTTACTTTGGCGGGTAAAGCCGGCACAGGCAAGACGCTGTTGGCCTTGGCCGCTGGTCTGCACAAGACCTCGGAGGAGGGTGTCTTCCAGCGCTTGCTGGTCTCCAGGCCCATCTTTCCCATGGGCCGGGATATCGGGTTTTTGCCAGGAGACATTGAGGAAAAGCTCAACCCCTGGATGCAGCCCATTTTTGATAACGTAGAGCTCTTGCTTAACCTGTCCCGTAAGGACAAAAGGCAGGGCCGTAGTTATCGAGAGCTGATGGACATGGGTTTGATCGAGATTGAGCCATTAACATACATTCGTGGGCGCAGCATCCCCAACCAGTACATCATCATCGACGAGGCGCAGAACCTGACACCCCATGAGGTCAAGACCATCATTACCCGCGCAGGCGATTCCACCAAGGTTGTGTTGACCGGTGACCTGTATCAGATCGACAATCCCTATGTGGATTCTTCCAACAACGGCTTGTCCTTTGTGGTGAATCGATTCAAGGGCCGTGCCATTGCGGGCACGATGACTTTGCGCAAGGGCGAACGCAGCAAGCTGGCCGAGGTGGCCAGCGATCTCCTGTGAGGGAGGTGTTATGAGGAAGATCATTCTGTCGGTTTGTTTGCTGGTTCTATCTGTTTCACCCGCTGGGGCTGCCGAATACCATAGCCTGCATGAGGTGTTGCGGCATTTCCAGGTGGCCTTCGTCGAGCGCGCCAACCCCACCGCTTTGTATGCAGGTGCGCTCTGGGGGTTGAAGACCGCCGCGCCCAAGGCCCAAATTTCGTTGGGCGCCAATGGATCGGTCTTCGTGAAGGCAGGTAAGAAGCAAGTTGAGCTGTCGGCTAAGGCCATGTTTGATTTTGAAGAACTGGAAAAGGCGCTAACCCAGGCAGCCGATACTTTGTTGGCCGGGGGGGCCGCCAAGAAAGCCCTGTGGCTTGAACGCAATATGATTCGTTCCATGGTGGCCCACTGTGGTGATCCATGGAGTATTTTCTTGCCTGCCGAACTCTATGTCCGCTTACTCGACGATGGCAGTCGCGAAATGGGTTCCTCCGGTTTGCTTTTCGAGGCCGGACCATGGGGCCTTCGCATTCTGGATGTAATCGAGGGTTCGCCGGCGGCCAAGGCTGGCCTGCGGCATGGCCAGGGTATCGAGGCCGTTGCGGGACGACCGGCCGCGAATCTGAACGAACTGGAGGCATTGGCCCTGGTCCGTGGAGCCGTGGGAGAGAAAATCAAACTGCGGGTGGAAGGCAAGGATTTCACCCTCAAGCTGGTGCCCGAGCCCAAGCGCAACATTTCGGTGGATTTGCTGGCTGGCGGCTTGGCGCGTATTCGTTTGTACAATTTTCGGGATGGAACCGGGCGACGTTTGGCCTCGGTTATGCGGAAATTGGGCACGAAGGTACCTGGAGGGCTGAAGGGGCTGATTCTGGATTTGCGAGGCAACCCCGGCGGGCTCGTCACCGAGGCCACCGAGGTTGTGGGTCTATTCTGTCCGGCCGGCTTGGTCGTGCAGGTGATCAGCAAGAAACACATGCAGAGCGAACTGGAAAAGAGTCCTCATGCGGGACCCTATCAGAAGGTGCCGATGGTCATATTGGCCAATCATCGCTCCGCCAGCGTCAGCGAAATTGTGATTATGGCATTGAGGGACAAGGACCGGGCAAAATTGGTGGGCACCAAAACCCTGGGCAAGGGCACGGTGCAGGTGGTGATGGAATTGATAGATGGTTCGGCCATCAAGCTTTCCACTGGGCGGTATTATTCGCCCAAGGGAACCCCCCTGTTCACGGGCATCGAGCCGGATGTGCGGATTCCTTGGGATGGCCAGGGAAAAGATCTACAACTCGAGGCATCAACATGGAGTGGAGGAGAACATGAAGCGATTTATGGGGACGGTGCTGTTTGGCTTTGTTTTTTGCACGATGGCCTGGGCTGGTCCCGCACAGGATTTGCTGGAGAAAGTGGACGATGCCGAATACGCGGCCAAGGACTCCGTGGTGGTGGTCACCATGGAGTTGGAGGAATCAAACGGAAAGCTTTCCAAGCGCAAAATGGAGATGTACCAGCTGGGCAACGACAAGCGCCTGATTAAGTTTTTGGAACCAGCCGATGTCAAGGGCATGGCCTTTTTGAATGCGGACGACAAGATGTATATTTATCTTCCCGCCATGCACAAGATTCGGCGCATCGCCGGAAGCGTAAAAAACGATAACTTCGCGGGCACGGATTTTTCCTACGACGATCTGTCCAGTGATCGGTTTTCTGATCGAATGGAAGCCAAGTCCATGAAGGAGGAAGGCGATCACTTCGTGTTGGACTTGTTTCCCCTGCCGGATAGCGATTCTCAGTACGCAATGACCAGGATGTGGGTACGCAAGAAGGATAGTCTTTTTGACCGGATCGAGTTTTTCGACAAGGATAACAAGAAGTGGAAAGTTTTGACCCGGAAAGACTTTCGCCCCGCGGGGAAGTATACGCAGAGTTTCCTCATGGTGATGGAGGACTTGAAAAAGAAACACAAGACTCGAAATTTGGTCGAGTCCGTCAAGTGCGATACGGGTTTAAGTAAACGGTTTTTCTCCAAGCGCCAACTCAAGCGTCATTGATGCCATGAAGGGTTTTTGCGCTTTTGTTTTTTTGATCCTCGTCGGCATGCCTTGTTCGGCCCAGGCCGGCATGGAGCTGAACGGCACGGTGGCTACGGAGAATTATCTGGGCTTGCGGGAAGGCGGTTTCTATAATTTCCGTAACGCCAACTGGTTCGGCCTTAAGGTGCGCGGCAATCCCTCGGAACATGTGGCCGCCATGGCTGAGTTCGAATTGCGCAACACCAACTTCACGCGCGTACAGACCATCGATGAACTTTGGGATCGCAGCCAAACCGATCCGGTGAGTTGGCGGGTGCGTGACGCTTATGTCGACATCTATGGGTTTCTGCTGGACGGCGACCTTTTCGTGCTGGACATTCGGGCGGGAAAGCAGCACGTCGCCTGGGGCACGGGAGATGGCTTCAACCCCAGCAACCCTTTCGACCCCTTCGATTTGGAAAATCCCTTGGCCTTCGACCAACGCATGGGCAACGTTTCTTTGAAAGCCACTCTTTACGTTGGCGATGAGTGGTTCAACATCGAGGGCGTGGTGGCACCGCGTTTTTTGCCATCCATGTTGCCTGTGGACCTTTTCCTTGGTGACGATCCGCTTTCCAATCCATTGATGCCTCGCTTCGACCTGGCGGCCATGTTGCCTGAGGGCATGGAGGGTTTCCAGATCCTCGTGCTGCCCCCAGGTTACGACGTGCTGCGTACCGTGACACCGGCAGCCGAGGTCGGCAATGTGCAGGCTGGTGCCAGGCTGAGGTTCAGCTTGCTGGATTTGGACTGTTCCTTGAGTTATGCCCACGCTCGGCAGAGCATGCCGGTACCGACAAAGGTTCAGGCCACGGCAGGTGTGCCGGGTTGTCCAGAAGGCCAGGCCAATTGTCTGGCGGTGCAGATGGACGATGTGGAACTCATTTACCCGCGAGTGGATGTCATCGGCCTGAACCTGCGAGGTGACTTGGCCGGCATCGGGGTTTGGGCGGAGGTGGCCTTGATGCTGCCGGAGCAGGTCAATACGGAAATCCTGACCGAGGTGCCTTTGCTCGGCGAGACCCGCATGGAGCTTGCGGCCATCAGTGACGAGCCTTTTACCAAGTGGGTGCTGGGCGCAGAGTACACCTTTCCCGGCGGTTTCTATGCCAACCTGCAGTGGGTCCATGGTCTTTTCGTTGAAATGACGGGTCATCGTCTTCACGATTATTTGTTCTTGGTTTTGCGTCAGAGCTTGCTTTCGGATCGCCTCAACTTCGAGTTGAGTCTTGGGGGCGAGTTGGACACGACTTTGGGTCGGAGTGCTTTTGCGGGACTGGGTCAGATCATGTTGACCTACAAACCTTTCGATGGGTCGCAGGTGAGCTTGGGCTATGTCTTGGCTCGAGGTGAGGCCGAAACTTCTTTGGAGATGTTTGAGGCTTTAGACCAAGTTTTTTTCAGGGTCCGGGCCGACTTCTGACGGGGAATCCAATGGATCGATTTGCCACGTTGGTGCTGCGTTTTCGTGTGCTGGTCTTGGTTTCAGTCATCCTTTTGACGGTTGGCGGTGGGGTGGCCATCTGGAAGTTGGCTTACATCGAGAGCGACATCACCAAATATCTGCCGGAAAACGATCCGGTGGTCATCCATTTCAACGAAACAGGGGAGCGCTTCGGCGGCGTGGCCGTCGGTATCGTGGCATTGGAAGCTCCCGACGTATTTCAACGCGAGGCATTGGAGGAGATCCACCGCTTGACCCAGGTCATTGAAAAAGTCGAGGGCGTCAGTTGGGTGATCAGCCTGACACAGATGGATGATGTTCAGGCTGACTTGATCGATGGAGAAAAGGCGGTTTCGGTGGGCAAGGTGGTGGATCCGGACCACTTGCCGCAAAGCGAGGCAGAAAGTCTGGCTTTGAAGCAACGCGTGTTGGCCAAGAAGAATTTGGTGGGGGTGGTGGTCAGCGAAGACGCTCATCTGGCGGCCATCTCCTATTCCATTCTCAAATCGGCGGACCGGGTAGAGGTTGCGGGTCTTGTCGAGCAGCGTGTGCGGGAATCGGCTTCGGATCCCGAGAGACTGACCTTCGCGGGCTTCCCCTATATGATGAAGGGCCTGAGTGAGATGATCATGCGGGACATGGTGACCTTGGTCCCCTTCGTGACCCTGGTGGTCATCTTGGTTCTTTTGCTTGCATTCGGCTCCATCCGGGGTGTGCTCTTGCCGCTGGCCACGGTCATGGTCAGTTCGGTTTGGGCCATGGGTTTGATGGCCTTGTGCAACATCCCGATCACCATGTTGTCCAACGTGATTCCAGTGCTGCTCATCGCGCTGGGCACGGCCTACGCCATTCACATGCTGCACAAGGTCGACGAGGTGGGCGGGGGTTCGACGGAACTGAACAAATTACGCTTGGCCATGGTGGACGTGATGGTGCCCATCGGTCTGGCGGGTATCACCACGGTGGTGGGCTTCCTGTCATTTCTGACTTCGGATTTGAGCTTTATTCAGGACACGGGTTTGATCGCGGCTTTTGGTATTTTTGCCGCCATGCTGGTGGCCATCACGATGGTGCCCGCGATTCTTTCCATGCTGAAACCCAACATGAAGGCCGTGATCGATCTGGCTGCGGGGGACAAGGCCAAGGGTTGGTTGGGTCTTGTGACGAGCAAGCTGGGCGACTTGGCGCTCAGGAATCGCCGCAAGGTCATTGTCCTGACCGCGATCATCGCGCTGGGCGCAGCCCTGCTGATTCCGGGTTTGGACCGGCAATTTAACATGGTCAATTATTTCCCCACCGACAGCGAGGTGCGTCGTTCGGACGACATGATGCGACGAAAGCTTGGGGGCAGCCTCCCCTTGTGGGTGACCGTCGATGGGCCCACCAAAGACCCATTCGTGCTTGAGACCATGTTCACGGTGGAAAAGTTCTTGAATGGATTTGCTCATATTCGTAATGCCAAAGGCATAGCAAACCTCATCGCCGAGATGAACCAGGTCATGACGGGGCATGGCTCCATTCCGGACACAAAAGAGGGCGTGGGCAATCTGTGGATTAACTTGGAAGGAAAGGACGTATTGAGCCAGATGGTGGATGGTGAGAAGAAGCATTCCCTGGTTCAAGCGGTCTGCAGCACTTCAGACACTGGCGTTCTTCGTCGCATCGTGGCTGAGGTCGATGACTTCATCGCCAAATTGCCCAGTCGGGTTTTGCAGGTGGATTTGCGATCTGCCGATGCTGAACTTGCGGCAGCGGCCGAGAAGGCTCGCATGGAAGCGGTTGCCATGGACGTGGCCTTGGACCTGCAGGCTCTGATCGTGCCGGACGAGAAACGTCGTGCTGGGATGCCCGATAGGATGCGCTATCCGGCCGACACGGTTTTACCGTGGCTGCAAGCCTCCTGGTCCAAGGAGGCTCGGGCCAATGACAGAGCATTTTATCGGACCCCCATGCTGGCCTTGCTGCTCTCGGACGAGTCCGATGTACCCATGGATGACGAGGGGTTGGCATCAGGCCTGGTTGACGCCGTGACCGATGCCTGGATGGGCAAAGCTCGAAGCCAGGCTGAGTTGGCGGCGCTCATTCGATCTCGTTTGCCGGAGGCGCAACTCACGGAAGACCCCAAAGGACCCTTTTATTTGGCCAAGTCCCTGAAGATCATTTTGGAAGAAGTGGATGAGGCTCATCGAATCGATGCGGTTTTGGCACATGTGCTGGCTCAGCTTCCCAAAGAGGCTGAAAGCCGAGATGGGCTGAAGAAGGCCTTGCGCGGGGATCTGGCCAGGTTGAATTCCCAGATAGCATACCTGCCCATGGAATCCGGCGAAGCGGGTGCGGCCGCACAAGTGCTTGAGGTTAGAGTGCGGCAGACGGGCATGCATCACATCAACGTCAACGTCGACAATCGCCTGGTGAGCAGCCAGTTGTATAGTCTGGGTGTGGCCGCCCTGGTGGCCATGCTCCTTTTGATGATCCAGTTCCGCTCCTTCCTCGCCGGCCTGCTTGGGATGATCCCCATGACGGTTACCTTGTTGGTGAACTTCGGCGTCATGGCTGCTTTGGACATTGATTTGGATTCTTCCACCGTGCTCATCGCCTCTTTGGTGGTCGGCGTGGGCATCGACTACACCATTCATTTCCTATCCAGAACCAGGCTGGAAGTCCGCAAGGATGGAGAACTCAATGCGGCTTTGGGCAAGACCCTTGGCACGGCCGGTCGGGCCATTTCGATCAATGCCATCACCGTTGCGGCGGGGCAACTCGTTTTTCTGGCAGGCGACCTGCTTCCGCTCCACAGTTTCGGCATTTTGTTGGCCTTGGCCATGATGGTCAGTGCCTTGGCCGCTGTGACAGTTATGCCCGCGGTATTGTCTTTCATTAGACCACGGTTTTTATTGGGGAAAAACGGCAGCACCTGAACGGGTGTTCATAAGCCGTGTGACGGGTTGTCCCTGCGGACGATTTTTGGTAACTTATAG
>JAFCZJ010000325.1 GCA_019314375.1 Deltaproteobacteria bacterium | reverse complement strand
CGCAGGTTCGGATTCACTTTCCGTGCATCCTCCAGAAACTTCCGGTACATCCCGTCCCCATCCGGAGGGATCATGTGTGCCTCGTCGATGATCACCAAATCGAAGGCATCCAGTTCACAGGCTCGCCGGAAAACAGACTGAATACCGGCAATGATGATCGGCTTATCCGTGTCCCGACTTTTAAGGCCAGCCGAGTAAACACCGGTCTTTATCCACATCTCCGGAGCCACTATCTGCAACTTTTCCCGAGCCTGTCCTTCACGTGGGCCAAGATCAGGACCCGCCCTCCCCATTGACCCACAGCATCCCTGCAGACTGTGGCCATAACCGGGGTCTTGCCGCCACCAGTTGGGATCACCACACAGGGATTGTCGTCACGTTCACGCAGGTGACGGTAAATCGCCTCGACCGCTTCCTTTTGATATGGCCTGAGCTCAAGCATTCTGGACTTCCTCCAGGCGCACGATGGTCCGGCCCCCAGGCACAACGCCTCGCTTCTCGGTGTTCAGCTTCACGATTTGGCTGTCGTCGGCGTACATGCCACCGTGCTGGAGCGCATCAAGGAGAGCTTTCTGCACATTATCGATATCGCGCCGACGGTGATCCGGCGGATAGAGTTCGATCTCCATGTGGAGCTGCCCGATCATTGGTTTCACTCCGATGAAGGCGAGGGTGGCGCAGACCTTCTTCCGAAATCTGCGCCCCTCGCGGCTGATGAGAGTCCGTGGACCCACTCGGCGGTAGTAGTGATTGATCGAAGGCGGGAACGGCAATTCGAGTTCAATCATTGCCGCGACCAGGGTGGTGTGCTCGAGTCTTCCTGCTGAGGGGCGGCCTCACCCGCCTCCTTCTTGGAATAACCTCGGACCTCGTTCACGATGTCGCCGTTGTCCTGGCGCTTCTTGCACTTCACCGTCACCAGCAGAGGCAAGTTGTGCATTTCGATGGAGTCTTTGGGCCGCATCACGCCGACAGCTCGGCAGATGGCCGACAACTCACCTTGGGCGATCTGCACAGCCTGTGCGTTGGGGTTGTCCAGGTTCAAGCGCGACCACAGCAACCTGCCCTTGTACTGGCCATCGAGCACCTGGAACGTCAGCTCCAAATAATGCCCGGTGCCGCTCCTGGTCGGCTTCATCTCCGTATTGGTGATTGTGACGAGGTATTTCCCCGCAGGAATTGGTTCAAAATCCGACGCGGGATCAACATTGTTGGCATCGAATCCGTTCAGGTTCGCCATAGCTATTTCGCTCCTTTGCGTTTGCCGGCCTGCGGCGTACGAATGAGCCCATCACCCAAATGTTGGGCGTAGGCATTCCAATCCAGTGGCATTTCTTCGGGGAGATTCAGACGGTTCTTCGCCATGTGGGCAGGTCGCTCAACGGTGCGGACAATCCGCTCACCAGTGCCGATGCCCTGGGTGCGCTTACGGTCAAAACCCTCGTCCGTCTGCTTGGTGTAGACTTTGAACGTGGCAAAGAGGACCTCGTCGCACCATTCCTGCAGGACCTGGGAGGCTAGTCGGTGCAGGCGTGGCACATAGCGGTCGTAACTGTCGGTCTCCGGATTCTGGAAGCGCTCAATTCGGGCGTGGGCGATCAACACGATCATCATGCCCTTTTCGCTGCGCAGCGCCGACAATCCTTCCAGAAATTCCCGCCATTGGGTCAGTGCAAACACGTAGCCTTTGGCGTAGCCGATGTCCTCGATGCTCTCGACGTTGCGCTTGCGACACACTTCGTTCCAGATCAGGCGTTCGAGCCAATCCACCGAATCGATCACCACCGTGCGAAAGCTATGCTTTTCGGAATAGAGTTCCGATAGGGCCTGCATGGCCTGGTCGAAGGTGGCGGTCAGAGGAAACTTGTCGCACTCGATTTCACCAAGTCCATCCTCGGTCTGAATAAAGACCGGCTTGGGCGTGCACGCGGCAAAGGTGGACTTACCGATGCCGTGGGTGCCATAGAGCATCACACGCCTCGGAGCCAAGGCCTTCCCGCTGGTTACTTTTTCCAAGAGTTTCACTTTTGGTTTTCCTTTCGTTCAAGAGGGAGGGAAGACGGGCGGACCCAGGGAGTCCCGACGCACCCGGGCGTCAGTGCGTCACGCCATTCCGCCCGCTTCCCATGTGATCAGATCCAATCGAGGACTTGGATGTCCTCGTATCCGGTGGGCCAGTGGTCTTTTTCCCGACAGATCTTCAGCTTCTCGATGGCTTCTTCGTTTTCCTTCAGGGCTGTCCCGAGCACATCCTCACCCACACGCCACACTCCGCAGCGCAGAGGCTCACGCTTTTCAACAGCGATCATGTAGACAGGGAGATTCACACCGGTAAAGCTGGCCAAAAGAGCTCGATAAAATGCCATCTGATGGATGTATCCGTAGCTGCGGGCATCCATCTGAAACAGATCGAGGTTGTCACAAGTTTTCAGGTCCACAATCCCGCGCTGGGGATTGAGCCAGTCAAAACGCCCCTGGCTTTCCAGACCGCAGTACTCGCAGCGCACAACACCTTCAGCGACACCGTCAGCCAGCAGCGCCTTGGCGTGTTCGTGTTCTTGGACTGCTGCATTCAGGCTTTCGATCAGGGCAGCCTGGTTATCGTTGAGCACTGGCTTGCCCTGGACATCGGCCCACTCTTGAAACGCCTTGGTCCGGCTGCCAAAAGGAGCCCCGGTTTTCGGGTTGACCGGGCCGCCGAATGCGTAGTTGGCCTCGTAGGCTTCCCGGCCTTCAAGAATCAGAACGTGAGCCGCGCGACCGACCACATACGCCGGCCGATCAGGCTCTTCGATCAGTCCGAGTTCTTTCTTGTGAAAGAGAAGGGCGT
>JAFCZJ010000324.1 GCA_019314375.1 Deltaproteobacteria bacterium | reverse complement strand
CCGAAGAAAAGCGGTTGCTTGGCACCATATTCCCGGCCCCGGGAAAATGGTCTCTATTACGGGACTGATAGGGGCATACTCGAGGCATGGCACGGAAATCGTCAATCGAATGGACCGAGTCCACCTGGGACCCGGTCACGGGATGCACCAAGGTGAGCATGGGCTGAATGCATTGCTATGCCACCTCTCGCGGGGTGCCAGGCACTTAGTTGGTTCGTAAAAAGCGCGTTGAAGCGGATCGTCCATGTTGCGCGAATCGTTGAATTCGGAATTCGGCAGACGTCTGCCCAATACGCAGGGTGCCAGCCACCTAGTTGGTGGTTTCCTGAGGGGTTTGTTCAGTCCATTGGCGTCTTCTTCGCGTCAAGCAGACCACGAGCAGTGGCGACGGCTTCGTGTAGTTTTTTCTTTAGAAGATTTTTCGGAAGGACATCGAGCCAGTATGAAGCGACGCGGATGTCGCTATGGTTTAGCTCCAAAAGCTCAATGGTCTCCTGTTTTTTTCCGGCGCAAAGAATAAGGCCGACGGGTGATTCTTCTCCTGGTTGGACATCGTATTTCTGCAGCCACCTGAGATAGAGTTCCATTTGGCCCTTATCGGCGGGCTTGAACTCCCCGAGTTTTAGTTCGATGGCAACGAGACGTCTAAGACCTCGGTGGAAAAACAGCAGGTCCAGGAGGTAGTCATCGTTGTCCACCGTAATCCGCTTCTGTCTTGCCACAAACGAAAACCCGACGCCCAGCTCAAGTATGAAGTGTTCAAGGTTGCGAATAATTGCGTCTTCGAGGTCTCGCTCAAGAAATCGGTCCTTGAGTCCCAAAAAACCGAGCAAATAGGGATCCCTAAATACCAGGTCTGGAGAGATCTTGTCATTCTGGCGAAGCTCTTGGAGTTCCTGACGAATCAGATCCGCGGGTTTTTTGGAAAGGGCCGTTCTTTCATAGAGCATTCCCGAAATTTTCTTTTCCATGGTTCGGGTGCTCCAGCGCTCAAGCCGGCACATTTCCGCATAAAAATCACGCTTAAGGTCATCATCCATGTAAATGAGCCGCTTGAAGTGCGTCCAGCTCAATTGTCTCCGCAGTGCGGAGACAATTTCAGGGTCTTCGAAGGATTCGGCAAAACGAACCATGTGACGCAGGTTCTTTTCGGAAAAGCCATCACCAAACTCCATGCTCAATCGTTTACCCATTGCGGAGATAATTTGCTTGCCATACGTTGCCCGCTTTGACTTGAGCAAATTCTCACGAATTCGTTTGCCCAGATTCCAGTAGAGCAAGACCAGGTTTTCATTGATCTGAACAGCAACGTGTTCGCGAGATGATTCTATCATCGCGCGAAGATCCCGCAGCAGAGGACCAAGGGGAGGGGAGAGGTTTCTGTTTCGCTTCTTCGAGGCGTTCATACCCAGAGAACACTGCAAGGTACACGCCATGTCTCTCGCTGAGTGCAAAGGCTTTGGATTCTTAGTGTTTCACTCCGACATATAGACAAAGGTGTCCGGAAATCGGACACCCAATACGCAGAAAGCCAGCCACTTAGTTGGTAGCTGGGTGAGAGCTTCTAAAATGTCCTACGCGCTTCCGCGTTGCTGGCCATTAGCGCACCCAAGATCTGCTCTCCTCGCCGCAGCAGCACCGCGTCGGAGAACGGGGCGGCCAAAAACTCGATGCCATGCAGGTCCTCGATGGTGGCACCGAAGGCGAGCAGCATGAGGTCCAGTTGGTCTGCGTCCAGCGTGGCGCCGGAGTCCTTCAGTCGGTAGGCGCCGCGGGCATCCTTGCCGTCGATGACATCGGGCTGCCGGTCCTGGAGGGCGAAGATGCGCTCGTAGCCTTTCCGAGGCCGGGCGCGACCGCCGGTTTTCTCCGTGTCGAATTCGTAGGACAGAACGCCCAGGGCCTGGGGCGCCTTGATGAGCCAGTCGCCGTTGGAGATGGCCCCATCGCCCCAGGAGATGAGTCGCGAAGCGGGGCGGATGAGGTGGAGGAGGGCGGCATAGTGAAAGCCGTCGCGCTCTAGTCGCCCGTCGAAGAGCACGGCCATGAGCCGCTCCCGCTCCATGCTGAGCAGGCCGTCTTCGGCCAGGTCGGCCCACTCCCAGCGCCCGTCCTCTTCCCGCTTGCGCAGGAAGATGCGGCCAAGCCAGGCTGCGGCCAGGTCGTCTTCCATGATGTCTTTGAGCTCTCGTCGCTGGGACTTGTTGAGCTGGGGATGCGACAGCAGCTCCTCTTCGTTGAAATTGGCGCCCAGCTCTCGATGCAAGAGCTCTGCCAGGGGCCGGCCCAGGCCGTGTTCGTCGCTGCAGGCCACGAAGGCGCGCTGATCGGGTTCTTGAGGTGCCGGCTCCGCGCGCTCCGGCTCGAGGTTCAAATCGGTCAACTCTTGACGCTCATGCTGGAACTGGGCGAGGTAAGCGACGTAGGGGAGCGAGGTTTTGCAGGTGCTTTCGCTCGCCGTGTCCAAGATCATGAGTTCCGCGTGCACGGGCAAGAAGGCGCTTCCCTCATGATCGGCCCAGCGCAAGGTGATGACGACCACCTGCCCGGCGATGACATCTAAGTCCCCCCGTCCCCGGA
>JAFCZJ010000081.1 GCA_019314375.1 Deltaproteobacteria bacterium | reverse complement strand
CGTCGGCCCGCGTCGGCTCGGATGGCGATGAAGAGATCACTTGAGCCCAGGGCGCCGCCGTCGTCTATTTCCACGCCCCGGCCGTGGGCCAGCACGGCCTGCCGCGAACCTTCGGCCTGTCTTTTGCCCACTCGATCCGGATAGGCGGCAAGCACGAGGCGGCGAATTTCGGTGGGACTTGCTTCGTGGCTGTCTTTTCGTTGCTCCGCGGGCAGGCTGCGCTCCAGTTGCTGGATGGCCGCCCGCACCTGGCGGACGGCGCCTGTGTTCAAGCCCTGTCCTCGATGCCCCTGTCCCCGATGCCCCTGTCCCCGATGCCCCTGTCCCAGGTGCCCCTGTCCCCGATGCCACAGCTCCAGGGTGTTTTCCAGATCGGCCGTGTAGGGCCCGCCGGCGATGCGACGGCGAATGTCTTGCTCGCTGAGCAAGGCGCAAAGGAGCGCGCCGGTCTCGCCAAGTCCCATCGCCCCGGCGTCACAGAGCAGGCGACCCAGCCGGGGGTGCAAGGGCAGGGCGGCCATGCGCCGACCCAGGGGGCTGAGCCGAAATTCGTATGGCGTCAGAGCCCCCAACATGCGCAGCAGATCGAGTGCCTTGTCCATGGCCTCGACGGGGGGCGCTTCGAAAAATGCAAAGCGCCGGGGATCGGAGGCCTGGTGTTGTAAGAGATTGAGTAGAATCGGCGCTAAGTCGACGCGCTTTAGCTCGGCTTCTTCTTGCAGGGCCAAGGCAGCGTGCTCGTTTGCAAGCCACAGGCGCTCCGCCCGCCCCGGGGCGATCCGACCGGCCCGTCCCGCACGTTGGTCCGCGCTGGCTTGGCTGACACGTTCCTCGCTCAGGCGGTCCATGCCGCTTTGCGGATCGAAGCGCAGGCGTTTGACTCGGCCGCAGTCAACGACCGCGGTTACGCCGGGTACGGTCAGGGAGGTCTCGGCCAGATTGGTGGCCAGCACGATTCGGCGGCGGGTTCCGGGGGAGAGAGCCAGGTCTTGCTCCTTTGCGCTTTGGGCGCCAAAGAGTTCCTGGATGTCCGGCTGGCCGGGCAAGGGCTGTTCATCGAGCAGGCGGTGACAGCGTGAAATGGCAGCGGCGCCGGGTAGAAAGACCAGGATGTCGCCTTCGTCGTCGTTGTCGGCCTGGAGCAGCCGCAAGAGCGCCGCGCGTATTTGCTGATCCAGGTAGCGATCGTCGGGGCGATCGATGTGGTGAATATGCAGGGGGTGGGTGCGCGGATCGTAGTGCAGGTGCGGACAGTTGCCGAGGTAGTGCTGCAGGGGTTTGACGAGTCCCGACAGGGTGGCGGACATGACGAGCAGGTGGAAGTCGTCGCGTACCTCGAGCAGTTCTCGCAAGAGGGCGAGCGCGAGATCCGCGTGTTGGCTGCGTTCGTGGAACTCGTCGATGATGACGCAGGCCGTGTCTTCGAGGAGTGGATCAGAGGAGAGCTTGCGGGTGAGCAGGCCCTCGGTCATGAGTACGATGCGAGTTGCGGGGGTGGTTCGGTTGTCGTGACGGATTTGGTAGCCGATGTGCTGGCCGAGTGGCTGGCCGGACTCGGCCGCCATGTGGCGGGCGATGGCACGGGCGGCTACTCGGCGGGGTTGGAGGGTGAGGATCTTGCCCTTGGGTAAGGCTGCGGCGAGGGCTGGGGGGACTTGGGTGGTTTTGCCGGCGCCGGGTGGGGCGGTTAGGATTAGGCGGCGGTGGGTTAGGAGCGTTGAGAGTAGTTCGGGGAGAATCGTGGTTAGCCCCGTGCCTGGCGTCGTGCCTGGCGTCGTGCCTGGCGCCGTGCTTAGCCCCGAATCGCTTTGCGGTTCGGGATAAAGCACTCTACTGGGGTGTTGGGTGTTTTTTTTTGGGGACTTTTTGGACATGGTTTGCGCTTGATAGAGTGCTTAAAACTCCCACCCCAGCTCCACATCAACCATCCAACCGTGGGTGGGTTGGTAGAAGCGGTAGTGCTCCAAGAAGACTTCGGGCTCTCCTGGGTCGGTGACTAAATCTGCGTAGTCGTCTTTTAGCCTTAGCGTGTAGTGGTAGCGGGCGTTGATGAAGAGGAAAGGTAGTAAGCGCAGGCGGGCGGCGGTGAAGAGGACTTTGTCGGAGGCGTCCATGTCGAAGAGGTCGCCCAATGAGTCCATGGCTCGTTGGTGGTAAGAGGCGAAGAATTGTAGCCAGTCTAAGGCCGGCACCTCTAAGTGGGCCATGAAGTTGTTGCCGAGCTCGGCGTCCGAGCCTTCGAGGGCGAAGGTCATCGCCAGGTTGCCTACCATGGAGTAGTTGAATTCCAGGTAGAAGCCCATGTGCCGATCGTCTCCCTTGCGGGTGACGAAAATTTCTTCGAACTTTGTGGCCGGTAGCCGGCCTGTGTTGGTTGCGGCCTGGCGGATGCGCTGGGATGCGGCGAATTTGTGTACCTCGTAGAAAGTGTCGAAATAGCCGGGCAGATAGTTCGCCGAAAAGGAGCGGAACTCGGCCACCAGTCGAAAGGCGTGGACCGGATCCGAGCCCAGGTTGAATCGGCCCAAAAGGCCCAGGGTGAAGCCGCCTCCGCCTTCCGGGTCCATGGCCAGATCCCCCGAAGGGGACTGGGGCATCATCCACGAGTAGTCGATGTAGGGCTTCAGATCCACCGTGTCGCTTTTGAAGACCTTGAACTCAACATCCACGCCCACGGCGTGGACAAAGGCATCGTTGAGTACGCTGGGCCTGGAGTCGCCGACAACATAGAAGGGGTTGGTCGATTCGGTTTCGACCCGCACCGGTGCCGCCCTGTCGCCCACATAGGTTACGCCGATGGACATGGAGCGGGCCATGGGGTGATCCATGAAGAAGCTCAGGGGCTTGACGAAGGCCAGGGCTCCGAAGAGCTCCCAGTCCACGATGCTGTTGGTCATGACCTCGAAGCCGGCGTAGTCGTTGTACATGTCCAGTTGGCCGCTCACCCGGGTGGAGTCCGGATCGATGTTGACGCTGTAACGGCGCATCAAGGCGCCGTGGCCGAGCGAGTTTGAGCCAAGCTGGCTCAGGCTGAAATAGATGTTGTCTTCCTTGCGACCCCAGGTCAGGTAGCGAATGAAGCGTACGTATTCGCCGGGCTCGTCCCAGTCCTCTTTGCGGAATGCGCCCGCGTCGTCGAAGCCGGCCTCCGGGTCCTCTCCGTCGATGAGGTTGCCGTCGTAGATCTGCAAGGCCAAAGGAACGCCCAGGCCGAAGGTCAGCTTGCCGAAGCGCAAATCGGCTTCCGGCGTAATGGTGCCGTAGTGCACCAGATCCTCAGCGCGGTAACCCAGTCGAACGCCGATGCGGTTGTTGGAGGTGGCGAGCTTGGTGGCACCGATGAAGTTGGCCAGTTCGCCCTTGATGAAAGCCGAGCTCTTCTTTTTCTTTGCGTCTTTTTTGTCGTCTTTTTTGTCGTCTTTTTTGTCGTCTGGTGTTTCTTTTGGTGCTTCTGTTTTTTGTTCTTCTTTGGTTTGGGTTTCTTCGGTGGTCAGGATTTTTTCATCGCTCGTCGTTTTGGGCGGAGTTTGCGCTTCCGGTAGCTTGCGAATGATGACGGGCGGTGAGGTTTCTGGCTTCACGGGTGCTTCGGTGGAAGCCGGCGCGGGAGCGGTTTTGGGCGTAGGTGCAGGTACCGGAGCTGGTGCTGGAGTTACTGCTGGAGTTGGTTCTGCAGTTGGAGCTGGTACTGGTGCAGGAGTTGGCGCTGGTACTGGTGCAGGAGTTGGCGCTAGTCCTGGTGCAGGAGTTGGCGCTAGTCCTGGTGCAGGAGTTGGCGTTGGTACTGGTGCAGGAGTTGGCGTTGGCGTTGGTACTGGTGCAGGAGTTGGCGCTGGAGTTGCGTCCGGGGTCTTTTGGGGCTCGGGCGTGAGGTTTTTCTCGACGCACCAGCCTTCGGCGGAGAGCACGTAGCCCTTGGAGCATTCGTCGGCTTTGTCGGGCTTCGCCTGGGGCTTCGGCTCGGGCTTCGCCTGGGGCTTCGGCTCGGGCTTCGCCTGGGGCTTCGGCTCAGCCTGGGGCTCGGATTTGGCCTCGCCTGTTTTGTTTTTGTCCTTGTCGGTCTTGAGCTTGCCCTTGAGGTTGTCGGGTAGTTCCCAGCCGTCCACGTCTTCGGCCCAGGCCGTGGGTCCGACCCAAAGCAGGCAAGAGGCGATGAGGCAAAGCCAGAACATTGCAGGTCGTTTGAGTCTTGGCATGGAGGCTCCCGGTTGTTGAAGGGCTTGGCCGACTTGTTAAGATAGCGTTTTCAGCTTGCGCTCGTCAACGTGCGGATTCTCTATGAAACTGTCTTCCCTCGGCACAACCCGGAAGCCGTCATCCCCGAGCCGTCATCCCCGAGCCGTCATCCCCAGGTGCTTCTGCTGGGGATCCAGGTTCACGAAGGGTGGATTCCCGACAGAAGCCCTCGGGAATGACGGGGGAAATTGTCTTCCCTCGGTAGAATATGATACTCACTGCTTGATTGGGCCGGTGTGAATAGGGCCCAGGGTCGAGACGTCCACCCATCGGGAGGCGAAAATGAGAAGAATGCAATGGATCTTGATAACCGCTGCCGGGTTGATGGCCTTGATGTGGACCCCCCAGGTCGAAGCCCGCGAAATCCTGATGTACGCTCGCTCCAACAATGACTGGAAATCCTATACCAAGCCGGGAAAATACAGTGCGTTAAACCTGGTGGACAAGGTGGACAAGACCGTCTGGTGTTCGGAAGGCAGTGGCGGCAACGTGCGCATCGAGGTTCAGTTTTCCGGCCCTGTGGGCATAGACCGCATCGGTATCGTTCAGGGTCACACCAGGGCCTGGGGCAAGTACAACCGGGTGCGCAAGATGGAGGTCTCCGACGGGGACATGATGACCCAGATGGTGGAACTGGAAGACCGCAAGGGTCTTCAGTTTGTGGACTTAGAGCCGGCCGTGGAGTCTGATCGCATCATCATTAAGTTTAGGGCGGCCTATTCCGGCTCGGAGACCGACGACCGGCATACCTGCTTGGCTGACCTGGTATTTTTCGACGGCCGCAAAGCCTTGAACGGGCCCAAGCTTAATCGTTATCTGAAAAAGGCCAAGCCCAACATCGCCGTGCTGGACACCTGGCTGTCGGGTCCCGAGGGCATGAAGAACCGGCAGCTTATATTGGGCATGGACGGGACCTATCGTTTCAAGTTCATCCCCTCCGAGCCCATGGAGTCGCCGATTGAAAAGTCCGGGGCTTATCGAGTGAAAGGCAGGAAGCTGCAACTCAAGATTTCGAAGCGCAAGTGGATGACCGGACGGATTCGCAAGGATGACGCGGGTCGGGTGCTGGGCCTTGAGTTCAGCGGCAAGCCCTTCATCGGTAGCTATATCCGTCGCATCGATTCTTCTCCTCTCCGTTAATCTGGTCTTCATTGCGATTTCCATAGTATGGTGCATCTCGCACCCGCCACGGTGGCGGGCTGAATTCAGGAGGTGTGCCGTGGATATTCGCCAGGATGTGGTGGAGCGCTTTCTTCGTTACGTCAAAATCGATACCCAGTCGAAAGACGGCGTGGAGGATCGTTATCCCTCCACGGAAAAGCAGCTTGTTTTGTCCCGTATGCTGGTCGAGGAGCTCAAGGCCATCGGGCTGGATGATGCGGAATTGGACAAGCATGGTTATGTGATGGCCTCCTTGCCGGCCCATGTGCCCGAGGGCGTGAAGGCCGCGGCCAAGATGCCCACCGTGGGCTTGTTGGCCCACGTGGACACCTACCACGAGGTCAGCGGCAAGGACGTCAAGCCCATCTTGCATGATGATTATGCCGGCGGGCCCATCGTCTTGCCCAAGGTCGAAAGCCCCATCTCGCCTGATGACAATCCGGAACTGGCGCTTTACAAGGGCTCGACCATCATCACATCCGACGGCTCTACCCTTTTGGGTGGGGACGACAAGGCCGGCGTGGCCGAGATCATGACCCTGATGGCCCTGTTTAAGTCGGACCCCAGCCTGGCCCACCCCAAGATTCGCGTGGGCTTCACGCCCGACGAAGAGGTCGGCCGGGGAACAGAGCATTTCGACGTGAAGAAGTTTGGCGCGGACGTGGCCTATACCCTGGACGGTAGCGGCATGGGCGAGGTAGAGGACGAGACCTTCTGCGCCGACTCGGCCTTTGTGACCATCAAGGGCATCGACGTGCATCCGGGTTACGCCAAGGGCAAGATGGTCAACGCCGTGCGCCTGGCCATGGATTTCATTTCCCGCTTGCGCAAAGACGCTTTGCCGGAAACCACCGAGGGCTACGAGGCCTATTTGCACCCCTACCAGATTTCAGGCTCGGTGACCGAGGCCCGCATTACGCTGTTGGTTCGTGCTTTCACCGAAGAGGACCTGGCCAAGATGGCCGCTGAGTTGGAGCGCATCAAGGCCGAGGTGCTGGAGGCCGAGCCGCGAACCACCATCGACATCGAGGTCAAGGAAAGCTATCGCAACATGAAGCAAGTTTTGGACAATCATCCCGCGGTGGTCGAATACGCGGAAGAGGCCTGGCGACGGGTGGACGTCGAACCCAAGCGCTTGGCCATTCGCGGTGGGACCGATGGGGCTCGTTTGAGTTTCGAAGGTCTGCCCACGCCCAACCTCTCCGCGGGTGGGTATAATTTTCATTCGACCCATGAATGGGTGGCGGTCAAGGCCATGGTCAAAGCCGTAGAGGCCGTTCGTGCCCTGATGGGCATCTACGTCGAAAAAGGCCTGTGAGCATCGGTGGTGCTGGGCTTCAGCGATAACCTGGATGAATTCTTGGGCCAGCTATTGCGCGGCGTGGCCAAGATCACCGGTTGCAACTCCTGCAATTTGATTGTTTTCAACGAGACAACCGGCGAGTTGAGCGTACGGGCCGGCATCCCTCAGATGAGCTACCCGGACCTCAAAGAGGTGGAGGATGTGCTGGGGGAGAACCTGCGAGGCTTGAGTGTGCCCATGGCCCAGGCCGAAGGCAGCTTGCTTTACGAGGTGTATCGGGACGGCGGGGTGGTGGAGAATTCTTCGCTGGCCGAGCTCTTAGGCGACACTTTGCCCAAGGAGATGCTGGAGCAGTTCGATACATTGATCGGTGCCCATCGTTTTTTGTTGGCACCGGTTCGCTCGGCCAGCCGATCTTATGGCGTGGTCTTGTATGAGAAGTCGGGCGAGGAGGCTTTCACAAGGCAGCAGCGAGAGTTGTTTTTGCATTATGCCCGGCGAGTAGGGCGCATCATCCAGCACGGCATCATGGGGGCCGACAGCCCTCGCAAGGAACGCACGGAGCGGGAACGCAGCGAGTTGCGCTTTTTTGATGCCGAGGGGCAGCTCTGTGGCGAGGGCTCCGGCACGGGCACCCCGGCCGGCGGCACCACCTTGAGCAGCCTTGGTGAGCAGGCGCGGCGATTTTTGGAGTCGGGCAAAGTGGAGGCCAGGGGCGAAGTCTCGAAAGATGGCCAGTTTGATCTGCGCTTGCGACGAATTGAGGTCGGCGGGCAGAAGCTTGCCATGTGTGCCCTGACGCCGCGGGTGGTGCCCGGGGAGTCCACGGTCGAGCGGCAGTTGCTTCAGTTGAGCCTGGCCGAGGCCGCGCCGTCGGTTTTTCTGGATGCCGAATGCCGCATCACTTCTTGCAATCGGGCCACGGAAAAATTGTTGGGCATGCCCGTCGCCGAGTTTCAGGGGCGCATGGTGGCCGAGTTGTTTCGGGACCCGGAGGCCGTTGAGTTGTTGGTGGGGCAAAAGTTTTTGCAAGGTGCCAATGTCTCCCAGGAGGTCTCGGCGCTGCTGAGGCACCAGGATGGATCCCTGATTCCGGTCCAGGTTGAGATCGTGATGCTTGCCGAGGATACGGATGACGTGGTGGGTTTTCTCATGTTGCTTCGTCCCCGGGAGGGTGAGCAGCGCTTCACGCCGGAGCAGTTGGTGCGACAAGAGAAACTGGCCACCATGGGGGAGATGGCGGCGCAGTTGGCCCACGAGATCCGCAACCCCATCCTGGCCATCGGCGCGACCCTGGAGAGCTTGAGTCAAGACGATTTGGCGGAGCGTCCCAAGCACCTCATCTCCTTGGCGGCACAAGAAATTGGCCGCATAGATATGATTTTGAAAAAGTATCTTTCCGTCCGAAGTGTCGGCTCTCGCACCATGGTGGGCATGCGGGGCCTGGTGGAGGAGGTTCGAGGCCTTTTGTCCGGTGCCAGGCGAATTGCGGGCAAGCGCATCGACAACCAGGTGCCGGAGGACTGCCGCATCCCCGGAGATGCGGATGCGCTTCGACATGTGATTTTCAACCTGCTGCTCAACGCCCTGGAGGTCACCCCGGCCGGGGGCGAGGTCCTGTGTCGGGCGGATTGTGGCGAAAAGGACGTGAGCATCCTGGTGGAAGACAGGGGCTCGGGGCTTAAGGCAACCGCCGCGGAGTGTTTGCAGCCCTTTTTTACTACCAAGGCCAACGGTACGGGACTGGGCTTGGCGGTTTGTCAGAAGATAGCCCAGGCCCACGGCGGTGCGGTGGATTTGCGTGACAGGCCTGGTGGTGGCTGCCAAGCGATGCTTGTGTTGCCCGTGAATAGAGCAGGAGATGATTCATGACAGGAAATTTTGCCGTTCTGGTTGTCGACGATGAAGAGCTTTATGCCCAGGCAATCGGGACTGAATTGAGTCGACAGGGTTTGCAAAGCGAGCTGGCCTTCAGCGCCTCGGACGCGCTGGCGCGCTGTGGTACGGGTCGCTACAAGGTCATCTTGTTGGATCACCGTTTGCCCGATGACGACGGCATTCGGTTGATACCGCAACTTTTGGCGCGGCAGCCCGGGGCGGTTGTGATCATGATGACCGCTCATCACACCATTCCCAACGCGGTGTCCGCCATGCGCCAGGGTGCCGAGGATTACATCGTCAAAGAAACCAGCTTGCGGCCCATCATTGACCGGGTGCTCGAAATGAAGCGCCGAGATGAAGCGCGCGCGGGAAGCGAAGGCTGGCAGGAGCACCGCAAAGATGGACTGCTCGGCGGTTCGGCTGGCGTGATGGCCGTCATCGAGCAGCTGGACAAGGCCGCGATGTCGCCGGAAACGACCGTTTTGCTCACGGGCGAGACGGGCGTGGGCAAGGAAGTGGCGGCCCGGTATTTGCACAACAAGTCAAGACCCGACTCAAGCCCATTCATCGCCGTGGATTGCGTGGCCCTGCCCTCGAATTTGATCGAAAGCCTGCTCTTTGGTCATGAGAAAGGCTCGTTCACCGGTGCGGAGCAGTCTCGGGCCGGTGCTTTTGAAGAGGCCGGTAGGGGGACGGTTTTGTTGGACGAGATTGGCGACATGGGGGAGGTGCAGGGCAAGTTGCTGCGTGTGCTGGAAAGTCGTGTCTTCCAGCGGGTGGGCTCCATGAAGGAGATTCCCCTGAAGGCACGCATCATCGCCGCCACCAATCAGGATTTGAAACAGTTGGTGGACAAGGGTGCCTTCCGGCAGGATTTGTATCAGCGCCTAAGCGTCTTTCCCATTCACATTCCACCCCTCAGGGGGCGAGGCGAAGACATTCTTCTGTTGGCGGAACACTTTCGGGCATTCTTCGCCGGCAAAATGAACAAGGACATCGCGCAGCTCGGCGATGAGGTGAGCCAGCGCTTGCTGGGCTACTCTTATCCCGGCAACGTCCGCGAGTTGAAAAACATCATCGAGCGGGCCGTGATCATGAGCGATTCGGGTCGCATCGATCCCAAGCATCTCCCTGGCCGGGTTTTGGCCGATCCCGCTCGTTCCGAGGGCATGGCTCCCTCCATTCCCTTCGACTTCAAGCCGGGAGTGGACACCTTGGAGTCGCTGGAAAAACGCATGATCGAACACGCCATGACTCAGGCCGGACAGGTGAAGACCGAGGCCGCTCGTTTGTTGGGTATCAGCCGTTTTCAGCTCTTGCGCAGGTTGGAGCGTTACGGCATCCGCAGCCCCGCGGCGGGCAGCGATCCGCATGATGCTTGAGTCCTGAAAACCCAAGACATTTTCTACTGTTGTGCGATTTTGGCGTTTCGTGCGATTCCGCACAGCGGGCGTCTTTGTGGCCCTGGTCGCACATGCGTAGTTCTTTGTTATTACGAGACAAACCAGAGCGCGCTCTTGGCATGTCCCTTGCTTGGGTCTGTGTCGGGTAGATTGGGTTTGTGTTGGGTAGATTAGAGCCCCAGGTGGTCTGTGTGCCACAGGCTGAAAAAGGGAAGGGTTTGTCGATGAAGCAACTGGCCATTTGGATGACCAACCGCAGCATCGCCTGGATTGTCGTGGGTCTGGTGATTGTGATTTGCGCCGCGACCATTTCTCAGGTTCACAAGCTGGAGAACTCGGACGACCTTCTGGCTTTTTTGCCTCAAGACAACCCGGACGTGAAGTTGTTTTACGACATCAACAAGCGATTCGGTGGCTTGGACCTGGCCATGGTCGGAATCAAAACGGACGATCCCTTCGACGCCGATTTTTTACGCAAGCTTCAGATGGTCACCAAGGATCTTTCCGGCCTGCCCATATTAAGCAACGTGACCAGCTTGACCAATGTCATGGATGTGACCCCGAACGAGGAATTTGGCGGGGTGGTGACCGCGCGTCTGGTCCAGGACTTGCCCGAAAACGACAAGGACAAGCAAGCGTTACGCGCCAAAATTATGTCCCGTGATCACCTGGTGGGCAATTTGATTGCAGAGAACGCCAAGGGGGTCTTGGTCTATGCCTACCTGGGCTACGGCGTGGATCAACGGGCGGCGGCCAAGAAAATCAAGATAGCGGTTGGCCATTACTTCGAGCCGGACAAGACCTTCTGGGGCGGGCAGCCCTTCGTGGCCACCTACATTTACGACACCACGCAGCGGGATTTGCGGCGTCTGACGCCTTGGGCTTTCTTGGCCATCATGATTCTCATGATCCTGGCCTTCCGGGATCTCATCGGTGCCTTGTTGGCCCTGCTGACCACGGGCATGGGCATCGGTATCACCCTGGGCATCATGGCCATCTTCGGGGTGGCGTTCAACATCGTCTTGAGTTCCATGCCCATCATTCTTTTCGCCATCGGCTCAGCCTTCGGTATTCACCTGATGTCGCGTTATTACGTGCGGCGCGAGCGCGGCGACAGCAAGGCCTTGCAGCATGCTCTTCAGGGTGTGGGGCCCACGATCACCGCGGCCGGTCTGACCACGGTGGTCAGCATGCTGTCCTTTGTTTTCATGGACATCCAGCCCATCCGGGTTTTTGGTTTTTTCACCGCCCTGGGGATTCTCATCACGCTTGTTTTGTCGCTGACTTTCATTCCGGCGGTGGTTTTCTTGCTGGACTTGAAGCGGAAGCCTTCGGATTCCATCTTTTTGAAAAAGGCCATGGTGGGCCTGACTGTCTTTGCGCAGCGCCGCCGTTTGGTTGTGGGCCTCTTCTTGTTTGCTCTCGCGGGCGTCGGACTGGGCTTTGTCAGCCAGGTCGACACCAGCGTGGACAACACCACGTTTTTCTCCAAGGGAAGCCCGCCGGATCTCTCCGATCGCTTCATGCAAGCCAACTTCGGTGGCTCTCAGTTCGTGCAGATCCACGTCGAAGCGGACATGACCGAGCCCCATGCCCTGCGCGAGCTTTTGCGTATTGCCGATAAAATTCAAATGTTGGAGAAGGTTTCGTCGGTGCAGAGTTTCCCGAACGCCGTGGCCCTGACCAACGAGGCGATGAGCGGGCAGCGGCGTATTCCCGATACCCAGGCGCAGGTCGCCTCGCTCTATCCTTTCATGGCCGACGATCCCGGGGTCAATCAGCTCGTCTCGGCGGATCGCAAGATGGGTTTGATTTACGTCAAGGTCAACTCAAGCAAGGCCAAAGACCTGCAATTGGTCTTGCAGCAAGCAGAAGAAATAATTGCAAAAAGCCTGATCACCGACTACCGGGTGACTAGTCTCGAGGCCCCGGGCTTTACCGAATTGGCCGAGGCTCGTCTGCGGGATTTACTTTATTGGCGCCTGCAAGGGCTGGCCAGCCAGTACGATGCACTGCCGGATGACCAGGAGGCCTTCAGCTCGGCTCTGCATGGTTTTCTGGCCAAGCCCAAGCCTGAGGCGCAGAAGCCCTACTTGGTTGCGCGTCTATTGCGTTTTTTGGCCAGCCAGGAATGCGCCGTGCAAGTCCCCAAGGGTCCGTCCGGAGCGGATCGTTCCGAGCTCGTGGCCGTCAGTCTGGCCGCGATGCCGGAGGGGGCGACCGATGTGGAAATCACGGAGGCCATGCGTCAAGTCTTGGGCCTGGAGCCAAAGGATCCCCTGGCGGAAGACTTGGCCTGGAGCGTGGTCACGCCACTGCAGGAATACTGGCGCGACAGCCGGGCCCAGCAGCGCCTGACCGTCTTTCTGGCCGCGACGGGCCTGAAGATTCCCGAAGGACAAAAGGGAAAACGTCTCCGGGTGGGCCTGGCCTCGGCCATGTGGGACTTGGACAACGATCGGATCATGGTGGCGGCTGCTCCGTCGAAAAACGTCGAGACTGAGTCTGTCGTGGGTGTGACGAGCGCGGGTGTGACGAGTATGCGTATGCAGGCCAATGGCTTGCCTGTCTTGCACCGGGGCATGTCGCGTTCGGTTAAAGCCAACCAAATTCGCTCCTTGGTCTTCGCCCTGGTGCTGGTTGTTTTGATCTTGAGCGTGCTTTTCCGTTCGCTCTGGAGCGGTTTGCTCGCGGCCAGTCCCACCATGCTGACCTTGGCCATCATATACGGCGGCATGGGCATGATGAAGGTGCACTTGGATATCGGTACCTCCATGTTGGCTTGCATCATTTTGGGCATCGGCGTGGATTACGCCGTGCACCTGGTGGCGGCCTGGCGCTCCGGCGATGATGGTGATCTGGTCAAATCGGCGGCCAATGCAGCCGATGAAACCGGTCCGGCCATCTGGACCAACGCCATCATGATTTGCGTGGGTTTTTTCGTCTTGACCTTGGGCGACGCCAAGCCCCTGAAAAACGTGGGTGGACTCACGGCCGCTGCGATGTTGGTGGCGGCCTTGGCTACGTTTCTTGCCATCCCGGCTTTGGCGCGTAAGATTCGCTACCGCAGGGTCGTGGACGATGAGCCGGGCGAGATCGAAGACAGTGAGGCCGTGGTGGCCGTGTTGAGCAAAATGACGAGCAAGTAATTTTCGAAAACCATCGAGAACACAAAGAACACGAGGAGAAATAAAGATGAGAGGCATCATCCTGCTATTCGTCGGCTGCATGACATGCAGCTTCGGCGCCCCGGCCGCTCAGGCATTAACCGGTGAAGAAATTGTGGCCAAGATGGACAAGTTTTTAACCCAGGCCAAGGACCAGTATTTCATTTACGAGGTGGTCACCGAAGAGAAGGGTAAGCCGCCTCGACAACTCAAGTTTGATGTGACCATCAAGGGCACGAAGTGGCGACGGATAGAATACATGGAGCCCGGGGACCTCAAGGGCATGAAGGTTTTGGTCCTGGATACGGATACCATTTGGACCTACCTGCCCGCCTACCGCAAGGTGCGCCGCGTGGCTTCCCATGCCAAGGCCCAGGGCTTTTTGGGTACGGCCTTGAGCCACGACGAGATGTCCACCGTGACCTATGGAGGTATTTACAAGGGCAAACTGGAAAAGGAAGACGACAAAAATTGGACCGTGTTGCTCGAGCGGCGAGAGGGCTCAGGTGCTCCTTACAAAGAGCTGCGCATGGTCATCCGCAAGGATATTTCGTCGCCCATCAACGTAGAATATATCAACGACAAGGGCGAGAAGGTCAAGACCGAGACCCGCTCGAGTTATCAATGCAAAGCCAACAACGAGGTTTGCAGTCCACGGATTATGGTTTACACCGATCACACCCGCAATGGGCTCAAGTCCACCCTGGTGCAGCGAGCCTGGAAGGTCAACCAGAACGTGCCCGACCGCTTTTTCACCGTGCGGTCCTTGCAGCGTCGCTAAATTTCAAGCCCAAGAGGATAATTCAATGAGGATCAGCCTGAAAGCCGCTCTGAGCGGTATTTGTGTTTCCGGTTTCCTGCTCGCGAGTCCCTTCGTTTTCGCCCAGAGCGAAGATGCGGAAGAGGCCAAGCCGACTGAAGAGGCCAAGCCGACTGAAGAGGCCAAGCCGACTGAAGAGGCCAAGCCGACTGAAGAGGCCAAGCCGACTGAAGAGACCAAGCCGACTGAAGAGACCAAGCCGACTGAAGAGACCAAGCCGACTGAAGAGACCAAGCCGACTGAAGAGACCAAGCCGACCGAAGAGACCAAGCCGGTTGAAGAAGCCGAGACCAGGCCCGTGATCAACCTGCCGCCGGTGCAGTTGGACGAGCCCTTCGTCGATCCGATGGCCAATATTCCTGGCTTGAGCCAGGCACAGCCCGAAGCCAAACTCGCGGAAGACGACGGTGCTTATTTCGATTTTGCCCTGAAGAAGCTTGAGCTCAAATTCTCCGGCAAGGTGGAGAGCAACGTGCGGGTGCGCATCGAGAAAAAGGTGGCCGGTGAATATTACTTGCCGGGGACCCGCGAATTGCCCGTCGGCATGGATCGCAACGAAAATATTTTCAAGGTTAAGACCGTGGCCAGCTGGGGGCGTTTTGCCGGCGTCGCCGATCTGAACTTTGTCTGGCTGGGCTTCCCCGGTGAGATCGACTCCATCGGGCATTTGACCCAGCGCAATCGTGTTGAAGATACCTATATCGAGGCCCACTCTTTGTTCGTCGAGGGCAACGATCTCTTCTTCGATGGCTTTGATCTTCGGGTGGGCATGCAAAAGGTCCAGTGGGGCGTGGGCGACCAGTTCAACCCCACCAACAATTTGAATCCCGACGACGTGGAAGACATACTGCTGTTCGGCGAGCAGCAGGCCAACATGATGTTCAAGGCCGACTACAATCCTTTCGGCATGTGGACTTTCTCTGGCGTGCTGGTGCCCGTCTTCAAGCCGGCCATGTTGCCGCGCTCGGCGCCTCTGGGTCTCGCCGCCACGGATCGCGTCCCCCTCACCGAGGCTTGGCTTCGACAAAAACTCTTGGCCGAACGGGGGTTGACGGACATGAGCGGCTATCCCACGGTGGCCAACTCCGTGGTGCCCGAGATGCCCGAGAGCAGCCTTGAGAACATGCAGTACTCCTTCCGTATCGCCGGGTCCGTGGCCGGGCACGATATGGCGGTCAGCTATTATCGGGGTTTCTCCGACATGCCGACGCCCGTCATGAACCACACGGGCCAAGTGGACGGCCAGATCTGTGATCCCAACAACCCCGAGACCTGCGTGGATGGCCTGCTGACCACCGAGACCACCATGAGATTTAACAAGATGCATGTTTTGGGCATCAACGCCGCCGGCGAGATTCCCCTGCAGTGGATCACCGAGCGCTTTAACGGCATCGGCTATCGATTGGAACTGGGTGTCTATTTGCCGGAACGCATGACCCTGACCATGGTGCAGGACGATATGAACCTGGGCGGTATCCCCGTGCCCGGCGGAGAGTACGACTACGGCCTGGGCGGAGACACCAAGCCCACAGTGATCAGCGACGAGCCCTTCGCCAAGTGGGTTGTGGGTCTGGATTACAGCTTCAACGAGTACTTCTATCTGAACCTGATGTGGGTTCACGGTCTGACGGATGAGTTCGGCGCGGGCGACTTTTTGAACCCTGGCTTCGTTTCTCGAGGCGGCGGTCTCATCGATGCGGACCCCGGAGACATCATCGGCTGCGTATTTAACGATTTCATCAACGGCACCAAGGTCTGCGGACCAAGATACGCCTACGAGATCGTACGCCCCAGCATCAGCGATTACGCCGTCGCCATTCTGGACTTTTCCTTCAACGACAAGCGCGGTCTCTTCCGCATGTTCTTCATGTGGGACCTGGGCGGCTACTACAGAGACCAGTGGGACGAAACCGAGGGCCGGCGAGTCCGCAAGTACCTGTCCTTATTCGACGAAGGCTTCTCCGCCATCATCTACCCCGAATTCAACTACAACTTCGGCGGCGGCTTCGAGCTGGGCGCCGGTGCCCTCCTCCAACTTGGCAAAAATTACACCAAGTTCGGCGATCCCGCCAACGGCGGCTCCTTAGTCTGGACCCGCGCCCGCTTCTCGTTTTAGGGGTCAGACACCGGCACTTGACACTTAGGGTGTAGTATAATCAATCAGTTATGTGCAAATGTTGGAAAATTGCTATGTATCAAGTGCCGGTGTCTGACCCCCGTTCATCTGGGGAGGAAGCTGGCGCCGGCTTCTTTGGCTAGATCTTGCAGGAGTTTGCTCCAGCGTTTTTCGGCGTCGCCCCATCGGGGGTTTTTCAGCAGTTCCATGCCCAGTTTTAGGTGCTCACGCACCTTGTCTTCGGCCTCTTCTTCTTCTACTTCCCAGAGACACTGTGCATAGAAAATGTGATTCAGGGGATGTTTGGGGTATTCGGTTACTGCTTTTTCTAAGAGCTCGACTGCTTTTTCTCCGTCGCCGATGCCTCGGGGCCAGGGTGGGGCCATGAGCAAGAGCATGCCCATCACCCGCAGGGGGCCGCCCTCGTCGACCTCGGGTGCCAGCTCCATGGCACTTTCCAGCTCGCGGTGGAGGCGTTTTAGATTTTTTACGGCAAGTGCGGTGCTTTCGTAGACCGCCAGACCCAGGTTGGCCGCCAAGTAGTAGTGGATAGCGCCCTCTTGGCCCATGGCCGGTTGTTCCAGGGCGATTTCGGCCCAGCGAACACCCTCGGCGGCCAGGCGTTCGCGGCTGGTCGAGGTCTCGCCGCGATCGGCCAGGAGGTAGCAGATCCGCGCGGGTAGTTGGCTGCGGTGGATGGGGTGACGGACTGATCGACGAAGCAGGTCCAGGGCACAATACAGCGGAAAGTCTTTGGTGCCGTGGTCGAAAGCGGCAGCCTCCTTGGACATGGCTTCAAGACTTTGCTTGGGACAGGTGTCCATGCCCTTCAGCACATAGAGATCTTCGACGAGCGAAAAACGACAGGCAGTGGTGCCTGCGAGCAAAAAGATCAGACCGGCCAGCACCAGGTGGCGCAAAGCGGGTGGGGTTACTTGTTTTCGCGCCAAAGTTTATCGACCGGTTCGTAGATTTTGGGATCGACCGCGACGAAGGCGTCGATGCAAAAGAGTTCGCACATTTGTTTGCCGTCAGCGTGGCTACACATCTTCACCAGGGCACCCGCAAGCTTGGCCCGTTCTCCCTTTGTGGTCTTCTGGCTATCGGCAACCAGTCCCTGCAAGGGCATGGCCTGGGAGGTGAAAACCACATCTAAGTCGGCCGCGAAAGGCAGTTGCTTAATGCCTGAGTATTGCAATTGGTTGACCATCACCGCGTCCAGCTTGCCTCGCGCCAGCTTGCGCAAGGAGCGCAGGGCTCGTTTGGATGGCTTGAGCTTGAAATGTTCCGAGGGCTTGAGCTTGCCGGCAAAGACCACGCGCCGCAAAAATTCCGGCTCGCCAAGCAGGGTACCGCTCAAAGTTTTTCCCTTCAGCCCGGCCAGATCCTTGGGCCCGCCTTTTTTTACCAAAATGCGATAAACATCCTCACCTCGACCGTTCATGCGCGGGTTGGCCAAGGGTATCAAGTGGTTGCTCTCGCGATGCTCCAGAAAGAGGCCCAGGCTGGTGATGGCAAAGGTCGGCTTCTTGTCCGCGAGCAGCTTGCGGCATTCGCCGGCCTTGGAGGTGAAGGCGTGGCTGAAGCTTTTCGCGGGCCACCCCCCGAGTTTTTCCAGTACGCGCAGCATCTTGTCCATGGCCGGGGCGGCAGTCTTTGCTTTGACCGGTCCGCCTGGATAGCAGACCAGTACCTGAAAACGCGATTCGGCGTGAGCCTGGCCGAGGCCGGCCCCGAGGAAAGAGAGGCCGAGGCAAAGGGCCAGGATGCGCGTCATGTGAAGACTGTTTATCATTTGTCTCATGATCGACTCCTGAACAGAAGCTGCGCCAATGCCGGTGATACCAACAACGCGGCCACGACGCAACTGACCAGGCCCAAGGTGATGGAAGTGCCCATGGAGGAAACGCCCCGGTAGCTGGCCAAGGTGATGGCACCCAGGCCGGCCACGGTGGTGCCGGCGGCAAGCAGAATAGCCCGGCCGGCCACCCGGGTGACGCGCCAGGGGCTGCGATCCGGCAGATCGTCGCGGCGATGGGCGTACCAGACGCCATAGTCCACGGCCAGACCCATGACCAAAGGCAGGCCGATGATGTTGGCGTAGTTGAACTCTTGGCCGAATAGCGCCATCAAGCCCATCATCCAGCCCCCGCCGATGAGGAGGGGCAAAGAGGCGATGAGCCAGGAGCGCGGACGACGCAAGATGAAGCCGATCCACAAAAGGGCCACCAGGCCCGAACGCCAGGTGCTCTGCGTGAAAGAGCGCACCACCATGTTGGAGAACTCGTGGTGGGTGGTGGGGAAGCCCGTGGCCTCCGGCGAAACCGAATAGACCTCCGTCGTCAATTTATCCAAGAATTTGGGCTTGTAGACCGAGTCGGCGGGATAAGCGTAGAAAGCCACCATGCCGTTTTTGGCGAAGAAGCGGTCCCTGAGGGCGTCAGGCAGGCGGTCGGGCGTCATGGGCGCGGCCTGGGTCCAGCCCATGAGCACCTTGAGCCCCGCCCTGAGCCTGTCTTGCGCCGTGGCCATGAAGGCCTCGCTGCGAGCCCTGGCCTGCTCGGGTTGCTTGTCGAAGAGGTCTTGGACTTGGCCAAAGCGCGTCAGGATGCCCTCCATGTCGCTGACCAATTCAGTATGACCGGCACCCAGGGCCTGCTCCTGGGCGTCTTCGATGAGTTCGCTTCCCTTTTCCAGGACTTGGCGAATGCGTCCGACGTCTTGATCGGATAGAACCTTGGGGCCCAGCTTCATGTAGTGGGCAACATAGGCTGATTGTTTGATTTTCCGGCCTACTTCCCGACCAATGGCGGCTCGCTGTTCGCTGTCTTCGGGGAAAAGGTCGGTGATTTTTTGCACCCGGCTGATGCTGGGCAGGGCCTCGGCCTTGGCCGCCATGGCGTGGGCTTCCCTCACCGAATTTGCTGTAAAAATAACCACTTCGCCGGAGAAGTCGCTGTTTTCCTGCATACGTCGGGACAGGCTCGCCGCTTCGGAGTTCTTGGGCAGCAAGCCCATCACGTCGTAATCAAATGGAATTTGAAAGGCCATCCAGACTCCACCGGCCGCCGCGGCCACCGCTACACTCAGCAGAAGGACGGCGGCAGGGGTCGGAACCTTCAATCCGCTGCCAACCGGAGCGTCCTCGGCCTTGGTGGATCGTTCGGCCACCTTGAGGGACGGAGGCAGCAGGCGGAACATGACAGGCTGCAGGGCGAAGGTGCTCAGCATGACCAGAGCCACGCCCGTGGCCGCCACCAGACCCAGCTCGCGGAAGCCCTGGAAATCAACGGTGGCCAAGGCGCCGAAGATCAAAAAAGTGGCACCGCCGGCGGTGAGCAGGGCTCGGGCTGCGTTGGCCGCCCCCTGAGCGGAGGCCTCATTCCAGTCGGCACACTTCCCCCGGGCCTCTAAGATGCGACTGGAGAGAAAAATGCCATAGTCCACCCCCAATCCGAAGAGAATGGCGGTGAAGCCGAAAGTTAAGATGGTCAGGTGGCCGACCAGGAGGTAGGCCAAGCCCAGATTCCACAGGGCGCCGATCAGCATGGGTACAAAGACGATTAATGCCCAGCGGATGGAGCGCAACCACAGCAGGATCAGCAGGATCACCAGGATGGCAGCCGTGGTCAGGATCAGGCTGATGTCGCTGCGAATGGCGTGATATTCCTCGTAGCCTGCAGCCGGCAGGCTGGTTTGCCCCACCCGAATGACCGCGTGGCCGGCCGCTTGCCACTCGGCGGCCAGCTCGTCGGAAACCTGCCGCACGCGCTCGATGAAGGGGCCCAGCGTGTCGATCTCTTCGCTGGGCTTTGCGGCCCGGACAAAGAGAAAGTGCATCTTGCCGTCCCGGGACGCGTAGTATCCGTTGGCCATGCCCTCGGCACCACGCCTGGCCAAGAGCTCATTCCAAGAGATCTCACTGGGGGTGGATGGGGCCGTCAGCCAACGCAACCATTCGTTCTGGAGGAAGGTCACCAGAGCCAGACTTTCGCGGGCGGTTTTGATGTTCATGTCCGCGTCACCGAAGGAGGGGGCCTCCTCAAGCCAGGCGTCCATGCGCTCCATGGCCTGGTCCCAGCGGTCTTCATTTCCGGGCGGGTTTTCGGCCTCGCGCTCGATCAGCTCATCCAGCACACCGGAGAATTTCGAAAGCGCTTCGGGTGGAATGAGCAAGAAGGCGTTTTCCAAAAAGAAGCGGATGTCCACCCGCTCCACCGCCAGGCCCACCTCGGGCTCTTTGTTCAGCTTCAGCGTCAGCTTGCGAACGAAGGCTTCCCGTTCTTCCCGACTGCCCTCGCCCTCCACCACCAGGATCAAGTCCGAGGCCGAGCCGAAGTTTTCCAAAAATCGGTCCAGGCGCTTGGACTCAGGGATGTCCTGCGGAACCAGTGCTTTGCGCGAGGTCAGGATGGGCAGAAGATAGGTGCCCCAGGCCGCCACCAGGCTCAGCAGCAGCGCCACGACCAGCACTCGCCAGGGGTGCCTGGCCAGTTTTGCAATGAGTTGGCTTGGTTGGACTTCGGGCATGGTGTCTTATTGGGCTCTCTGAGCGTAATTTCCTCAGTGATATTTTGCCCGTACGGACGCCGATTCGTCAAGGGATTTGGTCTTGCGCGCAATCCTGCCTGATCAGGCTGGTAGAAAAGGACCGTCGGGGGGTGCCATGTCGATCTCTTTGAGAAAAGACCGGAATTCATCGATGTCGAGTTGTTGTTGCCCGTCGGAGCGGGCCACCGCGGGGAAGGGGTGGACTTCAACCATCACGCCGTTGGCACCCGCGGCCAGGGAGGCTTTGGCCAGGGCCGGCAGGATGTCCTTCCGTCCGGCCGCGTGACTGATGTCCACGATGACGGGCAAATAGGTCTTGGCCCGCAACAGGGGGATGGCCGAAATGTCCAAGGTGTTGCGCGTTTGTCGTTCAAAGGTGCGAATGCCTCGCTCACAGAGGATGACCTGTTCGTTGCCTTCGGAGACGATGTACTCCGCGGCCCAAAGGAACTCGTCTAAGGTGGCGGCAAGACCGCGCTTGAGCAAGACCGGTTTGTCGCAA
>JAFCZJ010000208.1 GCA_019314375.1 Deltaproteobacteria bacterium | reverse complement strand
CAATCCCTTGAGCACCCAGGATGACATCGCAGCCGTCCTGGTCAAGATGGGCATCGGCGTGTTTTCCATCAAGGGCGAGGACAACAAGACTTACTACGACCATATCAATGCGGTCTTGGACGCCAAGCCTCATATCACCATGGATGACGGCGCCGACCTGGTCTCGACGGTTCTTATGAAGAGGCCTGAGCTTGCCAAGGGCATGCTGGGTTCTACCGAAGAGACCACCACCGGCGTGATCCGTCTGAAGGCCATGGCGGCCGATGATGTTTTGCTCTTTCCCGTGGTGGCGGTCAACGACGCCATGACCAAACACATGTTCGACAACCGTTATGGCACGGGGCAGTCCACCTTGGACGGCATGATCCGCGCGACGAATCGCATTTTAGCCGGCAGCGTTTTTGTCGTCGCGGGCTATGGCTGGTGCGGCCGCGGTCTGGCCAGCACAGCCAAGGGCCACGGTGCCCGCGTGGTGGTTTGCGAAGTGGATCCCCTCAAGGGACTGGAAGCCCGCATGGACGGCTTCGAGGTCATGCCCATGGCCAAGGCCGCCCGCATCGGCGATTTCTTCTGTACGGTCACCGGCGACATGCACGTAATTCGCCCCGAGCACTTCAAAGTAATGAAGGATGGTGCCATTGTGGCCAATTCGGGTCATTTCGACGTGGAATTGGACCTCAAGGGACTGAACAAAATCACCAAGTCCAAGAAAGAAGTGCGGGACTTCGTCGTGGAGCACAAGCTGACCGACGGTCGTTGCATCTATGTCCTGGCTGAAGGCCGGCTGGTGAATCTGTCCGCGGCCGAGGGGCATCCTTCCGGCGTGATGGATATGAGCTTCGCCGGTCAATCCTTGGCCGGCGAGTTCCTGGCGAAGAAAGCCTCCACGCTGTCCAACCAGGTCTACTCCTTGCCCAAGAACTTAGACGAGAAGATCGCGACTTTGAAACTTAAAGCCATGGGCGTCTCGATCGATCGCCTGACTCCTGAGCAGAAGCATTACTTGTCGTCCTGGAAGATCGGCACCTGATCTCACCTGGCTTTTCCTTAATTCATGGACGCCATCGCGAGCATCATCCTGGGCCTGGTTCAGGGCCTGACCGAATACCTGCCCGTGTCTTCCACTGCCCATCTGAGGGTCGTGCCGGCCTTGTTGGGCTGGGCCGATCCCGGTGCAGCCTGGTCCGCGGTGGTTCAGCTGGGCACTCTCTTTGCGGTGCTTGTTTATTTCTTCAACGATTTATGGGGCATGGCCAAGGCCTGGGTGATGGGTTTGATTCGGCGTCAACCATTCGCCGAGCAAGAGTCGCGCCTGGCCTGGTTTCTTGTCCTGGGCACCATCCCGGTTGGGGTTTTCGGCTTGCTGTTCCAGCACGCCATCGAGACCTCCTTGCGATCTCTGTGGGTGGTGGCTTCCGCTTTGGCTGCACTGGCACTGATTTTGGCCTTGGCTGAGTGGCGAGGCTTGCGCAATCGATCGGTAAAAGACATCACTTGGCTCGACGGGCTCATCATCGGCATGGCTCAGGCATTGGCCCTGATTCCCGGTGCTTCGCGCTCGGGGGTGACCATCACAGCCGGTTTGTTCCTGGGCCTGAAGAGAGCGGACGCTGCACGTTTTAGCTTCTTGCTCAGCGTGCCCGCCATCGCCGCCAGCGGTTTGTACGAACTATGGAAGTTGGCGGAACTCTCACCAACGGGCGTGCCCTGGCTGTCGGTGGGTCTGGGCACGGTCACCGATTGTCTATCGGCTTTTGCTTGGCGCTACGATTGCTGGTTTGTTGTGCTTCGGTATGCTGGAGTCTTAAAAAGCACTGTCTTTCTTGGTTACGCAGTCGTGGGGATCGTCGTAGAAGGGGCCCGGCAAACCAGGCAGGACCAACTCGCCGGTGGGGTATAATGCACCCTGCAATTCCTTGATGCCGTCGATCGCTTTCTCTAGCTTGATGAAAACCAAATTGGAACGCGACGACCAGGTGCCTTTGAAGGTTTGCTTGGCCCCGTCTTTCATCATCCAGAAAGTCATCTGGCCTTTTTTCTTAAAGTCGATGCCGCTGGACGCGCCTTTGCCGAGGATCAGGGGGCCGTACCAGCTCACGTTACACAAGATCTTGATTACGTTTTTGGTTTTCCTTGGAGAAAGGCCCCGCAGTCTCTGGTAGGCGAAGGTGTCCCGAATCGGGGCCAAGGCCTTGTTGCGGTGCAGGCGGCTTTTTTGCCTTCGGCTGAGCTTGGCCTTAAATAGATGGCGCATGATGGTGGACCGCAAAGCCTCGTGTTCGCAAATTTTTCCCTTGACCCTAAGTTGGCACAGCGTCTGGGCCAAGTGCATGTGGATCTTGGTGTAGCCGGGATTGTCCTTCAGGGCAGCTTCGAGCAAGAGATGTGCTTCCCCGTATTTCTTTTTTTTGTAGAGTTTGACAGCCTTTTTCACGAGGCCCGGCGCCGCATCTTGGCTTAGGCCTGGGGCCGACCAGAGCAAAAGCAGTCCGGTCACCAAGGCCATGCCGATCCAGCGGGTATGTGTCATGGATATTGCTCCCTCTTGTCGTCCTGCCTTGGTTTGACGTGCCGTATGAGTCTGCATTCATATCAGAGCCTTCCTCCATTGTGCAAGCAGGGGCCTTGTGTTTTCATGGGGTATGGCAAGCGGATCCAAAGGAAGCAAGATATTTACCTTCGTGCTCTTTTCGGTGCTTCTGGCATTGGCGTACCAGTGGCAGCAAAATCGAAGGAAGGAAGAATCCCAAAACGCACGCCGAGGTGCCGCTAGAGAGGCTCCGCAACGAGCAAAGCCGGATGGGGGTTTGGGACCCAGTCGAGAAAGGCCAGAGATACGCGAAAAGGAAAACCCCGGTATCCAGTTCAATGCGGCTCGTGGCTTACAGGCAGAGAAGGCTCCTCATCCCGATTTTCCCACCGCGGAGTTGGCCGGCACCGCCAGCCTGTTTTTGCTGGAAGAACCGGATCGTGGTCCTCATGTGACCCATGTGGATTTGCCGGATCCCAGGAAGTTGCGCTGGACTCTACATGCGGTGTGTGAGCGGGCTGGCTCCACGATCGCCTGTGGACCCCGCTTTTCGGAGAAACTCCGCCATGTGTCGCATTACGCCAGGGGGCGTCGCGGGGGTAAGTTGCGCATGGTGGAGCGGCGCAAGCCAAGTGGTCGAGTGGACCAACGATGGGTCTTGGATTACGGGCCAGGCGGCCGCCTGGTGCAAATGGCGGAGTTGGGACGCAAGCGTCGGGTGCGCTGGGTGCGCAGTTTCGGTGTTTCCGGTTTGGATTACCGCAGTCGGAAACTGAGTGGCGCAAACGCTTTGGCTGGTTGTGGCTCTATGCGTCTGCACCTGGATAAGCAGAGACGGCCCATTCGCCTGGATTGCCTGCAGTGGAATGGCCAGCCTATGCTGGACGCCCTCGGGGTGGCTTCGACCACCTTTGTCAGGGACAGACATGGCCTGGATGTCCAGCGTCGTTTCTTGGGTCTGGATGAAAAACCCACGCTGAATCGGTATGGGGTCCAGTTGCAGCGAATCGAGCGGGATTCGGCAGGCAGAGAGCTGCGTCGTTTGTTTTTTGGCGACAACGATCAGCCCATTTTGTCGACGGACCAGGGCTGTCACGTCCTCGAAACGCGTTGGGGCACCGACGGATTGGAAAAAAGCGAGACCTGTCTGGGGGTCGATGGCAAGGCTCGATTGAGACCCCAGGGTCTGAGTGCCGAGGAATACATCACCGACAGCCGGGGCTGTGTGGTGGAGAGGCGCAACCTGGATCAAAACAACAAGCCCACCGCCGACGCCTTCGGGGTGGCCAAACATTTGGTCCACGTGGACGAAGATTGTCGCATTTTGCGATCATCCTGCCTGGGGCTCGACGGCCAGGCCCACGCTTGTCGCCCCTCGGGACCGGCTGAGCTGCGCTATCGCATGGACGATTCGGGGCGGGTTGTCTCCATCACGCATCATGGCAAGGATGGTGGGCCTTCGGGAGACGGCGAATACAAGGTCTATGAGCTGCGCAAGGATTGGGACGAACTGGATCGCTTGATTCGTGTGCGATGTTTCGGTCCTGGGGACAAGGCGGTGGATTGTAGCTCCACCGGCTTTCACGCCGTCGTCAAAAAGTACGACCCGGCCGGTCATGTCATCGAGAGCCGCTTTGAAGACGCGGCAGGCAAGCCCACCAAGAATTTGGGCACCAGCCGCCGGGTTTTCGTCTACGACAATTACGATCACCAGGTTTACAGCCACAACCGAGATCCGCGGGGCAAGCCGGTGGATTCTTTGGGCATGACCACCCAGCGGCGAATCTATGATGCGGACCATCGGCTCTTCGCCGTGCTCTTGCTGGACTCAGAGGGCAAACCGGCGCATTACCGAGGTTGTTTCACGGGCGCGGAATGTCCCAAGACGCCTTGGCATGCTGTCCGTGTGGTTCGAGGAGAACACGGTGGCGTGGTTAAGAACATTTTCTTCGATGCCGAGCAGCAAGAAAACCTGGAGCTTGGCTGCGCTAAGCACCGTTGTTGGGAATAGCTCTAATACCGTGTCGCTTCGCGAAACGGCATAAGAGGCACTACGGGGGTGACTGCAATCTTGCAAATTGGCTCATTTGTAAAGATTGCACAAACTTTAGTGCCTCTAATATCGGAAAGTACTGCCGCCGATGAATTCGCGGAGGATGGAGTTTTGTGGCACCCGGTTGGGGAAAATGCCCACCAGGAGGCTTAAGAACTTCATCATGCGGTGTACTTCTGAGTAGTTCGGATCTTCCTGGCTGACCTCCAGCAGGAAGCGCTCGGCGAAGATTTTTAGCACGGCCATTTCGTAGGGCAAGGCCGTGTTGAATATTTCGTCCGCCGATTCCTGGAAGGGAAAGATGTTGCGGCTTTCGCCCCGGCGTACCGAGGGCCAGCAGGCCAGGGTGCTGCTGGCCGAGTAACCCCGAAAGAGTTTGTCGCGAACCAATCGGCGCATGAGGCGCAGGTCGGTGGTGTGGATGCGGTTGGCATCGTCTAAGCACAATTGCGCTAAAGCGCTGACGTAGATCTTGAACTTACTCTCTGCCGGTACCTGGCTGGTGAGGCGGTCGTTCAGTCCGTGAATGCCTTCGACGATGAGGACTTCGCCCGGACCGAGTTGCATGCTGCGCCATTTGGATTCAGGCACGCGCGTGCCTGCTTCGAAGGAAAAGCGTGGCGTGGCCACCTCTTTGCCGTTCAGCAGTTGGACGAGTTGCTCGTTAAACAGGGGCAAGTCGATGGCCTCAATGGACTCGAAGTCGTACTTGCCTTCTTCGTCCAAAGGCGTGTCTTCCCGGTTGACGTAATAGTTGTCGATGGACAGACCCACCGGCCTGAGTCCGTGGACGCGGAGTTGCACGCTCAGGCGTTTGAGAAAGGTGGTCTTGCCGGAGGAGGAAGGGCCGGCGATCAGTGCAATCTTGATCCTGTCCCGATGGGTGGCGATGCGATCGGCGATTTCGGTGATGCGCTTTTCGTGAAAGCCTTCGGCCACGCGCACCACTTCGTCGATTTTCCCTTCCAGCACCAGTCGGTTCAGGGTGCCTACGTTTTCAACGCCGAGGGTGCGATTCCAGGCCTTGGACTCGCGATGGATGGTGAAGAGCTTGGTCGTACCCCGGGGGGCTTCGTGCAGGTCGCGGTCGTCTTCGCTTGCCGGAAAGCGAAGCACCAGGCCCCGGATCAGGGCGCCATTCTGATTCATGGCCTCGACTTCTTCATCGGGCGGATACATGGCCAGGCCGAAATGGGGCATGTAGCCCGTCGAGGGCGGTACCGGGCCGTGATGGATGTCCATGGTCTCGCCCAGGCGAACCAGGCGAATGGTCTCGTGCCAGAAGGTGTTTAAAAGCTCCACCCGATCGAACATGAGTCGCGCCGTGAAGCGACGCAGCGCCTCCTGCACGCCGCAGCGTTCCAGTTCAAAGGTGATGTCCTCCTCGACCATTCGATCCATTTCCTTCTGGATTTTCTCCAAATGCTCCGGTTCGATCGCGGGCGCGCCTTTCCAGTCGAAGAAATAGCCATTGGCCAGGCTTTGGCCCACCACCAGGCGCACCTCGGGGAAGAGACGACGGGTGGCCTCGATCAGCATCAAAATGCAACCGCGACGATAGATGCGCTGGCCCTGGGGGTGGAGGGCGTCGATGAGCTCCACGCTTGCCTGATCGTGTAGCCCGCTGGCCAAGGGGACCAATCGGTTGTTGATCAAGGCGCCGATGGGTCGCTTCAGTCCCAAACCCGGGTCCGACTCACCGACGATAAGGGCCAAAATGCTTGAAGCACGGGGTACCTTGAGCTCTCGACCTTGCAAGTGAATATTGATCATTTTCATAGTCAGGCATGCTATCCAAGCGCCCGGCGAGAAGCCAGGAAAAGGGCAATTCGCCTTTCATAGACCGCACAGCCTAGGACGGCAGCCGCTTCGGTCAACAGGTTCTCGTAGAGCCCAAGGAACTTCTCTGCTAGGCTGCCGACCGAACCAACACGTATCCAAAACACGTATTCAAAAGGAGTGGCGCCGATGAATCAGAAGAGATTTGGATTGTGCTTCCTTCTCAGCTTTGGATTGACGGGCCTGATTTTTAGTGGTTCCGCCCAGGGGGCCAGGAGCCTCGACGGCCGGAAACCTGTCTTGCAAGAAAACCACAAGGCCGAAGGAAAACTGCTGGCCGCCGAAGTAACCGCCGACTCTCCTCCGAAGAAGCGCTTGGGAAAAATCAATAGCCTATCCCAATGGGGCGCTCGGAAACTCCCCACAAGCTACCGCCGCAAATACGACAAGGCCTTCGAAAAATGGTCCAAAGCCAAGGAGGTCTACGAGCAAACCAAGGTGCTCATGGGACCGGATCTCAAGGGTCTGCCCAACTATGAAGGAACCGAAAAACGTTATCTCGAGTTCAAAAACGGAGTGGAACAAGGCGCCTTCCAGCTCGAATGCCTCAAGCATCATCAGATGGTGGAGCAAGCCCACAAGAACAAACGGGTCGCCAGGATCGAGTGGATGGAAGCCCTGGATAAGGCGGTTTCTGCCTTCGTTGGGCAAGGTGGTGACTTGGCGAAATACGAAAAAGCCTTCTGGAAAAAAGCCATTGAAGAAGCAAAAAAGGAAAATGAAAAGCTGATCGCAGCCCATGCGCCAAAAGCAAAAGTGTTCTTGTCGAAAAAAGACCTGGAAGAAGCCCATGGGGTTTTCAGCAAGCTGGTGAAGACTCGAGGGGACATGCAGAAATTGGCCAAGGACAACCAGGCCATTCCCCAGGAGATGTTTGATCGGTTTACAAAGGACATCAGCACCTTCCAGCAAAAATACAACGAAAACGCCCAGGCATACTGGGGAGGACTCAAGACTGGCTATGAAATCTACAATGCGACCTTGGAGCTGGTCCAGAAGCCGGAAGGCGTGGCCAAGGCCCTTCAAGCTAAGATGATTTTTTCCGGCAAGACCAAAGGAAAAAAAGTAAAGTTCGTGGTCAAAGCCAAGGCCAATTGGTGTTATGCCACCTTGGGGCGCTGGGAAAGCATCTCGGGCTCTGAAGACTCGGATTTGAAATGGAAGTACGGAAAATCCTACTCCAAGGTCCAAGAGTTTCGGGTGAGGAAAAAAGAGCAAGTCCCCTGGGGTACGGCCAGCGGCTTTTGCACGACCAAGGCGACAAAGGTCACCAGGAAGGGAACGCTCAAGTTCTCAGGCTCGACCAACAAATTGCACTATGTGGTGGTGGGCTGGCCCAGGGAAAAAGTCCCCATGTTCGTGGCGGCACACATCAACGCCATCATGGTCGATCCTTGCGATCCCAAGGGCTGGTATACCCTCTGGACCAATCCGGTGCCCGGCACATTTGCCTATTCGGACAATGAGCCTGTCCTGTGGACCTTTCGGGATGACAACCACAAAGAAGCGTTTACCGCGGCCGGCATCAATGGACTGTCGGGATTGGCCCGCATGAAATCCAAGGCCCCGGAGAAGCGCGCCTTCAAAAAAGCCGAGTGGGTCTTCAGGGGCTGCTACCCCAAGGGCGTGGGTTATGATTCCCAGGGAATCAAGTATGAGACCTGCATGCGGAAAATCGCCAATCAGTTTATCCCCAAATTCAACGCGGCCAACAAGGCGCGCGACAATGCGCGGACCCAACAAGCCCGCAAGCGGGCCGAGAAGAAGCTCACCAGCCTTCGATTCGCCAAAAGCGCAAAAGAGAAGAAGAAGTGTGGCCCCACGCGCAACAAGATCACCAAACGCATGAACAAGGTCTATTCCAAGATCGTAGACTGGCATGCGAAAAATGAAATCAAGCTCGACATCGACGTCATGCAGTACGTCCAGGCTCAAAAAGAGGGAAAAGGCAGACCCGAGTAAGCTCGAGTCCTAATCTTTACTCCCCTTCCTCCTGGCACCTGGTTTCTGGGGGACGAACTGAATCCTACGGCAACAAGTTCCCGATGGCCTCTTCTATTTTGTTGATGTCGTAGGGTTTGGCCACCACTCCCTTGAATCCGTATTCCACGTGGTTGGACAACACGGGGTCGTTGGCGTATCCACTACAGACGATTGCATTCACATCCCGATCAAGCTTCTTCAGCTGCTTAATCGTTTTCAGACCACCCATGCCTCCTGGGATCGTCAAGTCCAGGATCACGCCATCGAAGGGCAAGCCATGATCCATCGCTTCTTTGTACCGCTCGATGGTTTCCACCCCATGCTCTGTCGTCTCCACCCTACACCCCAGCATCATCAGCATTTCCCGGACCACGTCCCTCACCAAAGGATCGTCGTCCATCACCAGGATTCGCCGCCCATGACAAATCGACGGCCTGGGCTTTTTCTGTTCGCGCACCGGCAGCTTCCCGGACACCGGAAGGTAGATCTTGAATATCGTGTCGACATGTTCACTGGAGTCTACCTGGATGAATCCGTCATGGTTCTTGATGATGGAAAACGATGCGGCCAGACCCAAGCCACTTCCACCGGTCTTGGTGGAGAAATAGGGTTCAAAAACCCGGGGGAGGTGCTCCGCCGGAATCCCTGTTCCTCCATCCTGAACCGATATTTTCACATATCGTCCTTCTTGGATCGGCATGGGGTCGTCTGAACCCACCCACGCACTGGTCGCCTCGATGATAATTTCACCACCGGTAGGCATCGCTTCAGCGGCGTTCTTGACGATGTTCTGGATCACCTGACCCAACTGGCCTTCATCGGCATCCACGGCTGGGAGATCTGAGGCGATCTTCAATACGCAACGGGCATTGGAGCCAGTCGTGGCGAATGCCGAGGCCTCCTCGATCACGGCATTGAGCGCAATCGTCGATTTTACGGGCTCGCCCCCCTTGGAGAAGGTCAGCAATTGATGGGTCAGATCCTGCGCCCGCAGAGCAGCTTTGCGCGCGTCGGACAGTTGCTTGAGGTTACGGTCCGAAGGGTCCGCGTGCCGCTCCGCCATGGAGATGTTGCCCAAGATGGCGGTCAAAAGATTGTTGAAATCGTGCGCGATGCCACCGGCGAGGATGCCGACGGATTCCATCTTCTGCATTTTCTGCAATTCCCGCTCACGCCTCATCTTGTCGGTGATGTCGGTGCAAACGCCGCCCACCGCATAGATTTCACCGAGGCGATTTTCCACCGGGAACTTGGAAGTCAAAAAGGTCAAGACCCCACCGGGTAAGGGGATGGTTTCCTCAAAGCCCTTGCTCCGTCGATCCCTGATGACTTCTTCATCCTGAAGACGAAACAATTTTGCTACGGGCTCGGGAAAGATATCAAAATCGGTTTTCCCGACGATTTCCTGCTGCGTGGTGTGGGCCAGGCGCTCGTACTCACGGTTCACGAGAATGTACTTAAAATCGGCCGTCTTCAGGTAAATTGGCAAATCCGTGTTGTTCAGGATTGCGGACAGATAATGGCGGCTGGAATAGAGTTCATCAATCAGGCG
>JAFCZJ010000323.1 GCA_019314375.1 Deltaproteobacteria bacterium | reverse complement strand
CATCGCCCTGACCGCGGTCATGACCTCGCTGCACCACTGGTATGAGGGCACTGAAGCCCTGGGCGATGTACTCACGGAAACAGTCGCGGGCAATTTGGAACAAGCTCTCTTCGTGGGATGCGATGCGGAAAAGGTCTTCGATGGACTGGAAAAAGTCAATCAAATATACGTACAAAACTTCATCGAAGCCGCGGAATCCAGCCAGTGGTCCAACCTGGAACCCTGGACTTGCTATTTGGAAAAAAACTCGGTGCTGGGCTCGGGACTGATGCCCGCCACCCACGTGCCCACCTTGTTCGTGGTCTCCGAACTGGACGAACTGGTCTACGCCCCGAGCCAGCGAACCGAATTCGAATTGCTTTGCGCGGCGGGCTATCAGCTGGACTACCTGGAATGCCTTGGCGCGAGCCACGCCCATGGGGCCGTCTTCTCTTTGCCCGAACAATTCGATTGGGTGGCGGAACGCCTGGCCGGCCAGCCCATTCCAATAAGCGATCTCTGCGTCATCGAGCAGGCTCGATACTGCTCCGCTGACCCGGACGCTCCGTGAAAAAGCAACCGGATCTATTTGGCGCGGCGGCCCGTCGTGACCTGCGCCACGCCCCCTTGGCCGAGCGCATGCGCCCGCGGGACTTGGACGAATTCGTCGGCCAGGAGAAAATCCTGGGGCCGAACCGTCTGCTGCGTCGAGCCATCGAGGGCGACCGGCTGCCGTCCATGCTGCTCTGGGGACCGCCGGGTTGCGGCAAAACGGCCCTGGCTTCGGTCATCGCGCAGCGCACCGGTGCCCTTTTCGAGGCCTTCTCCGCCGTGATGGGCGGGGTCAAGGAGCTGCGCGAGATTTTCGCCGAAGCGACCCTGCAGCGGGACCAGCAGAGCCGACGCACCGTCCTCTTCGTCGACGAAATCCACCGCTTGAACAAAGGCCAGCAGGACGTATTGCTTCCGCATGTGGAACGAGGCACGGTCATCCTCATCGGCGCCACCACGGAAAACCCCTCCTTCGAGGTAATCGCGGCTTTGTTGTCCCGCTGCCGCGTCTTTGTCTTAGAGCCCTTGGGCGATGAGCATATCGGCCAACTTGTGGAGCGAGCTCTCGCCGATGAAAAACGAGGCCTGGGCAAGCGCGGACTCCAGCTCTCCGATGACGCTCGCGACATGGTCATCCAGGCCGCTCAAGGCGATGCCCGTCGGGCCCTGAACACGCTTGAGGCGGCGGCCGAGTATCTGGACCCCAAGGCAAGCATCATCGATCGCCAGTCGATCGAGGAAGCGGCGCAGCACAAGACGCTGCTCTACGACCGGGCTGGTGACGAACATTACAATGTCATTTCGGCTTTCATCAAAAGCCTGCGAGGATCAGATCCGGATGCGGCGGTCTACTGGATGAACCGCATGCTGGAAGCGGGCGAGGATCCGCGCTTCATCCTCCGGCGCATGATCATCTTCGCATCCGAAGACGTTGGCAACGCAGACCCCCAGGCGCTGCAATTGGCCACGGCCACCCTCACCGCCCACGAATTCGTTGGCCTGCCCGAATCGGGCCTCTGTCTGTCACAGCTGGCCTGCTACCTGGCCTCGGCCCCCAAAAGCAATTCGGCCCTTCTGGCTTACGCCCGGTCTCGCAAGGATGTGCGGGATCAAGGCGCATTGCCGGTGCCCAAACATCTGCTGAACGCCCCCACCGCATTGATGCGCAAGCTGGGGTACGGTGAGGCATATCGCTATCCCCACGACTTCGAAGGCCACTACGTGGTGGAGAACTACCTACCGGAAAAGCTTCAGGGCCGCAGCTACTACGAGCCCAGTGAGCAAGGGGCTGAGCTTGCGATCCGCGAGCGACTGGAGAAAATCCGCGCCCACATCGACAAGGAAAATCCGGAGGAGGAGGAAGAATGAGAAGCCTCGCTGTCATAGCCTTGCTGATGACCTGGACCTGGTCGGCAACAGCGGCCAAGAACTTCGGCCCCTGGTCCGCCGATCCCCGACACCCCACCATGCAATCATCCGGATCGAAGCGGGCACCTGAAAACAAAATCGCGAGCAGCTCACCCTTCAGCCTGGCCTTCGCTTTTTGGTCTCGACTTCTAACCCGGGTAGACGGCCCGCGCTGCGCACACCAGCCAACTTGCTCGGCCTATGCCCACCAGGCCATGGCCCGCTACGGACTGCCCCTGGGTGCCTGGCTTGCCTTGAATCGCCTGATGCGAGGAGCGCATTCCTCCGTCTTGCGCAGGTTGCCTACCATACGAACCGCCCACGGCATCTTCTACCTGGATCCCCTTTAAAAAATCTTTCAAGCAGGCTTAGGCGTCTTCTGGCTTGTAGAAGTATGCAGTGCTTTGGTAGAGGCAGATCTGCTCGCAGCCTTCCCGGCTGGCCAGACCCTGGGCTTCGATCGCCCGATCCATCAATTGTTTTGCCGTGCGCACCTGCGGATTGGGATAAAAACTCACGCCCATGCTCACCCTCGCCGCAGCATGAGGCCGTCCTTCGGACAAGGGCACCTCCGACACCAAGCGCCACAAACGCCCGGCCACGGCCACCGAGCCTGCAAAATGAGTCCGGGGCAGAAGCACGACGAAGCGATC
>JAFCZJ010000322.1 GCA_019314375.1 Deltaproteobacteria bacterium | reverse complement strand
CCGCCAAAACCTTTTCCTTGACGCCGCCAACCGGCAGCACCTTGCCCCTCAGGGTCATTTCTCCCGTCATGGCCAGATCGCTGACCACGGGCCGACCGGTCAGCAGAGAGACCATGGCCGTGCACAGGGTGATGCCGGCCGAAGGGCCGTCTTTGGGGATGGCGCCGGCCGGTACGTGGACGTGCAGGTCGGACTTGTCGAAGAAATCTTCGTCGATGCCCAGCTCGACTGCCCGAGAGCGGATGTGGCTGAATGCCATCTGGGCTGACTCCTGCATGACCTCACCCAGTTTGCCGGTGATGCTCAGGCGCTTGCCGCCAGGCATTCGCGTGGCCTCGATGAAGAGCACCTCGCCGCCGGCGGCCGTCCAGGCAAGCCCAATGGCCACGCCGGGAATGTCCGTCCGCTCGGCTGTCTCGTGGAAAAATTTTTGTGGGCCGAGGAAGTCAAACACCAAATCAGGCGTCACATAGACAGGTTCAGGATTGCCGGTGGCCACCCGCATCGCTACTTTCCGGCAAATGTTGGCGATCTCTCGTTCCAGATTGCGCACACCGGCTTCCCGGGTGTAGTCGCCAACCAGGGTGGCCAAGGATTCCTCTGAGAAAGTCAGGTTGTCCACGGTGATGCCGTGAGCTTCCAATTGCTTGGGAATCACGTGCCGTTTGGCGATTTCAATTTTTTCTTCCACGATGTAGCCGGGCAGCTCCAAAACCTCCATGCGGTCCCGCAAGGGGGCCGGGATGGGGTCTAAAAGGTTGGCCGTGGTGATGAACAGCACTTTGCTCAAATCAAAGGGCAAGTCCAAGTAGTGGTCGGTGAAGGTGTTGTTCTGTTCAGGGTCCAAGACCTCCAACAAGGCGCTAGAGGGGTCACCGCGGAAATCGGCACCAAGCTTGTCCACCTCATCCAGCATGATGAGGGGGTTGTTGGAACCGGTTTTGCGCAAGGCGCGGATGATGCGGCCCGGCAAGGCACCCACATAGGTGCGCCGGTGGCCGCGGATCTCGGCCTCGTCTCGCACGCCGCCCAAACTCATGCGCTCGAAGGTGCGTCCCATGGCCCGGGCGATGGAGCGGCCCAGGGAGGTTTTGCCCACGCCGGGCGGTCCCACCAGGCACAAGATGGGGCCCTTCATGTCGTTTTTGAGCTTACGCACCGCCAGATACTCCAGGATGCGCTCTTTGGGTTTGTCCATGCCGTAGTGGTCTTCGTCCAGGACCTTGTGCACTTCAGCGATGTTCAAGTTGTCATCCGTGCTTTTGGACCAGGGCAGCTCGCAGAGCCAGTCCAGATAGGTCCGAGCCACGGTGTACTCTGCGCTCTCCGGGTGCATGCGGCTCAAGCGGTTGAGCTCTTTGTCCGCTTCTTTCTTGCTCTCCTCCGGCATTTTTGCAGCCTCAATGCGGTCGCGCAACTCATCGACCTCGCGGGCATTGGCGTCGTCTTCCCCCAGTTCCTTCTTGATGGCCTTCATTTGTTGGCGCAAGTAATACTCACGCTGGCTTTGGTCGATCTGGCTCTTGATCTCGTCTTGGATTTTGGTGCCCAGTTCGGCTACCTGCTGTTCTCTGTCCAAGAGCTTGGCGACTTTTTCCAAACGCTCACCGACCGGGATGGTTTCCAAGACCGCTTGCATGTCTTCGAGCTTCAGGTTCAGATTGGTGGCCACAAAGTCCGCCAGCATGCCGGCGTCCTCAATATTTTGGGCCGCCACTTGGGTTTCCCTCGGCAGGATAGGGGAACTTTCGATGAACTTGGAAAACTGGTTGCGTACGTTCTGGACATGGGCGTCCAGTTCCACGCCCGTGACGGCCTTGCTTTCCAGCACTTCCACCTTGGCGGTGAAGTAGGGATCATCACCGACGAAGTCCTTGATTTCGATTCGTTGAATGCCGCGAACCAAAACCCGAATGCTTTCATCCGGGAACTTGAGCATTTTCAAGATGGTGCCTACCGAGCCGAAGCGGAATATGTCGTCAGGGCCCGGATCTTCCACGGCGGGATCCCGCTGGGCCACGATACCCAGAAGCCGATTGCCGGCAAGGACCGAGTCCACCAGCTTGACGGATTTGCCTCTGGCCACCATCAAGGGAAGCACCATGGATGGGTAGAGCACGGTGTTGCGCACCGGCAGGATGGGCAACTCCGAGGGGATATCCAATCCGTCTTTGTCGGCCTCGTCGGTGCTGGGCTCGTCTTGTCCCTTGATGCTCTCTTCAGTCATGCGGACCGTCCTTTGATCTTCCGTTGGCTGGATGCCTATGGAGGCAACAAATACACGAAAGGGCTGGATTTCGCCAGCCCTTTCGTGATGGTTCTGTTTGCTTAATGGACGCTAAAATCCACCCATACCGCCCATGCCACCCATACCGCCCATGCCGCCCATGCCGCCCATGTCGCCCATACCACCGGCCGGCGCGGCCGCATCCTTGTCATCGGGCTTTTCGCCGATCATCACCTCGGTGGTGATCAGCAGGCCGGCAACGGAAGCTGCGTTCTGCGGCAACGGAAGCTGCGTTCTGCAGGGCCGAGCGCACCACCTTGGTGGGATCCAACACGCCGGCTTTGAGCAGCTCTTCGTATTTCTCGGTGGCCGCGTTGAAGCCGAACTCGCCCTTGCCGCCGCGGACCTTGTCCAAGACCACCGCGCCGTCGTAGCCCGTGTTGGCTGCGATCTGACGAAGGGGCTCTTCGATGGCCCGGCTCAGGATGGCAACGCCGACTTTCTGGGTCTCGTTCAGATCCAGTTTGGCCAGGGCATTTTGGGCCCGCAGCAGGGCCACGCCGCCGCCGACCACCACGCCTTCTTCCACGGCTGCGCGGGTCGCATTCAGGGCGTCTTCCACGCGGGCTTTCTTTTCCTTCATCTCGGCCTCGGAGGCCGCGCCCACCTTGATGACCGCCACGCCGCCGGCCAGTTTGGCCAGCCGCTCTTGTAGCTTTTCACGGTCGTAATCCGAGGTGGTCTCTTCAATC
>JAFCZJ010000321.1 GCA_019314375.1 Deltaproteobacteria bacterium | reverse complement strand
TCCTTCAACAACCGCGGGTCAGGCCGGCCGGCCTCCTCGTTCACATCCCACAACTTGTACTTTTTGGTGCGCATGGGGCTGACCTCGAACACGTCATCCCCCAGCACGAAGGCGTGATTGAAGTAGCTGCCGATGACCAGCGGGCGCAGTCCCAGATCGTCGGAGAACAGGTTGCGGCCGTTGCTGTAGTCGGCTGCATCGTTGGTGCAGGAGAAAAATTCTTCCAACACCGTGGGCACCACGTCCACGTGGCTGGTCCTATCCAGGATGGTCCGGGCCCCCAGTCCTGGGGCGTGAATGATCAGGGGAACCTGGGTCTGGTAGCGGCTGAAATTGCTGCCGTGTCCCCAGTAGTTGGCCTGATTATCGTTGAACTCTTCCCCGTGGTCGGTGGTCAGGATGATCACCGTGTTCTCCATCTGGCCCAGGGCTTCCAGGTGAGCCAACACTTCCCCGACCAGTTCGTCGTTGTAGTGGATCGAGTTCATGTAGTCGTTCAGGTATTTTTCAGGCTCCGAGGTTCCTCCGGGAAAGCCCAGGCGCAGATCCTTGGCCGGAGTGAAGATCAGGTGTTCCTTCGGATAGTAGTAGCTGTAGTGGCTGGCCTTGAAGAAGGCGAAGGCCATGAAGGGCGTTTCGGAAGCCGACTGCTCGCTGATGAAGGCCTTCAACTTCTTCGACAGATCCGCGTCCTGATCCTCCACACCCTTGCCTTCGAAATCCTCGTGGACTTCGATCCCGGCGAACATCGTATCCTTGACCTTGTGACGCTCGAAGTTGGAGTCGGCGTAGACACCGAAGGCGTAGCCGTTGTCCCGCATGACATCGATGAGGACCGGATTGTCGATCAGCGCGTTGTTGGCTTTCACCGCAGTCCAGTAGGTGGCATGCAGGCCGTAGAACAGCCCGAATAGACCGCAGGTCGTCTGGTTGCCGGTGCTCAAGTGATTCTGAAAATCCCAGGATCGTTGGGCGAGCGCGTGAATATTCGGCGACACGGTTTCATTCACCATGTCGTACCGCCAGCTCTCCAGCATGATGATCAGGATGTTGGGCTTCTGGGCCCCCGGGGCCGGGGCGTAGGTCATCTCCCGCAACGGATAATTCAAGGATTGATACTCGCTCTGCTCGGCGGCCGAGGCTTCGCCGATATCGAACATCGGGAGCATGTCTTCGTACTTGCCCGTATTGCGCTGGGAAGTGAACGGCATGTAGAGGGGGTAGTGCGGCGTCAGGCTCGTGATCCGGAAATCATTGTGCTTGTAGGCCACGATGTGCATGACCTGGCTGACTCCGAACGCCAGGACCAGTACCAGTTGAAGGATCAAAAGCCGGGGCCAGGTCAGGGTAAAACGGGCCGCCAGTTTGAAGAATCCGAACTGGATGGCGAAGATCGCCACCAGGATCGCGAAGACCGCCACCAGGGTGGCGCCGGGGAACCCGAGTCCCTCGAAATCCTTCATCAGGAATTCCAGCCAGAACAAATCGATATGCACTTTGCTGACCGCGTAAACAAGGCTGTCCAGGAAGAGATAGTAGACGAAGAGCCCCATCAATGTTCCGCACAAGGCAAACGCCACGCGCCGAAAGGGGATGACCAGCAGAAACAGGGCCGTGACCACGAGCATCAGGGGCAGCGCGTAGTAGGCGACCACGGTCTGGGCATAGGTCCAGGTCACCATGTTGTAGTCCACGTTCTGGAGATTTTTCAGGAAAATCAGGCCCATCAGCGGAATATTCAGGACCAACGCGGTGATCAGAACCCGGTACCGGTCACCGACAGGGCGGAGCTTCGCTATCAATCCGGCCAACAATGCGCGCATCTGGAGAAAACCTTCCTTGAAACCAATCACCCATAGCCAATCGGTTTCAAATATTATAAACAGGCAGTAGATTTACAAAAAAATTACTGCCTGAATCTCTTTCTCATTTCATCACAAAGGGCAAGGGGCGCCCGCATCCGGTACAGGCGCTCTCCTTTTCCACGTTCACCCGGGCCTGGAATCCAGACCGAATGATAGCTGTCGTGCTGCAATCGGGACAAATCGTATCGCGCCCGGTCTCTCCGCCAACATTTCCCAGGTACACCCAGTCCAATCGGTCCAGGGCCTGCTTGCGAGCCCGAATCAGCGTTTGTCGCGGCGTTGGCGGAGCGTTCAGCCGCCAGGAAGGATGATAGGCTGAAAAATGCAAGGGAATGTCGCGGCCCAGGGAATGCACAAAATCCACCAGACGATCCACCTGTTGCTCATTGTCGTTGTACCCGGGGATGAGCAGATTGGTCACTTCCAGGTGTACCCCCGCGACATGGAATTGACGGATCGCCGCCAGCACCGGTTCCAATCGTCCCTGACAAACTGTTCGGTAGAACTCATCGTCCATCGCCTTCAAATCGATATTCACCGCGTCGATCAACGGCATCAATTCAGCCAGGGGTTCGCTGTTGAGAAAACCGTTGCTGACCAGGACGTTCTTCAGCCCGTTTTCCTTGGCCAGTTCGGCGCAATCCCAAGCCTGGGTCTGAAAGATGCCAAAGATATGGCAGAAATTGCAGATTCCAAGATACTCGAAGGTGCTGGCAAAGAAGCCGCAGAAGAT
>JAFCZJ010000207.1 GCA_019314375.1 Deltaproteobacteria bacterium | reverse complement strand
TGAGCTGATGGAAGAGAAAACCGAGTTGGAAGCGCGTCGCAAAGAAGACCCGGTCATCGAGGGAAAAGTGCGCGAAGAAGAACACCGTGAGTTGTCTCGACAGATCTTGCTGCTACGCAAGGTGGCTGTGCAGAAGGCCCAGGTGGATCGCTTGTTGGGCGAGGGGGTTGCCCGCCGTTTGGTGGGTGAACTGGACGAGCGGCTTCACGAATTAGATCAAAGCCTGCGTCATTGAGTTTTTCGTATTTGTTTACAGGTCCCAATCGGGGTTGCGCGCTTCGTGCAGGTTGCCGGAGTTGTTGGCTCGTGCGTAGACCAGGGTTTTGCCGTCGGGGCTGATGTCGAAGTCAAAGGTGTGAACGTAGGGGAGGTCCAAGACCTGCTCCGGGTCGCCCCCGCTGCTTGGCACCCGCCAGAGTCGACCTCCCTCGCTGGCCGTTTGGATGTAGTAGATCCATGCGCCATCCCCGGAAAAACGGAGGCGTCGACGGGATTTTTGGAAGCTGGTGTGTGTCGTGAGTTTGTGTGGTTTGGATCCGGCTTTGGCCAGATCCAGCATCCTGAGTTCGCTTTCACCCCAACTGTCCTTGGAGGGAGCCCATCGATAGGCAAGCTTGGAGCCCTTCGGCGACCAAGATGGATAGCTGTGAACTCCCTTTGCTTCGGTCAGTTGCTGTAACTTGGCTTTCTCTATTTCATAAAGCCACAAGGTCCTGGAGTCGGAGCGTTGTCTTTGTCCCACGAAGACGACAGCCTTGGCGTCTGGACTACAAACAGGAGCCCAGAGCCGATGGAAATCGCCCACCAGGATTTTCTCGTCACCTTCTTGATCCAGTATGCCGAGTAGGCGCTCCTCACCGCGTGTGGCGTTGAACACCATTTGCTCAGAGCCGCAGAAAGCGAAATCCCGTATCCCTTCAGGCGCGGTTGATGATCTGCGCTTGTTGCTGGAGAGATCCAGTACCACGATGCGGTGCCGATCGGAGTGCTTGCCGGTGCCTTCTGATCGGTAGGCCACTTGCTTGCCGTCGGGAGAGAAGCTGGGGAAACGATCAGGCCGACGCTTCTGGGTCAGGGGGCGACCGGCATTTTGCTCAATGTAAACGAGATCCACGTCCAGTTGTTTGACCAGGGTGTGGAAGAGCACACGTTTTCCATCTGGGGAAATGTCGGGATGTCGCTGATCCTCTGTGGCCGACTGGGACAAAGGTCGGGAGGGACCCCCCGCGGCGGGCACCCACCACAGACTGGAGGTGCCGGAACGCCGGGACGCATAGGCGATCCATTCGCCGCCTGGTGCCCAGGTGGGGTCCGTGTTCTCGGCGTTCTTTTCCGCTCCGTCTTTCGTCAACATGCGAAGGGATCCGCTGGCCAGGTTGAGCACCGCCACATCCTGGGTGGTCTGGTAGCCGAGCAGATGCACCACCAGCGCAAGCTCTTTGCCATCCGGAGACCAGCGCGGTCGCAGGTAGGATAGGGAAGCAACGTCTCCCAATACCATTTTTTCTTGGCTGCCGTCGGCCTGCGCAACCACGACGCTGTAGCTCTTCAGGTCGTTGAGTTTGGAAAAGGCGATTTGTTTGCCGTCGGGGGACAGGTCCACCGCAGCCGCGTTGGGGTACAAGGGTACGGCCTGGGATGCGCCGTAGGGCAGTCGCTTGATGGCCGGCCCTGTTTCTCCTCGGGCGGTAAAAATCAGACCGCCGTCCGAAGACCAGGCCAGCCCGCTGAAATCCATGGATTCCAGCGCTCCCGCATCGGTGCTTAGGGGGCGCTCCTGCTCGCCGTCTAAGAGCCAGACCTCGCCTTCCTGTATGAAGGCGATGGTCTGTCCGTCCGGAGCGTAGCGAGCAGAGTGAGCCACGGCGTCGCTGGAGAGCAGTAATTCGGTGAGCGTGGCCGCGGCGGGGGCCGTATCGCGTAGTCCAAACCACAAGGCCAGCAAGCCGAGGGAAAGCAGGGCGATCAAGCCGATGGCCAAGGGCAGGATGGGGCGGCGTTTGATGATCTGGATTTGGCCATAGGCATCCCCGAGGACAAAACGCCCCAGGTCGGCTGCGCTTTCGAATCGCTTGGTCGGCTCTTTGGCCAGGCAGCGAGCGGTTGCCCGGAGCAGTTTTTCGGGCAGGCCGGGTCGGCGCTCGGCCAGGGGCATGGGCTCGGCCGTTACGTGCTGGATGGCCACCGCCATGGGGGTGGAGGCCTGGTGGGGCGGCTGGCCGGAGAGCAGTTGATAAAGGATTACGCCCAAAGAGTAGATGTCGGAGCTTGGGCCCAAGGACTCGCCGCGGACTTGTTCCGGGCTCATATAGTCCGGCGTGCCGGCCACCCGGCCGTCGCTTTGATCCGCGTGACCTTGGCTGAGTTCCGCGATGCCGAAGTCCATGAGGACGATTCGGTTGCTATCGTCTTCGATCATGATGTTGGCCGGTTTAAGGTCCCGGTGGGTGATGCCTTTTTCATGGGCGGCTTGCAGGGCCAGGCAGACCCCGGCCAGGACGTGCTCTACCTCAGCCGGCTCGAGCCGCTTTTTTGTGATCAGCTCGTCTTCCAGGGTCACGCCGCGTACCAACTCCATGGAGAGGAAGCTGTGTCCGCCCATCTCTAAGAATTCATGGATGCGACAGATGTGGGGGTGGGTCACCGAGCGGGCGAGTCTGACCTCGCTTTTGAATCGCTTCAGGGTTTCCGGTGCGCTGATCAGATCCGGTCGCATGAACTTCAGGGCTACGTCTTCGTCCAAGGCCAGATCCTTGGCTCGTACGACCAGGCCCATGCCGCCTTCTCCGAGCAGCTCCAGTATCTCGAAACGATCTCCGAGTTTTTGGCCCATTTTGACCGGGGGTACAGGGCTTGCGTCTTCCGCCGGGGCGTCCGGATCCCAGTCCACGCGGTAGATTTCCATGGGCTCTTGTTTGCCGCGAACCCTGACGGCGTCGTAAAGGTGGCGAGGGAAGGGGAATCCGTCGTCCAGCTCGGCGACTACATGGGCGGAAACCAGAATCTGCTCGCCGCGGGCCAGAGATTCGACTCGGGCCGCTGCGTTGACCACGTCGCCGAAGAGATCGGCGTCGAGGCAGATGACCTCTCCGTAATTGATGCCGATGCGTACCCGAATTCGATCGGCCGATTCTTGTTGCGCGTTGTATGCCTTGAGCTCAGCCTGCATGCCGACGGAGGCCCGCACGGCGTCGGCCGCATGCTCGAAGGCGGCCATGATGGCGTCACCGATGGTCTTGATGACCAGGCCGCCATGTTTGTCGATGACGGGGAAGAGCAGGGTGTTGTGCCGCTCGACCATGGCCATGCCGGCTTCGTCGCCTCGCTGTTCAAAGAATGCCGTGGAGCCCACAATGTCGGTGAACAGGACCGCGCTAACCTGTTTGTCGTATTTCTTGCCCACGGGGGTATCCGCGAGCAGTTTCTGCACTTGGGCCGAGGGCGCGGCTTGGCGTCCCAGTAAGGTTTTGCTCGACTTCTGTGCCATGCTCTGGTTCTACGTCCGCAGTCTCTTGATGTCAAAGTCAGGACGCTTTTTTCCTTGGGGGATTTTCTGTTGCCGACTGGGGGGCATGTGCGTATGCTCCCTCGGCAGTTATCGGCAGTTATCGGCAGTTATCGGCAGTTATCGGCAGTTACAGGAGGCAGGCCAAGTGGTCGAACGCAAACGTTGTGAGGGTTGCTCGAGTTTGTATGAGTCGGGGCACTGGGCCTTTGGGCGAGATCGGTGTCCTGCTTGTGGTGGCTTGCTCGTGTTGCGCAACGCGGAGGATGAGGGGAGTTTCAACTACGAACACTACGATTCCTCTACCGATATTCATTTTGATTTGTCCGGTTTGCTGTCGCCCAAGCAACGGCGTGAATCGCGGATTCTTTTGGTGATGGGCTTGGTTCTTTTGATGCTCGCCGCGGGTGGGCGGATCGCTTGGGTGGTCTGGGATACGGGGGGTGGCTGGTGGGCACCTCTGTGGTTGGATTTACTGGTTGGCGCCATGGTGTTGCTGTCTTCCGGTATTCTTGTCTGGTCAATAAGGCGACTGTTTCGACATCGCAAGTGTCTTTAGAATCAAATCCGATCAACCAATTTGCGCGCAGCTTCCACCGTCAATTCATTCAGCGCTTGTTGATACGCAGACTCGTCCAGGGGGCGTTTTGTCTGCATCATGGCAAAGGCTTGTTTGGCCACCAGTGCCCCGATGGCATGAACGGCTTGATGACGATTCAGGCCGCCGCCCGTGAGGCGTCGCAAGGCATCAAGCACCTCGGCCGGCTGACCGGCATCGATTTGTTGTTCGACCATTTCATGGATCAAAAGATGCGCTCTCAGCCCCTTTTCGTCCAGGCGGGCGTGAGGATGCTCGGCGTGGTCTTCAACGATGGATTGCCGACGTCGGAAGGCTTTTTCTTTTGGGCCTTTGTTTTGGGTCATGGTCGGCGGGCCAAGGGCTTGGGCGGAACGCGAAGGTCGATGGCTGCAATATGCCTGCCTGCGTAGGCCAAGAGCCATGGGCCGTTTATCGTCACCCCGACGGTCTCGGCGCGGCTGAGCCCTGGAAGCCACTCCGTCCCCAGAGCGGTGCGCCACAGTGTGAGCCCCGTGGAGCCAGAAAGGCACCGCAGACCCGGATGATCTCGCTTGTCCAAGGGCTTGCTCAGAACGAAAATGCGTCCATCTTTCGTGATGGCCGGAGTGCCCGTCGCCGCCACACCGACCCGCCAGGAAAATTTGCCGGATTCGAATTTCACCAGGTGGTCTCGAATCTGTAAGACCAGGCCCTTGTCGCCCAGGGAAAGAGGATGGCCGCCCATCGGTGTGCTGACGGGTGTGCGCCAGATGATACAACCTGGCGGTGCGGCATGGTCTAAGTCCAGCTCTTCCATGGTTTTGGGCTTGGGGGTTCGAGGGGTCAAGAAGATGGGGGTTTCAGAACGGCAAAGCAAGGGGTCCAGTGCAAAGATCCAGCCGTCGCCGCTGAGCAGCAACTGTTTGTCTTCATGGGGGACGGCACCAGAGAACTTGTCTCTGGCGTCAATACGGAAGATCAGTTTGCCCTTGGCGTCTGTCTGCACCAGATGCTTGCTTGTAAAAAAGGTTCGACTCGTTTCGGTATGGAATACGGCTTCGGGGTTTGCAAAGATCGCCTCACCAATATCGGCACCCGTGGGTCTGACGCAGCCTGGAGCCCCTTTGCGGCAGTCCGCCGGATGCAGGCTCATCCATGCGCCGTTGGCCAATAGCAACTCCGTCCCTGTTCCACTGCCCGGGGAAAGGGTGAACACCGCGCGCACATCCTCTTGCAATGCCTGGGTTTTCCATCGTTGCTGGCCGGTCAGGGCATCCAGGGCCACCAGGGTCCTGTCGTCAGCTGAGGCCAATACGACTCCGCCTCCAAGATCGGCCAGTAGATTGGAGCTGGAGGCCGCCAATTTGGTTTTCCAGAGCTGGCGCCCCGGTCCGATGGCCAAAATTGCCTTGTCTTGACGCACCAGCCAGGTGCCGTCTCCCATGGGCAGCAGGGAGCGCAGGGGTGAGTCCAAATCGAAGCTCCAGGCCAGGGCTGGGCCTTCCGCCATGGGAAGGCTGACCACCTGGCCCTGGTACCGGGCGTAAGCCAGCGCACAATCTTTGCTGGTTCGATCGCCCTTCTCTAGACATTCCAGCATGTTCAATGGAAGCATTTTGCAGGCGGCCAGCTGCTCCATGTTCATTTTTTGGTAAACTGCGGCTTCGCCTGGCTGCATGCATGCCGAAGGTTTCATCGAATTCGTTTTCAAGCAGGTGATGGTTTCAGCATGGCGCTTCCGGTCTAGCTTTTCGAGTTGGCGGTGCAAGTTCGAGGAGAATGCTTTTGCGTTGGAATCAAGTATCCTCCTGCATCTGTTTTTTTGTTCGGCTGGATCGATTTTAGAGGAAGGCGCAGGGTCAGGGGCCTCTACCTGCTTGTCCGGGCAGCCTAACAGCAGCGCACAGGACAGAGCGAGGAGGGCGACTGGGGCCAGAATTCGGGTTGGTGTCTTTCTGCGGATCACGTTCTCCTCCCTGGTTTGGTACCGTAGTATACACCTGAGCAACTCCGGGTCCAGGGTCCCTTGCATCGTGTCCCTAAGCGACACGGTGCTGGACGCGGTATTGACGGAGTGATAATGGGTTGGTAATGGGTGGTAATGGGGACAGAGTAAGTGGAACCAGCCGGATTTGGAGGTGAATTATGAAAATAGGGCATCAGGTTAATGGAATTCATGGGGTCTTGATTGCCGCGGGTCTGCTTTTTGTCTCGTTGGCCATGGCAGCCGACAGGTCGGGAGGTGAGGGCATGGTGATTGCCGAGCAGGATATATTGGGCACGATCGGCCAGGTTCAGGCCAAGTTCAACAAGGCGCCCAAAACCAGGATCGAACGAGGGGTGCGTCAAGTCGCCCAGCTTTGGGGAAAGGATGACGGCGATGCGGGCGCTTTTGCCCATTTCTGTGTGAATCATTTTATGGACGGACCGGAGCTGGATAAACTATTCGAGCGATTCGAGAGCAAGATGGAGCAAATCGATGGTCATATGAACTCATTGACCCTTGCTCTTCGACTGGAGGTGGATGAGGAATTGGGCCCCCTTTTGCCCATGGATCTCCTTTTTGGTCAAATGGACCCGGGGGCCCATGTTTTGGATGACTTTTTCAAGTCCAAGCTGGCATTCATGGCTTTGCTCAATTTCCCTGTGGTTACCCTCGAGGAAAAGTTGAACAAGGGAGAAAAATGGGACCGGCGAGCTTGGGCCGAAGTCCGTCTGGCTGAGCGATTTGCCCACCGGGTACCAGCCCATGTGCAACAGGCGGTGACCAAAGCCTATGCACGGGCGGATAACTATATTTTCAACTACAACATTCATATGGAAAAAGTAGTAGACAAAGAAGGAAAAGCCCTTTTTCGAAAGGGGCTTAAGTTGATTTCCCATTGGGGGCTTAGAGACGAACTCAAGGCCATGTATGCCGATCCCAAGGGCAATCTGCACAAACAAGAAATCATTCAGCGCATCATGTTACGCATTGTTCACCAGGAGATTCCCAAGGTGGTCATCGGCAGCTCGGCACAAGTTTGGGATCCGGAGGCCAACACGGTCGACGGCAAGTCTGCTCCACGGGAGCCGGATACACGTTTTGAGCGGCTGCTTGATGTTTTTCGGGCCCATCGCTTAGAGGATGCTCATTACCCAGATATGCCCAGTCACATCGATCGACGATTCAAGTCCCATCGAGAGATTCCTGAAGCTGAGGTAGAAAAGCTCTTGGTCAGCATCCTGGAGGCTCCGGCAAGCAAGCCCGTGGCGGCATACATGGAGCAAAAGCTTGGCCGCAAACTTCTGCCTTTTGATATTTGGTATGACGGATTCAAGGCCCGGGCTTCCTTTGATGAGCGGGAGCTGGACCGGGTGGTCAAGACTCGGTATCCAACGCTAGCCGCCTTCCAGAAGGACTTGCCGAACATTCTTGGCAAGCTTGGTTTTGATGCGACCACGGCAAGATTCTTGGCTGAGCACATAGAGGTGGATGCGGCGCGCGGTGCGGGTCATGCCTGGGGGCCGCAAATGCGGACTGAGAAGGCCCACTTGCGCACCCGCGTGCCCAAGGACGGCATGGACTATAAGGGCTTCAATATTGCCATGCATGAACTGGGTCACAACGTGGAGCAGGTGTTTTCTCTTTATCGCCTCGACCATACTTTGCTCGAAGGTGTGCCCAATACGGCATTCACCGAAGGTTTTGCTTTTGTGTTCCAGAGCCGTGACTTGGATGTTTTGGGTATGGCCAAGACCGACGCCACCTTTGAGGCCATGAAGGTTCTTGATGATTTTTGGTCGACTCGTGAAATTGCAGGCGTGGGCGTGATGGACATGCGAGTGTGGCGCTGGATGTACGAACATCCGGAGGCCAAGCCGGCTGACTTGCGCGTGGCAGTAGTCGATATCGCCAAGGACGTCTGGAACAAGTACTACGCTCCAGTGTTTGGCGTTCAAGACAGCCCAATTTTGGCCATCTACTCGCACATGATCAATTCGGGACTGTACCTGCCTGACTATCCTTTGGGCCACATCATCGCATTCCAGATCGAGAACTTTTTCCATTCTCATCCTCTGGCCAGGGAAATGGAGCGCATGTGCGCTCTGGGCAATTTGACGCCCAATGCCTGGATGAAGCAGGCGGTTGGCGACGTTGTCTCTTCCCGGGCGATGATTGAAGGGGCGACCAAGGCCCTGAGCGT
>JAFCZJ010000206.1 GCA_019314375.1 Deltaproteobacteria bacterium | reverse complement strand
TGGGGTCAGACACCGGCACTTGACACATAGGCCTATGTGTCAAGTGCCGGTGTCTGACCCCCCCCCTGCTTTTACTCGATGACGGTTTGGATGCTGTTGTAGTGGTGCAGGAGCAGGGCCTGTCCCCCGTCGGGGCGGAAGATGACCTGGCTTGGGTAGGCACCTACGTTCAAGTTGGCTTGCAGATTGGGGCAGTCGCCTTCGTTTGAGTCGCAATCGATGTCGATGATGCTCAGCATGTTGTGCAGCGAGTGGGGCGCATAGAGTCGCCGGCTGTCGGGGCTGAGGCTGAGGCTTGTGGGCATGCCGCCGACGTTCAGGATGCTTTCATTTTCCAGGGCTCCGCTGGAGTCAAAGCGCAGCTGCCATATTTCGCCTGTGCCGTTGATGGACAAAAAGGCCGAGTAAATGGTTCGTCCCTCGCTGTCGGAGCGCATCACCGCCAGGGCGCCGGCCTGGCGAGCCAAGAGGCTCGACATCGGCATGGTCATGTACAGATCGTTTAGCAGGTCGTGCATAACCAGCGCATAGGCGTTTTCGTCGCTGCTTGTCCCGTCGGGGGCCACCGCGCCGAGCAGGCTGGCCGTCTGGTCCAGGGCGAAGGTTTTGAGATCACGAGGTATCGTGGCTCTCGGCAGAACGAAGGTGGCCCCGAATATTTCGGCGTCGAAGCCTGGACTGGCCTTGTTCACTTCACGGATCCAAATGGGGCCTTCGGTGTCCGAGGCCTCGTCGTAATCAAGCATGAAGACCAGGCAAGGTGTGGGGCTGTCGACGTAAAGCATCCGATCAAAGGAGACGTCTTCGAAAAGTCGCAGGGTGTTGGCGAAATCTTCTTGGCCGTCTTGCAAGGAGGCCCGGCATCCGGGCAGGTCCACGGCCTCATCCACCCGGTGCACCACCAGTCCTTTGAACCGGCCGGGGCCGCCGCCTGCATTCATCTTGGGGATCAGCAAGAGCTCCATGTTGTCCAGGCTCAAGGTGGTCAGATAAGAGGTGCCGAAGGTGAGGTTGCCGTCGATACCGAAGAGGCCGACCTGCGCCGCGCTGTCTCGATCCAGGACCCGAATGCTGTTGGAAAAGGCATCGGCAAGGAAATCCAAAGGCTGAGACATGGAGCGCGCCATGCTTGGGATGATGGGTCCCACCGGCAGGTGGTGAATGAGTTCGGCCTCCTGACCGACCGTCCAGGTGATGAGCCGATCGCTGGCGGTGTCGGCGAAGACGATGGTGTCCGCCGGGCGGCCCAAGAGCGGTCGATATTTGCTGTCGGTGGTGAGGCTCTGGGGCCCGCCGATGATGACCGCCTGAGGCAGGCTGACCACCGGCTCGAGTTCGTCGTTGCTCACGTCGAAGCCGCGCAGTCCGTTGCTGGTCATGACGTAAATTCTGGCGTGGGTGATGCCGGCTTCATCATCAAAGCGGCCCCCGGTCACGGCGAAGGGAAGGCCGTCCAAGACCACCTCGTCCAATTGTTGCCAACCGAGAATGGTTTCTCGCAGCATGTGCAACTTGGGGATGGGTGAAAACTGAGTCACATAAAGAGTGCGCGGATCGAGAACCCCTTCGCGTCGTGGGTCCATGGCCAGGGCGGAAAAACTGCGAGCGCAAACAAGGGGGGCGTCGTCACCGGGAAAGACGCGTTCCGGGGTGCCGAGGCCCAGCGGGATTCGCCAGACTTCGGGGCTGTTGGTCGGCAAGGCAAAGACATCGTCCGAGGCTGGATCTTGCACCATATCCAAAATGCGACTGTGGTCGACCGGGCAGAGCAAGTCGGCTTCGTCGATGCTCTGGAGGGTGTAGTTGATGCTTTCGTTCATGCTCGGGACCGCCGCAACGGCAAGGCTTGGGGTGTTGAGATCGGTGATGGCCATGAGGTTCTGGTTGCACAGGGCGTTGGCGCAAAGGCTTTTGACCATGAAGGGGACGAAGGCCTCCCCGTCAAGCTGGGGCAAAGGCTCGACCTGGATGGGGCTGATGACCGAGTCGATATTCAGATGCAATCGCATCAGCTGAGTCGGGTTCGAATCGCTCATCTCAAGGGTTTCTTGTAGGGCCACGATCCAAAATTGTGCGCCCGCATCTGCGTCGGGGGCCACGCCAAGGGCTGCCGACATGGGTGTGCCGCACATGCCGATTTCCGTATGCAGGCCGCTGTCTTCCATCATCACGCCGATGTGTCGAGAGTCGGCGTTGAGGAAGGCGAGCATGCCCAAAGACAATCGAGGCGCGGTGAAGACCACGGTGGGGCTCACCCTGGAAGTGCGTTCTTCGATCAGGATTTGCTGCAAGGGATGACCATGGCCGTCGTAAACGAACAGGTTCTCACCCGAGTCGGCTTGCCCGCCGCTGGTGCTCACCTGAATGGGCACGGATGCGCCGGTTTCGAGCACGGGCACCTTCACCGTGACCCCATTCTCGCCAGACGACAGGATCTCGGCCTTGGCCGTGCCGAAGTAAACGGCCAACTCGCCCGCGACCCCCGGGTTGCTCACCTGAATGTCGATCAAATCGTCGGCGAAAGCATGGGCCGGCGAGAAGCCCTCCACCACGGGAACGGGCGGCGGCGAGTCAAAGCTGCGCTCGCAGGCGGCAAACAAAAAAGAACAGGCCAACACGCTCAGTATGATCCGTAAACGCATGTGTTCCTCCGAGCACAAGCAGGGGTCAGACACCGGCACTTGACACATAGGCCTATGTGTCAAGTGCCGGTGTCTGACCCCTGTCTACTCCAGAATCGTGACTTGGTTTTTGTCTGCATGCATGACGTAGAGGTGGGCACCGGATGCCGAGCTTGTCAGGCCGCTGGGGACCGCGTCCAGATCGATGGTGCGTTCAACCTGAGCGCATTGGGGATAGTGGGGGCAGTCCAGGTTCACCACGCTGAGTTGTCCGATGCCGCGGTGGGCTACGTACAGCTTTTTGGTGTCCGGGCTGAACGTCAAAAGCCCTGGAAAACCGCCCGTGGGGATAAAGTGCCGCGTTACGGATGGGCCGGCCACGTGGATGGCCAGCAAGCCCGCATAGTAGACTTGGCTGAGAAAGATCGTGTAGTTGCTCAGGCCCTGATCGTTTTCATCCACCAGCAGGGCCATGTCGGCGGTGGCTGCAAGCTCACTGAGATCCAGCACGATGGGTTCATCCAGCGGGCCTTGCTCGCGGTCGACGATTTTGAGCCAGGCTATCCAGTCGTCCGGATTGTTTGGGTTGGCCATGGCGTCCAGAACCACGCTGGCGCGACCGAGGGGGTCCAGGCTCAGCCAGACGGAGCATGCGCTCCAGCCGGGATCGAGGTCTTCGGTCGGTCCGTTCAGGACTTCGGTCGCGTCTTCCCCCTGGCTGTTCAGCTCGAGGAAGCGCACGGAGGCGGGCACTGTCGGCTCGTTTTGAGCGTTGACGGTGCCGTAATGTATGAAGGCGAGTTGTTCCGGGTCGCTATGCAAAAGCTTCATCTGATGGAATGGCAGGTTGATGATGGGCACTTCCGTGGGTTGCAAGCGGCTGGTCTCACAGTCGGGCAGGCCCAACAGGCCCTGGTCGGGTTGCCAGGCCGCTACCGCCGAGAGGTGGTTTTCGAGCGGATCCGCCAGACCCAGCAGGAGGAGATCGATTTTGCCGGAGAGATAAACAGGCGATCCCGAGCCCAGCCACAGGCTGGGATGGACCTTGAACTCTCGAAGCTGAAGTTGCGAGGCGTTGTCGATGACGCGCATCGAGTTGTGGAGGGGCTCGGTCAGGTAAAAAACAGAGCCGTCGCCCGCCGCGGTCATGCCGGGCGATTGCCTGCCGACGGGGAATTCCTGCAAAGTACTGCTCTCCCGGCCCGCCTCGAATGTGAAGTAGCGATCACCCGCCGGATCGGCGTAGACCAAAATATCGGCGGGCCAGGTGTCGGGGCCGCCGATTGCGTCGATGGACCAATGCTTTATGGTGGTCAGGGCCTGGGGCACGTCGTAGTCGGTGGGGACCAGCAAGAAGCCTACTCGGCTCAGGCTACCATGCAAGTTGCTTGCAAGGATGAAAATGCCGTTCGGTGTGGCCACGTAAAGCCTGCCGGCCACAAAGGGTTCGTGAGTGATCGGGGCTTGGGCACCATGGCGTCCAAAGGTCAGGGCGAAAGCGCCGGGGAAAGGGCCGGCCCTGTTCCCGGTGAATTCCAGCGTGCCCGAATCCGGCACGCGTTTGAACTCGTGGACCATGCTGCTGACGACGTCGAGGGCGTAAAGTCGAAACGCATCCTCGGGCGGTTGCTCTGACGAGGTGTTCTGTCGTGCCGCCAGGGCGATGTAGTTTGCGTTGCAGCAATCACTCATGATGTCCTGGCTGGGGCAGGGGGCCGGCCAGGCGCAGGTGGCCTCCGGTTCGTCGTCCGACGGATCGATGAGCCAAATCCAAGGGCCTTGGTCCGGCAGGGTGAACAGGGCCCCGTCATCCATGTCCTGGGCCAACCCGAGGATTCTCGAGGGCGGATCGTCGACCTCGCAATCGCATGAGTCCATCTGCGTGAGACTGGGGAGCACAAGCTTGGATGTGTTGGTTTTTGGATCATGGATCAGTCCGCGGGGTCGTTGAGAGTCGGTGACGAAGAAGGCCTGATCGAGGCAGTTTCCGGATTGACAGAAGGCGTAAATCAACAAGGGCAAGAAATCATTGTCGGTTGGGACAATGTCCTCGACGACCTCTGGACCATGAAATCCATTCGAGTCCACCATCATGTGCTGCAGCCGGGTGGAGTTCGGGGCACCGCTATCCGAGACTTGCAGGCTCGTGATCAGGTAGTGGACAACCCCCCCATTCACATCCATCTCCAGCGCCACGGCACCGGAAAGGGGCGTCTCGCACAGGCCGACCTCGTAGCGCAGTCCCGTTTCGTGATTGGCACAGGAGAGGGTTTTGTTGTCCAGGCCCAGCAGCATCAAAGAGGGCCAATCAAAAAGTTCGAGGGTGTCGAGTCCGGGGATGGTCGCCGCCAGCATGGGGGTTGCTGGAAAGGAAACCGCTTCGAAGATTTGCTGATGAACCAGGTGGCCGGGTCCCAGGTAGATGAAGAGTTGCTCCAGGGATCCCTGGCTGTTGGTGGTGCTCACCCGGATGTCGACCGATTTTTCGTCCAGCAGCGGTACGAGCACACTCAGTCCCAGCATGCCGTCTTCCATGTCCTTGACGGCCAGCACTTCGGCCAACTCGGTGCCGAAGTAAACTTCGTTCTTGGCGGCCTCCGGATCGAATTCCTGGCCGATGAGGGTGACTTTTTGTCCGGCATAAGCCTTGTCGGGCATCACGCTGTCGATGACGACTTGGGGCGGCACGGGCGGCGGCGACTCGAAACTGCGCCCGCAGGCCGCGGTCATCAAAAGAACGCCCAGGAAGATGAATGCGCAACGAAGCTTCATGGTTTTCTCCGTATCAAGCAGGGGTCAGACACCGGCACTTGACACATAGACCTATGTGTCAAGTGCCGGTGTCTGACCCCCAAAGCAGGTTTAAGTAGCCGGCCATTTCGACCAGGCTTTTGGCCAGGTCGGGCTGGGGTTTGGCCGGCGAGGGCGGGTGCAAGATGCCGTCCAGCACCTTGTCCAGTTCGTCCATCACCCGGTCTTGCAGGCCGGCCTCGTCGAAATCCAGTTCGAGCTCTCGCGTGGACTCCAAGAGTTTTTCGAAACGGCCGATCGACTTGGCGTCGGGCTTTTCGAGCACATCGTCTAGGAGCTCGGTCAGACGCTCGCTCGCCAAGCGGCTTCCCTTGCGGGCGTCTCGCGGAAGGCCCAGGCCGCTCATGACCCGGTGGAGATCTTCGGCCGCTTCGAAGCGGCCGTCGTCGAGGTTGCGCTCGATGAGTTGGTTGAAGCGTCGCGAGGCCCCATAGGCGATGGGCGCCACGAGCGAACGCGGCAGCTTGATCCCGAAGGGCTGCATGGTGTGCAGCAGGGCTTCGTGCTTTCGGAACAAGGCGTCGAAGGTGTCGCGCATCTCGTCGACCACGGGCTCTAAGAGGCTGCGACTGGCGCTGAGCTTGAGCTCGTGAAGCATGTCGGCCAAGCCCAAACTTTCGTCGGCGATGGCATCACCCGCGGCACAGGCGGCCGCAAAGCCGTCTTTTTCGGCCACGTCCAAAAGATCGCCCAAGTCCAATTGGGGCAGACCCTCTGCGTAGTCGCGCACGAAAATACGCACCCTGAGCTTGCTGCCGGCCAAGACCACGACGTTGAAGGTGCCGCCCTCGCGGGTGCGCTCGGCCTCGACGCTCACACGGCAGGCGCAGGCCGAAAGACCCGCCCGTTCGACTCGTCGACTGTCGTGCATGCGCACCCGGAAAGCATAGAGACGCTTGACCGGCGAGCCCGGCTCCATCAGGGTGATCAGGGCCTGGTGGGCCGCGGCCTTGCGGGCCGAAAGCATGCTGGGTGCCACAAAGCGCTGCAAGAGTTCCGTGCCCGTGCCCATCATGCGCAGGTTGCTTTTGGCCTCGGCCAATCGTTTTTCAGAGATACGGTCCACGGGCTTGTCGGAAAGCAAGGCCGCGAGCTGCACGGCCCTGGCGTAGTAGCGCAAGACCTGCACCGTTTCGATGCCCGAAAGATCGGCAAAGAACCAGGCGCAGGAGGTGTACATGAGCATGCCGTTGCGCTGCATTTCCAAGAGACGGTATGCCTGCGAGCGTTCTTCGTCGCTGAGTTCGCCGAGGGCGTGTCGATCGAAAAAGCGCTTGGCGGCACCGAGTGGCTTACCCAAAAGGATCTGCACGTAGTCATCCCGGGCGGCCCAGGGATCGGCGAAGATTTTTTGCCCCAAGCGCTCATAGAGCGGATCGATTTCTTTTCTCAATGCGTCGAAGGCGCCGCGCAAGGGCTCGCGCCATCCCTGGTTCCAGGAGGGTGGCCCGCCGGTGCTGCAGCCGCAGTCACGGGTCCAGCGACCCACGCCGTGGGCGCAGCTCCAGGCCGTGCCTTCGCCGGATTTGATGAGGATTTCGTGTTTCGGTTTGTGGGCGGCCAAAAAAGCGGCCGGGTTGGTCAGCTTGAGGTCCCGGCGGGGCAACTCTCGGCTGGCCAGGTAAGCCAGACACATGTCGCCCATGGGCTCGTGGTGCCCGTAGCTTTCGCCGTCGGTGCAGACGAAGACCAGGCGGTCTTCTCCAGGGTCGGGCCGGGCACCGTCCGCCGCCGCCTGCAGGCGGTCGGCGAAAAAGCTCGCGTTGCGCAAGAGATGCTCGAAGGCCACGGCCTTGGAAAGGCCCCCGTCGTAAACGAAAACGGAGATGGGGCCGGATGCCGTGTGGTGGGTGTAGATCCGATGGGTGGGCACGCTGCCGTCGCCCACGCTTCGCCACTTGCCGCCCAAAGGCCGGATGGCCTCGATTTGCCCGGGTGCCAAGAGCACGAACTTCAGCCCGTTTTCGGCCAGCACGTCCAGGCTCGCCTGATTGACGGCGGTTTCGGGCAGCCACATGCCTTCGGGCATGCGGCCGAAGCGGGTGCGAAAGTCGGTCAAACCCCAGCGGACCTGGCTTTGCCGATCCCGTTCCGATGCCAAGGGCATGATCATGTGGTTGTATGCCTGGGCCATGGCGTTGCCGAAGCCGCGCTCGGTTTGGCTTTCGCTGTCGGCATCCAGAATGCGGCGATAGGTGGCCGGGGCCTTGGCCTCCAGGTAGTTCAGCAAAGTGGGGCCGAAATTGAAGCTCAAATGTTCGTAGTTGTTGACGATGTCTTTGATCCGGCCCCGCCCGTCCAAGACCCGCGAGCGGCCGTTGGGTCGGTAGCATTCGGCGGTGACGCGCTCGTTCCAGTCGTGGTAGGGCGCGGCGGAGTCCTGTCGCTCGATGGACTCGGTCCAGGGGTTTTCCCTGGGGGGCTGGTAAAAATGGCCGTGAATAATGATCTGCGTCGTCATGGGCGGCAGTCTATCTTTTTTTTGTCTTCCGGGACAACTGAGCTAAGCTGTCTGCATGTATTTAGAGCTATCCATCGTCATCCCCGTTTTTAACGAAGAGGCCATGATCCCCGACTCGGTGGCCGGTCTTTTGGACCGCCTGGCGCCTGTTTCCGGATCGTTTGAGATTTTGTTGTCCGAGAACGGCTCGACGGATCGAACGCTCGAGGTCGCCAAGGAATTGGAAAGCCGGCATCCCGAGGTGCGGCATCTGCATCACGCCGAACCCAACTACATCTGCATCACGCCGAACCCAACTACGGCGCGGCCATGAAAAACGGCATTCGCGCGGCGCGCGGCAAGTATGTGGTCTGTGACGAGATCGATCTTTGCGACACGGGCTTTTACAAAAGGGCCTTGGAGATTCTCAGGACCGACGTGGCCGACATGGTGGTCGGCTCTAAGCTCGCCCCCGGTGCCGAGGACGAGCGCCCCTGGCTTCGCCACCTGGCCACCCAGGTACTAAACGGCATGCTTCGGGTGGGCGTGGGCTTTCGCGGAACCGACACCCACGGCCTCAAGGCCTTTCGGCGAGATCGCATACAGGACGTCTTGGACGCCTGCGTCATCGATCAAAACCTCTTCGCCTCCGAGTTCGTCATTCGCGCCGAGCGCATGGGCAAGCGAGTCGTCGAATTGCCCCTTCGCGTCGTGGAAAAACGCCAGCCCACCATCAACTTGTTCCAACGGGTCCCCCGCGCCTTAGTCAACCTCGGCCGTTTGGCCTGGGAAATCCGCATCAAGGACAAGCTTTAGTGTTTCTTGAGGAGGCATAATCTTGCCATTTGAATCAAGTAAGCAAACATATGGCCTCAGAGAAGAAACACTTATGCCGTGTCGCGAAGCGACACGGTGTTAGTCTCTCTCATGAAACGTCGCTTCGCCCTAAGCATCGACTTAGATCCCCTATCCTGCTACCGAAATATCTACGCTCTACCCCAAGGACTCCAAACGGAACGCGAAAACGATCCGGTCTACACAAAGGCCATCCCGCGTTTTTGTGAACTCTGCGACTCCCTGGGCATCAAGGGCACTCTGTTCATCGTGGGCGAATCATTAGATCAACCCAACTCGGTTCAATCTGCAAGCCAGGCAGCCGAAGCCGGCCATGAACTAGCCAACCACACTCATAATCACCACTACGACTTGTCCAAGACGGCGAAGGAAGAGCAAATCACCCTCTGCTCCGACGCCATTGAAAAAGCCTGCGGCATCCGCCCCGTCGGTTTCCGCGCCCCTGGTTACTTACTCGGCTCCAGTCTCCTCCCGCTACTTCCGGCCGAGGGCTTCCGCTACGACTCCTCCGTCTTGCCCAGCCCCGCATACCAGGGCCTCAAGGCAAGCGTCCTCACCTTGATGCGTCTGCTCGGCCGACCCAGCGCTTCCATCCTCGGTGATCCCCGCGAGGCCCTGGTGCCGAGCGTACCGTACCGCCCCCATCCCCATCGACCCTGGCGACGGGGGATGAGTTCCCTGGTCGAGCTCCCCATCTCCGCCCCCTTGGGCCTGCCTTTAACCGGCGGGCTCTTGGCGCTGGGCGGCCGCCCCCTCTCCAAAGTGCTCGCCGCGCGCCTGGCCTCGGCCGAATGGGTGCAGCTCGAGTTGCACGGGGTGGATCTCTTAGACCTCGTCTCGGACGGACTCGATCCGGCCCTGGGCGCGGAGCGCTCCTTGCGCATCGATTGGCGAAAAAAAATGGGGCTCTATCGAGCGTTCATCGAAAAGGTGATCGAGGGAAGAGAAGTCCCGCGTTTATGCGACGTGAAACTGTAGGGGCGGTCGGGCGGGGATAAACCCCGCCCCTGATATGGAACGATCTGTCAATGGCTTTGAAATCACGGCATCACAGAAAGCCTTTCTGATGGACAAAGACAGACAAAAAAGCAGCCATGAG
>JAFCZJ010000205.1 GCA_019314375.1 Deltaproteobacteria bacterium | reverse complement strand
CACAATTGAGTCAAAAACGAAGAAAGTTTCTTTTCCCGTAGACTGTCTTGTGTCGAATTTCGAAGAAATTCGACGCTAGGGGGTCAGCGCATTAACGCATCTTCTTTCTTCTTCGAGGCAGGAATCGACCGTATTTTCGTCCCCGTCGTCGCAGTCCCGCAAGGTGCCCTTGCAAAGGCCCTCATCGCAATGTTCCTCGACAGTGCAAAACAGGTCATCCGTACAGATCGTGGTCACATCCAGATGCCCTTCCACGCACGCCCCAGACCCGATGTCGCAGAAGCCATACACGCATTCACCATCCAGTGAGCTACAATCGACGGCGGTCCCCTGGCAGTGGCGGTCCTGACAATGGTCATTCACCGTGCAAGGATTGTTGTCATCACAAAGCAAAGCGTGGATTCGGGCAGGTCCTCGTGCTGGCAAATGCCCGCGGCACAAAGGTCATCCGTGCAGTCGTCGTGGTCATCGCAATCATCGGCCTCGCTGCAGACAAAGTCCGGATTGCAGCCGCCGTCGCCGCAGCCGTCCGTGACCTGGCTACCCCCCAAATCGCAACCAGCCAAGCCAAGTACACAAAGCATCCACCATCGCATGACCTACTCCTCGTCGAGCTTTGACCCTATGCTCATTTTTCGGGCGGTTGCAGTTTTCCCCGGTCTTCGTAATCTTTCGTCATGCGCTTGACCACCCCGGTGAGCAGTAGGATCGAAAGCAAGTTGGGGATGGTCATCAGGCCCAAGGCCGTGTCACCGAAGGCCCACACCAGTTCCATCGGGAAGATGGCGCCGACAAAAACCATGCCGCAAAACGCTATCCGGTAGGGCAGGATCCAGCGCTCACCGAGCAAGTAGAAAACGGCCCGATCACCGTAGTAAGACCAACTTATGGCGGTGGAGAAACCGAAGAGGAGCACGGCGATCGTCACCAGCAGGTGACCGTAGCCTCCGGCGACCTGTCCCAAGCCCTTGCGGAAGGCCCAGGCGGTCAGCAACGAGCCGTTCTGCATGGCGCGTCCCTCGATGACCAACACCCCCTTGACGGCCTCGCCTTGCGCGTCAAGGATGGCCGCCCCGGCAAGGTCGCCTCCTTCTATCTCAATGAAGCCGGAAAACAGCTCGGCACGGCTGGGATGCAGCGGATCTTGGGCCAGCAAAATCCGGGCGTCGTCGATCGTGCCGTGGTTGTAAACAAACTGCAGACCGGTCGAACGGCCGGCTTCGATCTGTAGCCGGCCGTTCGACAGATCTTTATCGCGCAGTTTGCCATTTGCTTGAACCCGGGCACCCGGGACGATCGTCTGAATGGCCGCCTGGCTGTCGCCAAGAAGGCGCTGCTCTTGCTTGTCATGCCATACGCCGGTCGTCAGGATGACCAGGCCGGTCATGGTGCAAATAACCAGGGTGTCGATAAACGGCCCCAGCATGGCCACCATGCCCTCGCGCACCGGCTCATCGGTCTTGGCCGCGGCGTGGGCGATGGGCGCCGAGCCCTGGCCTGATTCGTTGGAGAACAATCCTCGCTTGATGCCCCAGGTCAGCATGAAGATGAAGCCGCCTCCAGCGAAACCGCCCAGTTGGGCCGCCGGCCTGAAAGCCGAAGCGACGATCGTTTGCAAAGCCGGGATCACCTGGTCGTAGTTCAAGCCCAGGACCACCAGGCCGCCAGCGACGTAAAGCAGCGCCATGAAGGGGACCAACTTACTGGTCACCCGTCCGATACGACGCACCCCGCCGAGGATCACGGCCGCCACCAGCACGCTCATCACCAAACCACTAAACCAGGTGGGTATCGACAAATCCTGACGCAACTGATCGGCGACGGTGAAGGACTGTATTGAGTTGCCCGAGCCAAAAGACGAGATGACCGTGAAGCAGGCGAAGGCGATGGCCAGGGGCTTCCAACTTTTGCCCAGCCCGCGCTCAATCGAGTACATCGGGCCGCCGGCCGCGGATCCGTCGGGATTGATCGTTCGGTATCGCATGGACAAAGTGCACTCGGTGTACTTGAGCGCCATCCCGAAGACCGCGGTGACCCACATCCAAAAAAGGGCCCCGGGCCCGCCGTAGTGAATTGCGGTCGCCACCCCGGCGATGTTGCCGATGCCCACCGTGGCGGACAGCGCGGTGGTCAAAGCCTGAAAGTGAGAGAGATCGCCCTTGTGCTCGGGGTCATCGTAGTCGCCACGCACAACCCGCACACCATGCCCAAAACGCCTAATCTGCAACCAACCAAGACGGAAGGTGGTGATCAAACCCGTACCCACAAGCAGCAGGACGAGCAGCGGCAACACGTCCGGCCAACCCCAAACGAAGTCGTTCATTCCGTTGATGATTTTTTCAAGTATGGACTGTTCACCCGGCATGAAGTGTACAATTTCCAATCCACCGCCGTCTGTCAAGCTGAATCCAGTCTCCCATAAGGATTGATCCCGATTTGAAGCCCGACTATGATCCATCCAACTCGAATTTCGGCCCAAGGAGCCCCCATGCTTCGCAGCAGCGCACTGATTTTTCTCCTGTTCCTGCAAACGGTGCCGCTCGCCGCCAAGGAACCCATCAGCGTGGCGGTGCTGGAATTCACGAGTCGAGGCAGCATCACCCAGATTCAGATGGACTCATTAAACGATCTGGTGACCACGGAAATCATGAAGTTCGGCGACTACCGGGTAATCGGCCACGCAGACATCTCCTCCTTGCTGGATGAGGAGGCAAAGAATCAGTTACTCGGCTGCAAAGACGACCGATGCAGGGCCGAAATCGGTGGCGCACTCGGCGTCGAACAACTGTTGACCGGCAAGGTCAGCGCCTTTGGGTCCTCCTTTCTGATGAAGCTACGACTGCTTGATGTGCGCAAAGTCGAAGTCATCGATTCCCTGACTCTTCGCATCAAGGGCGACACCGGCGATTTGCTCGCCGAGGTACCCAACTCGGTACGTGAGCTTTTCCGCAAAGAGGTCATCTTACCCGACCGCTTTGAAGTCGAGTTGCGCTTCCAGGCAGGCGATGCCCTGTTGGCGGATGCCTCGGCCTCGGACCTTTGGTGGAATGAAAACGGCTTCGACCAACTCAACGTCTGGGGCGACGACTGGCTGACCTTACTCGGGGACGAAGACAGCAGAGGCATCGGCACAGGCAAGGGTTGGCTGCTGGGCGCCCGATTCGGTCTTCGCGTGGGCAAACTCCACACCGTGTTTGCCCAGCTTGATTACGGCCAGGAACATTGGCGAGGCAAGGTGCAAGTGGGCGACAACGACCAGAGCCGCTGGCGCTTGGACTTGGACCTGCATGTACTACGTCTCTCGGCGGGCTATCGCTTCGCTTACCCGGTCTTGGACTGGTTTTGGCCCTTCGTCGAGATGGCCATGGGCCTGCACATCCCATTCCAACAAGACATGGAGACGCCGGCTGGTGACGCTCTGGGCGCGGTGGGCCCGGAGCCCCGCATCATCCTGCTGGTCAACCCGGGCCTGCGCTTTCAATTCGCCGAACGATTTTTCGTGGCGGCCTCTTGGCTTTTCGATATTCCGCTCGGCGAATCCACCTTCTCAGGCCCCATGCTGGCCACGGGAGCGTTTTTCTAAAAACATGCGTTACTCGACAAAAATCGACTGGTGGATTGTGGCCCTGTTGGGCAGCGGCGTGGGGCTGGTCTTGTTCAGCTCGGTCGTGCTGCTGGTTCGGCACGAAGGCAATGACATCCCGCTCGGCATCGGGGGCATCCTCACATGCCTGGGCGTTTTGTTCATCAGCTTGCCCACCCGATACGCCATCGACGAAAATCAACTTCTGGTTCACGCAGGACCTTTTCGCTGGCGCATCCCGGTGGAGAAAATCCTGACCGTCCATCGAACAAACAACCCACTGGGCGCGCCGGCCTGGTCTCTCAAGCGCTTGAATGTTCGGTACATCGACAAAAAAGGCAAGGAGACCTTCGTGCTCATCTCTCCGAAAAACAGAAAAGAATTCATCGAGCATCTCCTGAAGGTCTCGCCTGACCTGAAGCGGATGGGCGACCGAGTTGAACGACAGCCGGGCGGAGGTGAGGCATGAAGGTAGCGGTCACAGGCGCCAGCGGGCACGTAGGCGGCAATCTGGTTCGGGCCCTTTTGAAGGCCGGACATCAAGTCAAAGGGCTGGTACACGAAGATCATCGCGCAATCGAAGGCTTGGATATCGAAGTGGTCTCCGGCGACATCCTCGACGGCCAGGCCCTGGATAAACTGTTTGCGGACGTTGAGGTGGTTTATCACTTGGCCGCCCTCATCACGCTGCTTCCCGAGCACAAGCGACTGGCTCGCATCAACGTCGAGGGCCCAAAGCAGGTTGTGGAGGCCTGCCTGCGCCAGAAAGTAAAACGACTGGTCCACACGGCCTCGATCGAGGCTTTGCTGCATCGCGGCGCATCCCGGCCCATCACCGAAGAGGAAATGCCGGCGCCTGAACAAGTAGAGACGGCCTACGGCCAGAGCAAAGCCCGCGGTGAAAATGTCATTCGAGAAGGCATCGCGAGGGGCTTGGATGCGGTCATCGTCAATCCGACCGCGGTCATCGGACCCCACGACTATAAGATTTCCCACTTCGGCCAGGTCTTTATCGACTTGGCCCAACGCAAGCTGCCCACCCTGGTGCATGGTGGTTTCGATTTGGTGGACGCCCGCGATGTGGTCGACGGCATGATGGCCGCAGCGGAAAAGGGACGATGCGGCGAACGATATTTGCTTGCCGGCGAGTTTATGACCTTGAAGGAAATTGCTGAAACCGTGGAGGAAGTAACTGGGGCCAAGCCGCCACGCATAACCATCCGACCCGGCTTGATCTACCCCATCTCTTTTTTGATGCCGCCCTTCTACCGCCTGACCGGACGACGCCCCCGATTCACCCCCATGTCCATCTTCATGATCTCAGGAAATTTCCAGGTGGATCACAGCAAGGCCGCTCGTGAACTGGGTTTCGCCCCAAGACCAGCCCGGGAGGGAATCCGGGACGCAATCACTTGGTTTCAACAAAACAACAAACTGGATGCCAACTAAAACTCAAGCCGGAGGAACTCCCATGGATCGCATGTCATCAATCGAAATGGCCTTGGCCAACGAAGAAACCGAAATGAAGTTCTACGAAAACGAGGCCGCGCGGTCTCGGAATCCCTTAGCCAAGGCCATGTTTGAAAACCTGGCCAAAGATGAGCAAGAGCACATGAACCGTATTCGGGGCCTGCACCAGCGGCTGCTTTCCGACGGCTCCTGGCCCGAAGACATGCCCATCGAGGTGGCCGGTACGGATATCAAAAAAACCTTAGACGACCTGGTCGGTAAAGATGGCTCCGCCAGTGACCATGACGACGACGATCTGGCGGCCCTGAACAAAGCCAGCACCTTTGAGGCCAATGGGTCCAAATTCTACGCCGACTTGGCCCAAGCATGTGAGAATCCCCAGGAAAAGAAATTCTTCGAATTCCTGTCCCAAATCGAGCGACAGCACCTTCTGTCGGTCAACGATTCCTTGGCCTACCTGCAAGATCCAAAGGCCTGGATGATGCAACACGAGCGCTCAGGCTTAGATGGTGCATAGGGTGGACACATGAACGGCGGATATGCCAACCGCATTCTGGATGTCAACTTATCTACTGGTGCGACGGAGGACCACACCCTGAACCGAGAGGACAGGGACTTGTATCTGGGCGGACGGGGGCTGGGTGTCAGGCTGCTCTATGACAACACCGAGCCAGGCTTGGACCCCTATGATGAAAAAATGGTCCTCATCTTCAGCACGGGGCCCTTGACCGGAACCAACGTGCCACAGGGCAATCGATTCGTGGTCACAACCAAGTCTCCCGCAACCGGACTCATCGCAGACAGCCATTGCGGTGGCAACTTCGCAACCAAGCTAAAAAAAGCAGGCTATGATTCGGTGATCATCCGCGGCCGAAGCGCGAAGCCGGTCTACCTGGAAATCACCGACGAGCAGGTCGAACTCAAAGACGCCTCCCACCTCTGGGGCAAGGGAACCGCGGACACACAGGCTGCGCTACCCAAGAGTTTCGGCAAGGCGGTGATCGGGCCGGCCGGGGAAAACCGGGTTCGCTACGCCTGCATCATCAGCCAAAAAAGGGTAGCTGGACGAACAGGCGTCGGGGCCGTCATGGGCTCAAAAAACCTGAAGGCCGTCATCGCCAACGGCAAAACCTCCATCCCCATCGCCAGGCCGGAGGAATACAAAACCCTGCAAAAAAGCATCACCCGTTTCTTGCTGGACCACCCCATGACCGGAGGCATTCTGCCCGACTTGGGCACCGCAAATCTGGTCATGGCGACCGCCGGCCGCAACATCATCCCCACTTTCAACTTCCAAAAAGGCCAAGATGTCCGCACGCCACAGCTTTCGGGCGAACGCATGCGGGACGAGCTCTTAGAGAAACGGGACGGATGTCTTTATTGCCCCATTCGTTGTGGCCGCGAGGTTCGCCTAAACGGTCGCCTCGCCAAAGGCCCCGAATTCGAAACCATCGGCATGCTGGGTAACAACCTGGGTATCTTTGACATGAAGACCGTCGTCGAGCTTGGCTTGCTCTGCGACGACCTGGGCATGGACACGATTTCCATGGGCAACACCCTGGGCTTCGCGACGGAACTGACCGAACGCGACAAGCTCAAAAGCAATCTGAGCTGGGGCGATGCCGAGGCTTATCGCCAGGCCGTTTCCAACACAGCCTTCAGAAAAGACCTCGGAGATGACCTGGCCGAAGGCACCCTGCGCATGGCCGACAAATATGGCGGTCACGAATTCGCCATCCAAGTCAAGGGGCTGGAGTTGCCGGCCTATGACCCCCGTGGCTGCGTCGGTCAGGGCCTGGAATACGCCACCAACAACCGGGGCGGCTGCCACATCCGCGGTTCGACCATGTACATGGAGGCCACGGGACCCGTCTCAATCGATCGCTTCTCAACCACCTCCAAACCGGAGCTGGTGGTCCTACAACAAAACACCAACGCCTCGGTGTCTTCTCTGGTCATGTGCTATTTCTCGTCTTATGCCATGATCCCGGATCTGATATTCAAGCTGGATCCCAACTCTTTGGCCTATCGCGCCTTGATGCAAGTCATGCTGCACGCCATGGGCCCCGCCTTGCGCCTGGTCTTCAAGGTCAAGACGCCTGCCAAACTGCTCTGGTTTGAGAAATTCGTTTCCACGGTGACCGGCCGCGACGTGAGCATGGGCGACTTGAACGAAGTTGGCGAACGCATCTTCAATTTGGAACGCCTTTACAACATCCGAGAGGGCTCAGGTGACACCCCGGACACCCTGCCATCTCGATTGCTTCATGAGTCCCTGGGGCCCAAAGGCAAGGGAGTCCCCTTAGGCAAAATGCTGCCGCAATACTATCGCCTAAGGGGTTGGGATGCTCGTGGCGTACCCACGGCCAAGACCATCAAAAGACTCAGCATCCGAACCTGATGGCTCAGATTGATTTGAACCGCAGCTTCCCCCCCTGCATTCGCACCTTAAATTCCGCGCCACAATAAAAACAGCGCACTTCATCGCCCACAGAAAATCCGTCATCATAGGGGTTGTCGGCGGAGCAATCCGGGCACTCGAAATCCTTGAACACCTTATCTTCCTCATTACCCGGACCATCGTCACCAAATTCTTGCATACCCATAGGACTCCTCCTCGAAACGATACGGCTACTCTAGTTTCTTAATTAGCTTTTTTGTTTCATCAGGCTTGATCAGCACCTCAAAAGAAAAACGCCTGCCATCCGGCGTCTCAAAGCTCACCTTGTGTTTACCGGCCCTGAGCTTGAGCTTGCGATCTGGCCCGATCGGTGTTTGCCGCCCCGTGTACTTGTCATCGACATAAACCTTGGACCAGGGTCGGGTGTTGGCCAACAAATATCCGTATTTGAGTTTCTTGGGTGGCTTCTTCTGATCATGGCCTTTGCGCCGTCTCAACTTGATCAACATGCGCTCAGAGGCACCAGCTTTCAAATGGATGGTCTTGGAACCCGTGCGATGACCTTTAAGTTTGACCGAAATCTTGGTTTCGCCTGGCTTAAGCTCACGAAATCGATAGGGGGTCTTCCCTCGCCTCGCCCCCGCCAGAAAAACTACAGCGCCCTGCGGCCTGGACTCCACCAGCAGTTCGGCCGGTTTTTGCTTGGCTAAGGAATCAGGTTTGACTTTGGGTCCAGGTTTCAAGCCAGGGTCGGGGCCTTTCTTTGGCGCCGGTTTCTCCGGCGTTTTGGCGATGGGATCGGTCCCGACCAAGCCGCTGGGCAACATGGCCGCATCGATAATCAACTCCAGGTTGGGCTTGATCGTGAAACGGCGTTCGTAAGAGGCGTAGCCCTTACGCAATATCTTGATGTGATGCTCCCCGGGGTCGATCTTGGCCAAGATAAAAGGCGTCTTGTCCGCCACCTTGTCACCATCCAACAAAATAAGCAGATCAGAAGCAGGCCGCGCCCGCAACTCGAGCTTTCCCGGGTAAAGGGGCCCTTCTTTTGTGGCATCGAGCCAAAGATAGCTGGCCATAAGGCTCCAAGCCATGGCAAGCGAAAAAATGACCAAAAAAACCACCCGGGCCTTGCTCGATCGTCTGGGCGCCTGCGAACGAATCGGCAGCACCCCGTCAGGCGGCGTATCCTCCATAGA
>JAFCZJ010000204.1 GCA_019314375.1 Deltaproteobacteria bacterium | reverse complement strand
TCGAAAAACTGCAAGAGGCCGTGCGCAGTTGTTGCCTGGCCAACAAGGCCGTGCCCGTGCTCTGCGGCAGCGCCTTGCGCAACAAGGGCGTACAACCCCTGCTGGACGCGGTCTGTACATATTTGCCCAGTCCGGCCGACCTCCCGCCTGTGGAGGGCATCCACCCCAAGACCGAAGAACCAGTCACCAGAGAACGCCTGCGGGATGCGCCTTTCTCCGGATTGGCCTTCAAGGTCCAGCTTTGGGATGGGCGCAAGCATACTTACCTGCGCATCTACTCAGGCTCTCTTGCGGCCAACGACACGATTTACAACGCAAGCAAAAATTGCGACGAGAAGGTCTCCCGCCTGCTGAAGCTTCACGCCGACAAAAAAGAGCGCATCCAGCGGGCTTACGCCGGAGACATCGTGGGCGTGGTGGGCCTGAAAAAAGCCACCACCGGCGACAGCTTCTGTACCCGCGCCCACCCGGTGCTCTTTGGGGAAATCACCTTTATGACGCCGGTCATCTCCATCGCGGTCGAGCCCAAGACCAGCAAGGATGAAGATAAGCTGGCCGATGTGATGGCCAAAATGGTAGAGGAGGACCCGACCTTCTCCGTGCGCCAGGACTCGGATACGGGCCAGACCCTGATCAGCGGCATGGGCGAACTGCACTTGGAAATCATCGTCGACCGCCTGAGACGGGAATTCAACGTCCCGGTCAGCGTGGGCAAGCCCCAGGTGGTGTACCGGGAGACCCTGACCGCCGCCGGCGAAGCCAGCGATCGCTTCGAGCGCATCTTTGAAGACGATAGTCGAGGCAAAAACATGTTCGCCGAGGTCACCCTGCGGGCGGAACCCACCGCTCGGGACTCAGGCATCCAGTTCGAATCCGAATTCACGCCACCGGAAGACGGCCCCAAGTTCGACCCGACCTGGATTCAGGCGGTCGAAGAAGGCGTGCGCGAGACCGCCGCAAGCGGCCCCGCAACCGGCTACGCCATGGTCGACATGAAGGTGACCCTCTTGAACTTGGCGACTCGAGAAGGGCAGACGAATCGGGTGTCTTGCCATGTGGCCGCGGCCTCCGCCTTCCGCAAACTTTGCAAAAAAGTGGGCACCGGCACCTTACTGCCCATCATGGCCATTGAGGTTGTCGTGCCGGATGAGTTCACCGGCACCGTCATCGGCGATCTGAACTCCCGCGGCGGCAAAGTGGAAGAACTGAACAAAGAAGGCAAGCGCTCAGTCATCAAGGCCCAGGTGGCCATGACCCGCATGTTCGGCTACGCCACCGACTTGCGTTCCTTAACCGAGGGCCGGGGCACCTTCACCATGACCTTCAAAAAATTCGACTTGCTCTGACGTGAATCGATCAACCGGAAGCCGTGGCGGTCTTGTTGCCCACTTGGTCTGGCCCTTGGGCGGCGTGTTGGCCGGCCTGCTGGCCACGGGGGGCCTGTGGTGGCTACGCAGCCTGGGTGAGAGCGGGCGCTATCTGAGCATGCAGGCCGCTTCCGACTTCGTACATCGTTTCACCCTCATCGCGGCACCCGTCGCGTTGATAGGTCTGGTCCTGGCCTGGACCCTGAGCGAAATCGGAGGCATGGGTGGCAAATTGGCCACTTGCTTCCACATCGCCGTGGCCTTGCTGCTGGCCACCTTACTGGGCACCACCAGCCACCTGCTGATTTTCGACCTAAGCCTGGAGCAGGCGGGTCGAGCAGGACAATGGCTGCAGCCCCCGAAAGAGGCCTGGGACTTAGATCCCGAACAAGGCCAGTGGAACGAAACCTCCGCGGGGCTTCCCAATCTGCAAACCGAAGCCCTGTTGCAAGGCGCGGTCTTGACCCTGGATCGCCGCAGTCTTGCGCTCAAGCTCCCCAGCGGCGGCTTCCGTTGGTCTCGGCCAAGGCCGGGACCTCCGCCGGCTCACCTGCTGCTGAGCGCTGGGCAAATCATTTACGCCGGGCCCGGTGGTGCCTTTGAAGACGATGTGGTCGTCTTAGCCGTCGACTTGGCCAGCGGTCGCCGTTTATGGGAATTCCATGTCCTGGGGCGAAGCGTAAAGCATCTGGGCATTGAGGCATCTCGCCCGCTCGTCGAAATCTGGCGGCCCGCGAGTACCTTGCGCTACCTGCTGGACTGGCCGCGGGCCCGGGTGATAGCGTCAACCGGGGAGGTGGCCGCTGAGCGGAGAACAAACCAGCATCTTCGAAAACCCCCTGGTGCAAGCCAGGGCGCTCAAGGTCCGCAGAAAGTACCCTGAGGCCGAGGCCTTGCTGCGCCGCGCCCTGCTTGAGCAACCAGGCGACAGCAAGCTGCGCGCATCCTTGGCCGACCTGCTCTATCGAACCGGTCGCCTCAAAGAAGCCCTGCGGCTGACCGGGGAAATGCTGCGCGACGATCCCGACAACCCGCAGGCCCTGATGGTCATCGGCAACGTGCTCTTTGAAAAACGCAAGCACGCAGAGGCCCTGGAATACTTCCGCCTGGCCCTGGCCATCGCACCAACCGACTACCTCTGGGCCCGAGTGGCCCGCTGCCATCTTAAGCTCAAGCAACCCGGGCCGGCCCTGGAGGCCTTGCGCGAAGGAGAAACCCTGGCACCCAACAGCCTCAAGCTGCTACGCCTGCGGGCGGAAGCGGCCCGCATGAACAACGACGCAGCCGCCGAGGCCGCCGCCTTTGATCGCGCGGCAAGCATGGTGCCTGCCGAGCCCCAGGCATATTTCTCAGCTCTCTATCCGCTGCTGGCCGAGCTATCGCCACGACGCGCCGCTTTGTTCGGCGCTCGCTTACGGCGACGCAGCGGACAGGAGAGCAACCCGCATCTGCTCTTATTCGAAGCCGAAGCCTTGGCCGACAGTCGTGATCCGGATGCAGCCAGAAAACATCTCACGCGCTTGCTCCGACTGGAGCCGGACGAGCCCATCCGTATGGCAGCCGACGAAATGCTTCGACGCCTGGACGAAGACAAACCACGAAGGGACCCGCCGTGAACACGCCCGACGATCGCTACAGTCGCCAGATCCGCTTTGCGCCCATCGGCGAGGCCGGCCAAGCGAATATCCACGCATCCCATGCCTTAATCGTTGGCTGTGGAGCCCTGGGTTCCAGCATGGCGAACATGCTGGTCAGAGCCGGACTGGGCCGCCTGACACTCATCGATCCGGACAAGGTGGAATGGAGCAACCTGCAACGACAAACCCTTTACGACGAAGACGATGCCCGCGCGGGCCGACTGAAGGTGGAGGCCGCCGGTCGACGATTGGCGGCCATCAACCGGGATATCCAAATCGAAGTCAAGGCCGAAGAGGTGACCGCCGCCAACATCGAAAGCCTGGTCGGTCGTCCCGATGTTATTTTAGACGGCACCGATCGCTTTCCCGTCCGCTACCTAATCAACGACTATGCCGTGCGAGAGGGCCTGCGCTGGATCTACGGCGGCTGTGCCGCCAGCCACGGCACCGTCCTCCCCATCGAACCCGGTCGCACGCCTTGTCTGCGCTGCCTCTTTCCAGATCTGCCCGATCCAAACCAAGCCGCCACCGCCGACACGGTTGGCATCATCGCCCCGGTGGCCCAAATCGTGGCCGCCTTACAAGTGGCCGAAGCGATGAAATGGCTATCTGGCCATGCCGAGGTCCCGCGCCCCGTGCTGTACCAGGTCGACTTGTGGTCCGGCAACCTGCAAAGCCTGGCACTGAAAGGCTCCGAAGCCAACTGCCCTTGCTGCGGACAGGGTCGCTATGATTTCCTCAACGAGGCACAAACATGACCCCAAAACAGTCAAAAACCGACTTGGCCCCCATCCTCAAGCGGGGCAGAAAGCAGGGTCATCTGACGGTGGCGGAGCTTGCCGACCTGCTGCCCGCCGACACCTCGGTGGAACAGACGATCGAGCTCATTGAAAACCTGCAAGGCTCAGACATCCCGGTCATCGAGCGCAAGCCGGGGCGCCCCAAGCAAGTCGGCCCCAGGTTACCTCGCGCCGCCCACGTCAAACTCCTGACCCGTGGAGAAGAGATCGAGCTGGCCAAAGGCATTCTGAAGGGCAAGCAGAAGCGAATCCGAGCTGCCCTGCGTTCGCCCATCGCGGTGGCCAAGCTGATCCGGGCCGCCCGCCAGGTGGCTCGAGGCAATCATCCGGTCTGGGCGCTTCTGGCCGACTTCGAGTCCAGCAACCCGGATGAAGACGAGCAGAAAGCCAAGGAGATGTTGGCCATCGTCGAACAAGACCTGGTCAAACACCGACAAGAGATAAGCAAACTGCAAGGTCAGATCAAACGAAGCCACCGGAACCGCTCCAGCTTGCAAGCTTCGGGGCCGTCCCACAAGCGCCGCATCAGCAACCTGCGCCGTGCCATGACCACCCGTCTGATGAAACTGAATTTCCAAGATCGTTTCATCGAGCGCCTCATTGCTCCGCTCTTGCGTCAAGCAAGCGGCCTCCGGACAGGCCTCGACGCCCTGAGCAAACTGGAACGCCAACTGGGCCTGCCACGCGCTGCCCTCGGCGGCAGCGAAGCCCTGGCGGACAAGGACCTGCGCGGCCAACTGAAAACCCTGGCTCTGCCCAAAGACCAGATCGAGCAGACCAAGCGGCAGGTCAAAAACGCCAAACGGACCATCCGCAACAATTGCCGACAGGCCAAAATGACCGCCGAAGACCTGCTGGCAGCCGGCGGCGAAATCCACTCGGGCACCCGGGATGCCAACCGGGCTCAACAAACCCTGGTGGAGGCCAACCAGCGCCTGGTCATGAGCATCGCCCGCCGCTACCCGCACCACAGCCTGGACTTTCTGGATCTGGTGCAAGAAGGCAACCTGGGACTCATGCGGGCCGCCGAACGTTTCGATCCCGAGTTGGGTTACCGCTTCGGCACCTACGCGGCCTGGTGGGTGCGTCAAAGCATCGGCCGATTGCTTGCCGAACAGGGCAGCGCCGTGCGAATCCCGCCCCACGTACAAGAATCGCTTCAGAAGATCAATCGCATCACCAGACGCATGGCGCACAAAACCGGCGAGCAGCCCGACATCGAGGAATTGGCCGACTACCTGGGCAAGTCCCCCGAGCGCATCAAGGAAATTTTGAGTGCAGGCCGCCGGCCCATCTCCACAGAGACCCGAGTCGGCGACGCCAACGACAGCGCCACCCTGATGGACTTCTTGCCGGACCCCAAGGCCGGCCCGGACGAGGAAGCGGACCGTCGAGTGCAGCAAGCCCTCCTGCAGGACGCCATGGACGCCTTGACCGATCGCGAAAGAGAGATCGTCATGTTGCGCTTCCATGAAGGGCTAACATTACAAGACGTGGGGACGCGGTTCGGCATCACCCGCGAGCGCACCCGACAACTACAAGAACAAGCCCTGCGAAAGCTACGCAAGCGGCTCAAGGCCGACTTGCTGAGAAAACTGATCCACGACCAGGAAGAGCAACGCTCAAAATCCGGCAAGGGAAAAACCCGCAGGAAAACAAACTAAGAGACAAGAAAGCCCACCATGTCAAAAACACATCGCGCGTTTTGCCTGCTCTCTCTGCTCACGCTGATGCTCGCCTGTGCAGACTCTGAAACATCCTGTCCCGAAGCGAACACGTCCATCGACTTGTCACGGGATCAAGGCCCACACGACATGCTCACCGAGTGGTGGTACACCACCGGCCATCTTGAGACCGAGGCCGGACGTGCCTATGGCTACGAACTGACCATCTTCCAGTCCTGGGCAGGCGAGCAAGTGGGCTACGTGGGCCACTTCGCCATCATCGATCCGGAAGCCGGTGAGCACATCTATGCCCAAACCATGAGCGCTCCACCCGAGCGCTTCGACGACTACGATATCGAGGTGGGGCATTGGCGCATCTGGGGCGACGGAGAAGTGGATCACTTCTCGGCCGACATACCCACGGAGGGCATCGCGCTGTCACTCAGCGCCGAGAACCGAAAACCCACGGCCTTCCACAACGACATCGGGCTCATCGACATGGGCCGGGACGACTCGTTCTACTACTCCAAAACGCGCATGGACATCGAAGGCGAACTCACCATCGATGGACAGACGCATGCGGTCACCGGTCAGGGTTGGCTGGACCACCAATGGGGGGACTATGCGGTCTTCGACTGCGACGGCTGGGACTGGTTCGCCCTGCAACTCGACAACGACCACGAGTTCATGATCTTCCTCTTGCACGATTTGGACGGCACGACCCGCATCACCGGCGTGACCTGGGTGGACGAAAAGGGCTGTGTCCATGCCTTAGACGACGCTCAGATCGTCGCGTTGGATGAATGGACAAGCCCGCACACGGGGGGCATCTACCCACAAAACTGGCGGGTGGACATCCCCGAGGCCGAACTCAGCATCGAAGTCACGGCCGCGGTCGAAGATCAGGAAATGGACTGCCGATACACCACGCTCAACGCCTACTGGGAGGGGCTGGTCTTGCTTGAGGGCGAAATGGCTGGACAGCCGGTGTCCGGTCGAGGTTTTGTAGAGCTCGCGGGCTATGGACCCTGGGGAGCCGGAAACTAAGGCTCGACACAAGAAAGCGGAGCAAACCATGACGGACTGGTTGGCGGATCTTGAGCGTGCCTTGAACTTGCACATGCAAGGTCACTCGGCCGAGGCCGTGGCCATCGGCCAATCCCTGCTCGGCCGCGCCCGGGGCACCGCCCATGCCGCAAGCGTACATCGTCACATGGCCGAGTTCCTGCACGCCTGCGGAGACTACGACAAGGCGCGGGACATGGCCCGGGAGGCAGGCGTGCTCGCCCGCGCCACCCGACATGCCGGCGAAATTTTGGCCGCCAGCCTGATGGAGCTGACCTGCGATCTTTTCGAAGGCCAGGTGGCGGTGGTGCATCAGCAACTGGGCGACCTCATCGAGTTGGCCCCGGGTCAGCCGACGCCCTTGGCCTTCATGGCCACTTTGGCCTTGACCGTGGGCAACTTCGAGCAAGTCTTCGACTACTGCGAACTGGCACGGAACCTGGTGGAGCAACATGCCGATCCGGACGACCACCCGGAGCTGGGGCTCTTTCTCGCAAACCTGCTCATGTTACGGACGAAGGCCCTCTTGCTGGACGACAAACCCGGCGAGGCCGCGACCACCCTCGAACCCATCTTCAAGATGGTCCACGATCAACCGCTACCCTTGGCCCTGGCATCCGGGCTGAAGGGCCTGGCCTGGGCCCGCAGCCGAAAAGGCGATGCGGGCATGGAGCTTGCGGAACAAGCCGTAAAAGCGGGCCGCAAAATCGGCCATGACCTGCACGGCCACTGCCTGTGTCTCTCCGGCGCATGTCGAATCGAACTGGAAGACGAGCAACTGGCCACCGAAGAACTCCAGTCAGCCTGCGGCCTGCTGGTCCACGCCTTGGACCGTCAAGAACCCCAGCTCATGCTCGGTCGAATCTACAAAAAAATCGGCCGACAAACCGACGCCGTCGAGGCCTTCCACCAAGCCACCCAACCCTCCATCGACACATTCTTCGGACGCCAAGCCGTGCAATCCCTGCACGACCTGGAAGGACTACGATCGCTATAACTTCCGCTGTGGTTGTTCAAAACTAAAACGGCGCGTCATTTTGCCGAGGAGAAGGCTTGAATCAGTCCAACCGAACAGTTGCCCGTCGAGGAAACGACGTTCCATTGCCGTTCGACCAGGAGAAACAGTCGACTCGTCGCATTTCAGGCGCAACAATCCCAAGAAACCGGCTGGTCCGTCATCCCACGCCCGAGTCAGGCAGCGCGACGGGTGTAGACGTGGTGAAGGCCGCCGAGGATGGGCGATTCTATGATCTCGCCCATTTCCGGAGGCTCCACCATTCTCGGAATCGGACTGTCCCGGCCAAGGCTGAGATGAGTTCTGGCGCAGTGGTAATAGTCGTCCAGGTACTCGCGGAGGATTCGTTTGAGATGTCTGCCATTGAGGACGATCACATGGTCTGTGCATTCCCTGCGAATTGTGCCGATCATTCTTTCCGTATATGGATTTTGCCACGGCGACCGAGCGGCGGTGATCACTTCTTCGATGCCCATAGACTTGATACGCTTTCGGAACACCTCGCCGTAGATGCTGTCCCGATCGCGCAGCAGAAATCTAGGGGCCGTGTCGTACGGAAAAGCTTGCTTGATTTGCCTCGCGGTCCACTCGGCGCTGGGATTGTCGGTGACGTTGAAATGAAGGACTTTTCTGCGGTCATGAGATAGGATCAGGAATACAAACAAGACCTGAAACGTGGCGGTGGGGACGGTGAAGAAATCGACGGCGACTATGTCT
>JAFCZJ010000003.1 GCA_019314375.1 Deltaproteobacteria bacterium | reverse complement strand
CGGGAGTGACGTCAAGGCCGAATGCGTCAACGAGGCCTTCTGCGATGGACTGGAGACCTGTGACGGGGACGGAGCCTGCGCCGTCGCAAGCAATCCCTGCGGAGACTTGGCATGCGACGAGGAAGGCGATTTTTGCTACGGCTGCGAAAGCCATGCGGAATGCCCTGCCTGCCAGTATTGTGATGTCGATGAGCGTTGTATGCCGCAGGCTCCGGGTCGGGACGACAAAGACGATTGCGAAGTCGCCGTCTGTGCCACCGGGAACTGCGATGGTGTCGGGGCCTGCGAATATAGAGGGGTTGAAACGAAGTGTCGGGATGCCGAAGATCCGGAATGTGGTGTCGAAGAGCGATGCGATAGCACGGGGCCACTTTGCCCGCCGAATAGCCATATCCCTCTCAATGCCCCCTGCACGGCCGACGAACACGATTGCAGTGATGACATCTGTGACGGCGAGGGCCTTTGCACCCATCCGGCCAAGGCCGCCTCCACCATTTGTCGACTCTCCGTAGATATTGTTTGCAATCCCGAGGAGGCTTGCAACGGGTTTGATCTGGATTGCCCGGACGATGACGTGGCTTTGTCGACGGTGGCCTGCGATTCGGATGGCTCGGATTGCACTGCGGACTTTTGCGACGGAGCCGGTGCCTGCGCCCACGTTCCGGATCACTCGGCTTGTATCGCGCCGGCGGTTTGCATGCCGGCATGCAGCGTTGATCTGAGTGGCTGCGCCGTCCCCCCGACATCCATGAGCCTGAGTTGCGTACCGGACGTGCTCGACCTGCAGGCGGCGACCTCAAGCGACTGCGTCCTGGAGGCCGGCCTGAGCGGCCAGGAGGCTTGCCTGTCGTGCTCGGCCGAATTGGGAACCACCCTGTTGGCCTATGCCGACTTCGGCGACGACACGGGTGGTTGTGATTTGGACGGATGGCAGCTTGCGGAAGGCCTGCCGGCCACAAATTGCAAAGACGCATTGCAGGACTGTGTCGAAGCCGGAGCAGAGGAGGATTGTTGCGACGAACTTAGCGCCATTTGCGTGCAACTTGACGGCAACTACGTCTTACAGAGCGACAAGATCTCCAACTGCGGAAGCAAGAAAGAGGAATGGCGCCTCGCGCGCGACTTCGACTTCCGCGGTTATGAGCAAATACAGGTTTGCGCCGATGTGGGGCACAACAACATGGATGACAAGCAGGCCATCGCCTTCTATGCCGAGAACCTGGATTCGACGGGCAGTGGTGAGGTGGCTCGGTTCATGTGCGCCAATCGGGATGAGGGCGTTCCCTTCCCGCTGGCTGTGGACCTGATGGAGTCGCGTTGTGCCATGCTTGATGCTTGGGCCAACGAGAGCAGCAAAGTCAGGCTGACCGTGGTGGCCCATTCAGAAAACGACAACCGGCGGATCTATCTGGACAACCTGTCGGTGAGAGCCCTGCCTGTGGGCTGCAGTCCGATTACCGATCGGCCTTTCTTTTCAAACTTTGATGCCTGTGAAACAGAGGGCATATCTGTAATTCCTAACGGTTGGCGGGGCTGGACTGTCGACTCGGGTGACCTGGAGGCCTTTCCCAAATGTCCAGGATCTGCATGCAGCAACAACAGCAGCGGGGCCACTGTGGAAGTGGATGACAACACGATGCGCCTGGAGCGGGTTGTGGATACCCGAGGTTTGGACGGTGAGGTCCGTCTTTGCTTTACCTTCGCCGACGACGGTGCCGGTGAGGGCTCCAGCTTGCGCGCGAGTTTTCACTCAGGGATGGCCTGGAGGCAGGCCTATTACCAGGCGGACGATTTGGGCACCAACCAGGAATGCCGGGAGCTTTGCATCAACCTGAGTGACCTGGATCCGGCCGTGGCGCGTAACCCGGCCTTGGGTATTCGCTTCGACGTGACGGCAGTAGGTGGAAAGATTTACTTTCAGGACATCCATCTCGAGGGCATCGTCGCCTGTGATGCCGGAACGGATGTCTTTCTGACCAGCCTGGTCGAAGGCAATGGCGGCCATTATAGTTTCACGGCCAGGGACGATGCGACAGCGCCTTTCGATGCGGACCTGGTTTGTGCCTGGGGCGATCCGGCAGGCTCCCCCCACATCTTGGCCTTTGATACGGTGGCTTTTCGTAACCCCTTGCCGGACTGGACCCGTCGGCGGCCCATTTATTTCGATAACCAGACTCGGGCCGAAGCCTTGCGTGACTTCCCCGTGCCCCTGCGTTTGGACGCCTCTCGTGTGGACTACAGCCTGACCGACGGCAGGGATTTGCGTTTCCTCGACGCCCAGCTCAATCCCCTGGCCTTCGAGATTGAGATCTGGGACGAAAATGGCGTGTCCGTGGTCTGGGTGCGTGTGCCTGAAATTGGCGCATCCAGTGACGCGAGCTTCATTTGGATGTATTACGGCAACCCGAGCGCCGAAGACGGGCAGGACCCGGACGGCGTTTGGGATAGGCACTTTTTGGGTGTTTATCACCTGGCCGAAACAGTGGGCACCGAGGCCTTTGAATCGTCGGCCTACGATTTTGAAGGAAGCTATTTGAATGACACTGTTTTGGGTGGTCTGGGTATGTTTGCGGATGGTGCCGCTCAGTTCGACGGGACCGACGATCGAGTCAATCTGGGCGGCATCGACGTGCCGCCGGCCAAGGGTGATGACGGCATCACCTTGGAGTTTGTGGGTCGCCTGGATGACGACACGAGTGAGGATACGGGCCGCTTGATTTCCAAGGCAGATGGCGACGCGGATGCAGAGCATTGGTGGATGCTGTCTACCCGCAATCACGACAACGGCAACTACGCCCTGCGGTTCCGTCTCAAGCTGAACGGCACAACTCAGGTGCGCATCAGCACTCAGCGACCCATCGCCGAGAACCAGTGGTTTTATGCGGTGGGCACATACGATGGCAGCCAGATGCGCATGTTTGTGGATGGTCAGAGTTTGGCCTTCAGCGGCGACGCCTCCATGACGGGTGCGGTTAGCCAGGATGCCAGCAAGAGTGCTGCTATCGGTGGGAATCCGGATAACTCGAATTATTTTAAGGGCATGGTGGGCGAGGTGCGCATCTCCAATGTGGCCCGCTCCGCTGCCTGGATCGGTGCCCAGTTGCAGGCCATGCTCGACCTCCAAAATTCACCCTTCGCCATCTTTGGCGCAGTTGAGTTTTTCTGAAGCAGAGCTCAGCTTATCAAGAACGTCTAGCGATTATAATGCAGGCTGTTCGGTTCCACGGGGCATTCTTCGGCGATGAGGATATTTCGCGCGATTTTGCCTTCTTCTCTGAGTCGGAACAACTCAGGCACCAATTCATCGCGTAGATCAATGGGCCTAAGCGGATTGATGAAGATGCGCGTGCCGCCTTCGAAGCCGGCCGGGTTGCTCACCCGCCATTTGATCAAGACGTGGAAGGGGATTTTTTCCAGGCAATCCCTGGGCTGGTAATACCATTCTTCGTTGCAGGACATGTCGATGCCCTGGGCCGCGTGGCAGGCGTGTACCAGATCACTGATGCCGCGAATTTCTTCGGCGCTGTGCTCGAAGGGTCGCAGATGTTTCGCCTTGGAATAGACGGCCGCGGTCGGGTTGCGGTGTCCGAAGTCAGAGAAGAGAACGGCATGCTCGTTTTCCGCCATGACCAGGTTGTTGTAGGAGACGAAGTTGACCACTTGGGCGTTGTAGAAGTTGGGATCGCTTCGGCAGGCTATGACCTCGCGGGAAATCGATGTGCCCCAGTCATCCAGACCCACCAATTGTTTATGCAGGTGGTCGAAAGATGCTCCAGCCGGGCGGAGCCAGTTTTGGAAGGCGATGACGTAGCGCACGTAGCGGTTGGATTCGTAGATGTCCCGAATGGCCTCCGCGGTAAAGTGCATGTACTCGAAGTGTTCATCCGGGGTCAGGTTGCCGGAAGCCATGAGGGATTCTGGCAGGCCATTCGTGGCACCCAATTGGAAGTGCCGCCGGGTGGTGATGAGTTGGTGGCAGCCCAGGAAGAAACTATCCGCTTCGATGAGCATTTCTTTTTCGGACAGCAGGGGTACTTCTTCGCCCTTGGCGCGGAGGCCGGCCCGTTTTCTTTGAACCAACTCTAAGAGGTGGGCGCGTCCTTCCGGGTTGTCTTTGTAGGCCTGGGCCCACTCTCGCTGTCGGCCGACGCCCCGGTGGTCGTAGTTGCGTCGCCAGTAGTCCAGGGTCACGATTTCGTAAAGGTTGGCCATTCGTCGAAACAGAAAGTCCGTCTCGGCGAGCTGGTTTGGAAGCAGGTGGCTTAGGGTGCGGGTGTTGTCCCCTTCTTTCAGGCGACGGTCGATCTCCGGCGGGGTTTGCAGCAGGTTGACGGGGCAGAAGGCGCAGTAGTCTTCCGGTTCGTGGATTTCGGTTTCTACGGGATGGACCTTTCGGCCGTTGTGAATGGGCCGGCCGCTGCGGCCCGGCACCCACCAGGCTGTGCGCCCGGTCAGGGGGTTGGTCATCTTCAGCGTGCCGTCCGGCATCTCGTGCATGAACTGATGGTACTGGACGTGGTACATGGTGCATGCCTCCATTGTAGTCGAGGTAGTCTAGCAGCCGATACGGGGTCAATCAATCGCCCAGATGACGTATCCCACCGCTTGTCTAGTAATACTGGAAGTCGTTCCAAATCCCTTGTCGGCTCAGATGGCTTGTGGTACTGCCTGCATGTTCAACCGTTTGTGGTCGCCCAGGAGAGATGCCCATGAGTCGCATGCGAGAGAGAATCCCCAAGGAAAACTTTCAGGCCGTATTTCGCCCCATGATTCGTGAGTTCGGATCGCGTACGGTGATCCTGCGCATCAACGAGTCGGCACGCACCGCCATTCCCCGCCAGACCAAATTGGCCCAACTCATGCCCAAGTTGGAGATTCTGGTTTACGATCGGGCTAAGCCTGCGGTGGACGAAGAGCTGGAACGACTCTGGAACATCTATTTCGAGCAGAATTTGGGCGAGGGTGAGGATGTCTTCGACGAACTCAGTGAAAAGCTCAACAAGAGTCTGGAACAAGACAAGGTGCCAGAGGATGAAGAGCGCCTGAAAAGCCTGGGCGAGGCAGTGGACGGCATCGCGGAGTTGCTCAAGGGGCAAGAATTCGAAGAGATCGAGATCGACGCGGTCTTTGCCATCAAGGCCTTCCCCGAGGTTTTCGAGTTTTACAAGAAGCGCAAGGTCGAGCCTGCTCCCGAAGCTTCTTCTTAGATCGCCGCAAGGCCGAAGTCTCTTCGGGCAAGCCCGAAACCTATTCTCATACCTGTCGCTCCCCCTCCAGCCACAAGCCTTTAACCTGCACCTCTTCTAGCTCATTTGCCGGCAAGGTCGACACGTCTGCGCTCAGGGCCAGCAAATCGGCCGGCGCGCCGGAAGACAGGCTGGCACCACGGGGCCAGATGGCGCGAAGCGCCTGCATTCTGCCCATGCGCTGTTCGGCGAACCAGCCGTCTTTGGGCTCGCCGTTTTTTGTTTGGCGGGTCTCCGCCCAGCGAACTTGCGCCAAGGGACCGGGTGGCATGACCGGCGCGTCGGAGGCGAAGAGCAAAGGTACGCCGGCATCGGCAAGCCAGGCTAAGGGGTAGGCCCCCAGGCCCCCTTCGGGCAGAACGTGTTCGCAGCTTCGCCAGTCGAGTTCTATGTGGCTGGGGTTGACGCAGGCTGCGGCACCGGTGGCGGCAAGCCTGGCCACGTCTTCTTTGTGCATGTGTTGGGCATGTTCCATGCGATCACCGGGACCCAAATGGCCGATGACTTCGCGCACGGCCGCGTCGCCGATGGCGTGCACGGCAAGACTCAGCTCCCTGGCACGGGCGCTCCGAATAAGTCCGGCCAGGTGACGCTTCGTGTAATTGAGCTGACCCCGATCTTCGCTTCCCTGATACGGCAACAGCATAAAGGCATTACGCGAGCCCAAAGAGCCGTCGGCAAAAAGCTTCAAGGGCCCGTCTTGCAGGCGGCCTCGACGCCTGCCGGTTTTGAAGTCCGAAAGGCGAGTATCGTAGAGATCCGCCTCATGAAGGCTGGTGGTGATCTTCAGGGGCAAAGACTCGGCCGTATCCAATGCATGCAAGCGCAAATGGATGGCGGCCCCGCCCATGTCGTCTACGGCCACGATGCCCAGGGCATGCAAATCGCCGGCTATTCGGGCCAAGGCTTCTGCGAGATCCCTGCCCTCGGGCGCGGGCAGGGCTTCCCGGATCGGTAAGCATTTTTCTTCCCGAAGTAGTCCATCGGGGCAGTTTTTGATGCCTGCCGACTCGGCGGCCCTCTGATTAATAAAAACGCTGTGCAGATCCTGGCTGAACACGGCCACGGGGCGAGCGGCCACGGCCTGATCCAAAACCGCCATCGGCGAGGCCCCCCAGCCCTCAAATCGATTCAGATCCAAGCCAAAAGCCGTAAGCCAGTCCTTCTCCTCACCCTCTCCCTTCGAGGCCAGGTCCAAAGCGGTTCGAATGCCCGCGGCATCCACACATCCCCCAAGATCCACAGCCGCGGCCCATTGCAGCATCTCATCCAAATGCAAGTGATGATCACAAAAGGCCGGTCCCAAAGTGCATCCCGCCAATCGTTCAACAGAGGCCCCAGGATACTTCTCTCGCAGCTCGGCCAAAGGCCCCGAGCCCAAAATAAGTCCATCACAAAAAGCCAAGCTGTCATGATTCGGCGGCAAGGCCCGCGGGCCAATCAGGCGATCAGCATGAAGCAATCGGACGTCCATAAAGGCATGCTGCACCCCCCAAGAAAACGAAGCAAGCGAATTAAAAGGGGGTCAGACACCGGCACTTGACACATAGCCTGTCAATCAGTTTCAGACATAACTAATTGATATAATTGAACCCCAAGTGTCAAGTGCCGGTGTCTGACCCCGAATCCCGCCACATCCCGCCACGAAGCATGGCGGGATGTGGCGGGATTGCGGACGGGTGAAGCCGGGTCTGCGCTCGCCGGTTGAAGCCTTCGTCGGGGCCGTGATAGTCTTGGCAGCCATGAACGCAAATACTCATGCAAAAGACGGTTACGCCAGGCTTGTTGAGCGCGGTTTTGTGGCTCAGGTCACGGATAAGGATGAGGTGGCTCGGGCTCTGAATGAGGAGCGGGTTACTTTTTATGTGGGCTTTGACCCCACGGCCGATAGTTTGCACGCGGGGTCCTTGATGCCTTTGATGGGCATGGCTCATTTGCAGCGGGCGGGTCATAAGCCGATTGCTATTTTGGGTGCCGGCACGGCTTTGGTGGGGGACCCCTCGGGCAAGACCGAATTGCGGCAGATGCTCACGAAGGAGCAGATTGACGAAAACGCCGAGGGTTTGCGGGCGCAAATCGGGCGCTTTATCCGTATGGGCGATGGGCCCGACGATGGGATCCTGCTCAACAACGCGGACTGGCTTGCCGAGTTGAACTATATTGATTTTCTCAGGGACATCGGTCGGCATTTCAGCGTCAACCGCATGCTGAGTTTTGAAAGCTACAAGGCGCGCATGGAGCGAGGCTTGAGTTTTATCGAGTTCAATTATCAGCTTTTGCAGGCTTATGACTTTTTGGTGTTGTACCGCGATCATGGCTGCAGCATGCAGATGGGTGGCGACGACCAGTGGGGCAACATCGTGGCCGGCATGGATTTGATTCGCCGGGTGGAGAGCAAGCCTGCTTATGGGCTGACGTTTCCTCTCTTGACCACCGCCTCGGGCGAGAAAATGGGCAAGACGGCCGATGGGGCGGTTTGGTTGGACCCCGCGCGCACCTCGCCCTATGACTTTTTTCAGTACTTTCGCAACACGGATGACAGAGACGTGGCGCGTTTTTTGGGATTTTTTACGTTTTTGTCCGTCGAACAGCTTCGTGAGTACGCAACGCTGGAAGGTGAGCAGATCAATGTGGCCAAAGAGGTGCTGGCTTTTGAGGTTACGCGCATCGTGCATGGTGATGAGGCGGCCGAGGCAGCCCGTCGGGCGGCCAAGAGCGCCTTCGCCGGAGCGGCTGGTGGACAGGCGGATATCCCCAGCACCGCCATCGCGCGCGAGCGCTTAGAAGAGGGCATCCTGGCCGTGGACTTGTTCGCCGAGGTGGGCCTGGTCAAATCCAAAAGCGAGGCCCGGCGTTTGGTGAAGCAGGGCGGTGCCAGGGTGGGCGAGCGGAAGTTGAGTTCGATCGAAGACAAAGTCGGCATTGAGGATTTGGAGAACGAGAGCGTTTTGTTGCGGGCTGGCAAAAAGCGCGTGCATCGCATTGAGTTGAGCGAGTCGAATTGAAGGTTGTGAGCAGAAAACCTTATTCCAAGGGGAGTGTGATCATGAGTGGTGAGAATATTCTGAATCGCGAGTATGTGTTCGTCAAAGAGTTGGTGGGTTATTTCAAGGCGGCCAACGCCTATGTGCTGACGGACGAGGCAGGCAATCAGATCGGCGAGGTCAAAGAAGATGTCCCGGGCTTCTTCCGTAAGATGATGAAGTTCACCGACTACAAGACCATGATGCCCTTCAAGGTGCATTTCTACGATGAGAATGCCCAAGTCTACATGACGCTCTGGCGCAAGTTTTCCTTCTTCCGCTCCAACGTTTTCCTGGATGACGCCGACGGCCGCACCCTCGGCCAGTTTAAGCAAAAGATCTTCACCTTGAAGCCCAAGTTTTGGTTGTTGAACATGGAAGGTCAAGAGATCGGCCAGGTGCAGGGCAACTGGTCGGGTTGGGATTTCAAGATGGTGGACGCCCAGGAGCAGCCTTTGGGCCAGGTCACAAAGAAGTGGGCGGGCTTGGGCAAGGAGCTTTTCACCTCGGCGGATAATTATGTGATCACCCGGGAGCCGAGCGTAAGGGATGCGGATATGCGCAAGCTGGCCTTGGCCGCCGGCATCTGTATCGACATGGTCTTGAAGGAGAAGGGCCGGTGAGGGGACTTGCGATCACCTGCGCTGTTTTGTTGGCTTGTTTGAGCTTGGCCGGCTGTCCGGCGGAGAAGAGCACAGGCACGGATGAGGCGAAAACGGTTTTTTCGACGGGCCCAGAGGGCTTGCTGTTAACAATGGCACGCCCCGGCGCCGACAAGCAGGCCGACATTGTGGCTCGGGTTCGCGAACGACTGGACGCTTTTGAACGACAGGCTGTCGTGGTCAAAGCCGAAGGCGACAAGGGCATTCTTCTGACCCTGCCTGGTGTAGATAAAAGCGGGTTGGATCGTCTGCAGAAACTCCTGTTCGAGGTGCCCAAGCTGGACATTTCAACAGTGGAGACCGCAGAGGCCTATTTCGCTGAATTGAAAAACAAGTTGCCGGCCAAGGGCGGTTTTCGGGTGGGCGTCGACGAGTTCGGCGACAAGCGTTTCGACAAGATGGTTGCTATCAGTTATGTAGCCGCTGATGACAAGGACGCCTTGCAGGCTTTCATTGAAAAAGTGAAAGTCCCCGAGAAAAAGCGGTTGGCTTTTATGCGCGGGGCCAAGGGCGCCATTGCCTATCTGGTGCCCGACCCGCCGCCCATCGGCAATTGTAAGCTCTTCAACGTGCGCATCGAGCGGGACGAAGAGGGCAAAGTGCAGTCCGTGGTGGCCAATCTCGCCAAGCCCTTCATTCCGGATTTCAAGGATCTCATCAACATCAGTTTGCACCGGCCGGTGGCGATATTGGTCAATGGACAGGTGCGCGCCATGCCGGTGATCTGGAAGCGGCGATCTTTAGGCGATCTTCATTTTTTGCCCAGTGCCCTGGCCGAGCCCGAACAAGTCGAGCGGGAGGCCAAGCAGTTGGCGGGGGCCTTGCGGAATTTGGCTTTGATTGGGCGTTTAAAAGTGGTCAGCAAGCGGGTCGGATCCTAAGGACCAAAGACCCTATTCTTTTTTTAGCCAATCTTCGAGTTTCTGCTCGATGGCGGAATCTGTGAAGCCGAATTGCTTCGCCAATTCCGATGCTGGTGCCGAAGCACCGAAGCCTTCCATGCCGATGATTAGACCATCCGGACCCGCGAGACGGTGCCAGCCAGGATCCCGGCTGGTCTCCACCACGGCCACTTTCCAGTCGGGCGGCAAAAGGGCTTTCCGTTTGGCTTCAGGTTGAGCCAAAAAGAGTTCCAGGGAGGGCATGGACAAAGCCCGGATGCCCAGCTTGCGAGCGGCGGCGGCGGCGGGTGCCACCTCGCTGCCCGTGGCCACGACCACGGCCTTGTGCTCGCTTTGTTCTTCTACGAGGGTGTAGGCGCCGTCCAGCAGGTCTTCGGGTTTGAACCCATCCGGTCGCTTCAAGACGGGCAGTTTTTGTCGGGTCAGCACCAGGGCCGTGGGGCCGTCTCGACGGGAGAGAGCCACGGTCCAGGCGGCGGCCGTCTCGGCCGGATCCGCCGGTCGCAGTACCACCAAGTTGGGGATGCAGCGCAAAGAAGCCAAGTGCTCCACCGGCTGGTGGGTGGGTCCGTCTTCTCCCACGAAAATGCTGTCGTGGGTGAGGACGTAAATGCAGCCCAAATTCATCAAAGCAGCCAGGCGCATCGCCGGGCGCATGTAGTCGGCGAAGACCATGAAGGTACCGCCGTAAGGGATGAGGCCGCCGCTTAAAATCATGCCGTTCATGATGGAGCCCATGGCGTGTTCCCTTACGCCAAAGTGCAGATTGCGTCCTTCGTAGGATCCCGCCTGCACGGCCGGCAGGTCTTTGAGTTCGGTTTTGTTCGAAGGAGATAGATCGGCGGAGCCGCCCACCAGGGCAGGCAAGAGGGCGGCGGCTTTCTGCAAGACCTTGCCCGAAAGGGCCCGAGTGGCGGCCGCGTCAGGCCCTGCCGCTTCCATGAGCGGGCCGAGCAGTTCCTTTGCAAGCGGTTTGCTCTGCATGGCGTCCCAAAGCTGGGCCTTCTCCGGAGCCCTTTCGCGCCAAGCCTCGTATTTTTCTTGCCAGTCGGCGCGAAGGCTTCCTAATGACTCGGCCCGTTCAGCAAAATGGGCTTGCACCTCGTCGGGGATGAAGAAGGCAGGCTCGGTGGGCCAGCCCAGGTTCTCTTTTGTTGCCTTCAACTCATCAGGGCCCAGTGGGCTTCCGTGGGCTGCCGCCGTGTCCTGCCGGAGGGGGCTGCCGAAACCAATGTGGCTGGAGGCTTTGATCAGGCTTGGGCGATCGTTTTCATTGGCGGCTTTTTCCAGGGCGGCCAGAACAGCCTTTCGATCGTGGGCGTCTACTTCCAGCACTTGCCAACCATAGGCCTCGAAGCGCTTGACCACATTCTCGGTGAAGGCCAACTCGGTGGAGCCCTCGATGGAGATGCGGTTGTCGTCGTAGATGAAGTTCAAGTTGCCCAACTTCCAATGGCCTGCAAGGCTTGCGACCTCGGAGGACAAACCCTCCATTAGATCTCCATCGCCGACGATGCCGAAGACGCGAAAGTCGGCTGGTGAGAAACCTTCGTCTTCCAGGCGTGCGTTCAACATGCGGCTGGCCAAGGCCAGGCCCACTGCATTACCGAGTCCCTGCCCCAGGGGGCCTGTGGTGGTCTCGACGCCCGGGGTGTGGCCCAGTTCGGGATGACCCGGGGTGCGGCTGTCCAATTGGCGAAAGGCTTTCAGGTCATCCAGACTCAGGTCGTAGCCGCTCAAGTGCAGCATCGCATAAAGCAGCATGGATCCGTGACCCGCCGACAGGATGAAACGATCCCGACCCGGCCAGTCGGGTTGTGCGGGATCGTGTCGCATCATCTTGTGGTATAGCAGGTAGGCGCAGTCGGCCATGCCCATGGGCATGCCCGGATGGCCGCTGTTGGCTTGCTCGACGCCGTCGGCCGCCAGCATGCGGATGCAGTGAACCGCGCGTTGTTCGATGTCGATCGTTTGCTTGCTCATCTTGCTTTCTCTCCTGCCTATTTGAGTAGGATTTTTTTCAGGAACATGACGACGGCCGTGTTGGCGAAGTCCTTATTGCGCTTCTTGACGAAGCCGTGGCCCTCGTCTTTGGCCAAAAGGTACCAAACCTTGCCGCCCTTGCTGCGTAATTTTTTCACGATTTGCTCTGCCTCGCTGGCGGGCACTCGTGGATCGTTGGCACCCTGGATGACGAAGAGCGGCACTTTGATTTTTTCAGCATTGTTCAATGGCGAAATCATATCCAGGAACATGCGCATGGCCGAGTTTCGTTCATCGCCGTACTCGACCCGTCGCAGATCCTGCCTGTAGGCCTTGGTGTTTTCCAGAAAGGTGACGAAACTGGAAATGCCCACGTAGTCGATGCCGCCCAGCAGGCGATCACTGTAGTAGGTCAGGCTGGCCAGGCTCATGTAGCCACCGTAGGATCCGCCGGAAACGAGTACTCGTTTTTCGTCTAAATCTTCGCGTTTGGCGATGGCATCCAAAAGCGCGCCGATGTCGCGCACCGAGTTTTCCCGCTTTTTGCCGTTGTCCAGGGTCAGGTAGTTCTTGCCGTAGCCGGACGAGCCGCGCACGTTGGGCATGACCAGGGCGATACCCAGCTCCTGGATGCGATATTGAGCTTGCCCCAAGAAACGTGGCCGTGCTTGTCCTTCCGGGCCACCATGGATGGAGATCATGACCGGGTAGGGCGGCTTGAAGCGTTCTTTGGGCGGTAGGTAGACAAAGGCTGGTATTTGGCGCGGGCCCTCTCCGTCCTGGTCAAAGGTGGGGAAGTGGATGAGTTCGGGCTCGGCAAAGATCGAAAGATCCAGACCGCCGGTTTCCGAGTGGGTCCAGCGGCGGACTTTCTTTTTTTTGGGGTCGTAAACGAAGACGTCGCCTGGGGTTTGGGTGCCGCTGAGGGAGATGGCCAGTTTGCGTCCATCACGCTGAAATTGGATGCCGCGGATGACGCCCGAGGGCAGCTTCGGAGATTTTTTTTGTTTCTTCCCCGCCGGCGTGATCATGTGCAACTTGCTCATGCCGTCTTCATTGGTGACGAAGGCCACCAGGCGACCGTTCGAGGACAGGTCGAAGTGCTCCACGTCCCAATTGATTTGGCTTGTGAGCCACTTGGGCTCGAAGTCTTTGCCGGCCGAGGCCGTGTCCACATAACCCAGACGCACGAATTCCCACTTGCGGTCCGAGGTGAAATAGATGCGTTTGCCGTCTTTGGAGAACTTGGCGTCTTTGTAGGCCACGTCCTTTTCGTCCGCGGGGTCCAAAGCCGTGGTCTTGCCGCTTTGCACATCCACCAAATAGAGGTGGCTGGAATTGGCCGATATGTAGTGCAGGACCAGGAGGCTCTTGCCGTCCGGTGAAAAGACCAAAGGCATGTGGAGACCCTTGACCTCGAGCAAGAGACGATCGCTTTCGGGCTTACGCGGATCCATGAGGTAAAGGTCGAAATCTTTGGCGTTACGTCGGGTGGAGCAGTAGGCCAAGTGCTTGCCCTGGGGGTCGAAGACCGAGCCCATGTTGCGGCCTTTGCCCGGCGTGAGCTGGCTGTGGCGACCCGTGGTCAGATCCAATCGGTGGAGCTGATATTTTTCCGTGCCACCTGTGTCCATGCCAAAAACCAAGAACTCGCAGTTCTTGGCCGGGCAGGCCGCGGTCCAGGCCACTCGTTCGTCAAAGAAAGTCAGCTGTTCGCGCATGCCCTCGGCTTGATGCAGCCGATGGATTTGGCTTGTTTGGGCGAAACGTGTCTGGATGAGCATGCCACCTCGGCCCGGCAACCAGTCCGCGAAGGAAGCCGAGCGGAGGTTCTGGTAACGGGCCAGTTCGGCCACCAATTCCGCCGGTATCGGTGGTAATCCTTCGACCACCAGATTGTCGCCGGGTTTGTGATCCGCGGCCCGGCTCGGGACGGCCCAGGCAAACAGGAGCGACAACAGGGCGATGATGGAGATTTTGCTTTGCATGGCTTCCTCCCCTTTGGGTTCGGGGGGATTGAAGCATGCGATGGACGGAGGGTCAACGTGTCAGACGCGTCGGCCGCAGCATTTTTTGTGTTTCTTGCCGCTGCCGCAGGGGCAGGGATCGTTGGGATAGACCCGCCGGACCGGCATGATTTCGTCTTCAGGCATGGCGCTGGCCGGATCGCCGCCATAAAAGGCCTGCATTTCGGCGTAGAGATCCGGGGTTTTTTCTTTCATCGTCTGCGGTTTTTCAAAGAAGCTTTCCGTGGCCACGGCAAAGAACTCGGCCTCGTTGGTGGCACCGTACATGCGCATCACGTCTCGCTCGGGTCGTCGACGTTTGCGCAGGCGCAGGTAGTGCTTGCTCATGGTTTGCGCCCAGGGATCGTAATCTCCCCGGGCACTTAGCTCCGGCGTGCCGTCGAAGACGCCGTCCGCTTGATCCAAGACATGCGCGAACTCATGGCCGGCGGTCTCGTGGCCGTCGGAAGGGTTGGCCAGGCCCTGCTCCACGGCAGGCCAACTCAGGACCACCGTGCCCCAGGTGTGAGCCTCACCAAAAATGGCCCCTTGCACATCCGGGTGGGTGTAAACATAGGGATAGACTAAGATTTCGGTCAGGCGGTCGTAGTACCCCAGGTCCAGGTGCAAAATCAGCCGTACGGCCGAGGCACCGATGACCACTCGATGCTCGTCGCTTATCTCCAAGCCCCCGGCACCGATGAAGTACTTCTCCCAGATGAAGACCTTGAGCAGTTCGTGGAAGCGATCAAGGTACTCAGGGGCCAGGTGCTGATAAAAGGGTACTTTGGATTTCAGGATGGCGAGCCAATGCTCGGGCATTGGTTTTTTTGCAAGTCGACGGCGGCGCCAGGATCGAAAGAGTCCAAACATGGAAGAAACTTAGCAGACAGGGTGATGGACGTCTAGCGGACTCGTTGCCAAGGCTTGATGGAGTTGTTAGATTGGAGCCCAGGGGTCACTGGAGGAAAGCGCCATGGGCGCGATGAAGATTGGCTTGGCGTCAGCAGGGCTGGTCATGGTTTTGGCTGCCTGCGGTTCAGATGTTGCTCGGACCACCGGCAACATCACCGGCTATTTCCGGCACAGCGGTGGCTGGCCCGCCGAGGGCAGTATGTTGCTTACTCTCTTCGAGGTGAATCCCTGGGATCCGGACTTCGTGCCCGGCCCGCCGGCAGCGTTTCATGTGCTGCAGCGGCCCTCGGGCGACCTGGTGGATTTCGCCATCGAGGATCCGGGCGTGCCCTTTGGCACATACAAGGGTCTGGTGGTGGCTTGGCAGGACCCGGCACCTCCGGACCAGTCCCAGCATATGCTGCCCGTGATGGTCTACGGCACCAGCCTGGATAACTTGTCGGGGGCTAGCCCCATCGTTTTGAGCGTGGAGCAGCCTGATGTTTTGGACTTGGAACTACCCTCCATAGAGCTCTACAGCGCCTCCGAGGACATGCGCGCTGCCTTCGCCGTCGAGTATTGATGCCGACTTTCCTTCCATTTTGTCGCGGCCTGGCCGCCTGTCTTTTGCTTTCGTGCTTTGTCCTTTGCTTCGGCTTGCGGACAGCCAAGGCCGGGGAGGGTGAGCAGGCAGAGGCAGAAACAGAAGAAGAAAGAGAAAAAGAAAAAGAGAAGGGAGCCGAAGAAAAGTCCGAATGGAAAGACCGCATTTGGGCCGAGGAGGACGTGATCGCACCGGATGCGGTGAAGGTTGTGGTTACAGCTGAGCGTTCGGCCCAGCATGCCGATGACACGGCCGCGGCCGTGGGGGTTGTGGACGCGCAGCGTATCGAGGACTCCAATCCGGCGGACGTGACCGACGCCATGGATGGTGTGGCGGGTGTGGACGTTCAGCGCATGAGCCCGGGCGGCTACGGCAGCAACGTGAGTATTCGGGGTTCTTCCGATTTCAAACCAGGGGGTTTCGGCAATCGGGTGCTGGTGCTCCTGGACGGTCGCGTCATCAATAACCCCGATACCCACGGCGTGGACTGGTCGGCGCTGCCGCTGTTCGACTTGAGTCGCATGGAAATTTTGCGCGGGCCGGCCTCGGCGCTTTACGGCTCAACGGCCGTAGGCGGGGTGGTGCAACTTTTCGGGCGACCCGCCCAAAGGCAGGCGGATTTGCTCATGGAGCAGTGCTTTTCGGGTCTCGAGGGCAATCGCCGGCGTCTGGCCGGCAGCCTGTCGAACCGAGGCGAGGACTGGGGCTTTCGCATGAGCGGTTGGTGGCAGCGCTATGATGGCCTGGTGCCGGCTGGTGAGGATGAATACCGTCATAACTCAGACAGCGAGCGTCATGGCACACGCCTGGTCGGGCATCTGGATCTGGATCGCTATCACCGCGTAGAGGCGGACCTGAGCCTGATGCACAGCGCCGGCGGCAATCCGGGATTTGAGGGGACTTCGCTTCCAAGCCGCTCCCGGCGTTTTGAGCGCCTCACCTTGGGCGGGCGTTTGGGCCATGCCTACAACGACCGGGCCGGTCTGCGTTGGAACACGGATTTGAGCTGGACTCGCTACTCGGCCCAGGTGGAAGATCCGGACGGATCCAACCCCAATGCCTACGACACGGATCGTTTGGGCCTGCGTTCCTTGGCCTCGTTTTTTCTTTTCGATCGGCTTTTCAACATCGCCGGCGCTGAAATTGAGTACCAGCGGGTCATTGGAGACGTTTACGAGTTGGGTGTCGGCAGCTACGATTTGGCCAACGCTGCTCTTTTTGCGCAGAGTCAGCTGAATCTGGGCCTGGGTTTTGAACTGACCGGGGGCTTGCGTCTGGATGCCTACTGGTACTCGACCCATCAGCAGTATCTGTCGTTTAGTCCCAAGTTGCGATTGGCCTGGCGACCCGACAAGCAAACCGTGGTTTGGATGGCCGCCAACCGGGGTTTCCGCGCGCCCAGCATCGGAGAACTCTATCTTCGCTACGAAACCAGCTTTGGGCTGGATTTTCAGGGCAATCCCAATTTGTCACCGGAGGTGCTCTGGGCCTTTGAGGTTGGTGGGCGGCGCAGCTTTCTCGACGGGCGCTTGAGTTTTGAGCTGGTTGGTTTCTGGAACGAGGGCACGGACACCATCGACTTCGACTATCGCAGCTTGCCGGTCTCGGCCATGAATTTGGCCGGCTCCCGGGTGCTGGGTGCTGAATTGTCGGCCAGGGTCTTGCTCTTTTCTCATCTGCGTTTCTGGGCAAGCGCCACCTTCATGGATGCGCGCAACTCAGCCGATGACAGTCGCTTGCTATACCAGCCTCTATGGAAGACGGCCGCCGCGCTGACCCTTTTCGGCTGGTGGGATCTCAGTTTGACCTTCAAGGTGCAGGCCGTGGGTGAGCGGGACTATGATGATTTTTTGGATGCCGAGTTGCTCGACATCCCCCGGCGCAGCCTGGACGGCTATTGGCTCGCCGACGCCAAGCTGCTTTGGCAAAGTCCTTGGCATGTGGCCTTTGCCGTGGGGGTGCGGAATCTCTTTGAGGCTGAGTATTTTATCGTGCAGGACTATCTCCCGGCTGGCCGGACCTGGACCATGGAGGCTCGGCTACGATTCGACTGATGGTGTCGCCTCCTTCGCTCAACAATGCGTTGCCCGGAAGGCCAGTGGAAAGCACATCGATGGCCGCCATGCCCAGGGCTCGATTTTTTTGCGTTTGCAGACGGCCCAAGTGCTCGGCATGGTTCTTTGCGCTCAAGGCACCGAGCATGCGCAGGCGGCCCAATCGCATCGTATTTTCCGCGCCATGGGCGGCTGTGCCCAGGTTGTAAGTCACCGAGGCACCGACCAGCAGGGGGCCGCCGAATACAGCCCCGACGTCCAGCAACAAGGAGCCCGCCAGCTTTAACCCGTGATCGTAGGAGCGATAGCGTCGATGATCGGCCTGTCGCTCGGTCAGGGCCTGGGCCAGGCAGCTGTCGGCGGGCTGGGTTGCGAGCAATCCCTTTGCAAGCTCGGGGCAAAGGTCCAAGGTTTGCATGCCCTGGCCTGCCGAGGGTTTGGCGAGCTGGTTGGCCAACATGTCGAGTTGATTGGCGGTTTTGTGCATCGCTGTCATGATTTCTTGCAGGCAGACGGTGCTTTGGGGCAGCGCAGCCCGTCGGCCCGCGCCCAACTGTTTGATGAGGTTTTCGGGTTTGTTTTTGAGGCGAATCGTTAAGCCGTTTGCCAGCTCTTCATCACCCAGCCAGGTGGCGAGCACGGCCTCTAAGCTTTTGGCGTCAAGCTGAGATGCCTCCAAAAGACGCGCCAGGCAGGGAATTTTGTTGGATCCAAGTTGTCGAAAGTCGGCGGCCACTTGACGCAGGGCCTCGGATGCGGCCTGGCCCATTTTGGCGTCAAGTTGGAGCAACATGGCGGCCTCCAGGCTTTGTTGCATTACGTCGGCCCGTCGCCGGATTTGCTCGGGGTCCAAATCTTTCCGTGTTTTGGCCAGTTGTTGCCGCAGGTTCTTGTTCAGTTTGTCCCGAGGCATGACGGATAATTCGGTCAATTGCTCAGCATTCAGTTTGCGGCCGATGTGCAGGGCCCCCATTGCCTCTCCCGCGTCCGGGCCATGAGCCCAATATGGGTCTGACGCCACTTCTGCCAAAGTCGATCGAATTTGCATGGGCCCTCCCGGCCATTTTTTTACTTGGCTTTTTATCTAGCAAGGCCTGTGCCAGAACCTATCTGCTTGATATTTCAGGAGTTGCTTGGAGGGTCTGCGTTAAATACGAACCAGATGTCCGGAATTTATGGCTTGGCGAGGACGCCGTAGGCCTGAGTGTAGTCAGTCTGGGGGCCGTCGATTCGCAAGTTGATTTTTCCATCGATGCCGATGCGAATCAGGGTGGGCAGCTTGGCGATGCCATAGTGGCGATCGGCTTCCATGAAGAGATCCACAGCCATGGGGCCGGGCCAGATGTTTTGGTGTATGCGGGCAAGCTCTGCTGAAAAATCCTTGGTTTTCCGCACGGCGGTGAAGAGTTCCATGGTGTCCACCAGCATGCAGTCCGTGCCTTCGCCTGCGGCCTTGCAGGCCTGTGCAAAGGCGGCAAGCATCTTGTCCCCGTTTTCGGCGAAGGTGCCCCAAAAAAGGATCCCGGTGGGCTTGGTGGGTTTTTCCAGGATCTGAATCGTTTCTTGGGCATAGCCGGGCAAGTTCATGGCCATGGCCGACTCACCCTCGTCACGGCGCTTGGGTTTGGCCGGGTTGCTGACCCGGCTGACCAAGAAGCCCTTGAAGCTGTCGCCGGAGAGCATGAGCCATCCCGGGGGGTTCTGATCCATGGGCAATGTCTCGATGCTTTTGCCGCGACGCACTTCGAAAAAGATCTTTTGCTTGCCTGCCTTGATTAAGGCTTTGACCAAATCGTCTTCGCCGCCAAAGTCCTTGCCGTCGGCAGCCAGGAGCCTGTCGCCGGATTTGAAGCCGGCCTTTGCCGCCGGACCGCCTGGTCGCACCAGGACAAGCCGCAGCTCGTCCATATCCATGTTGAGCATGGGGCCCTTGGTCGCAGGCTTAGTGCCCGTGGGCACGGCCGTGATGGAATCGCGGGCGGTTGCGGGCTCTTGATTCGAGTCGGGCTTGGGCATGTCCCGGGGCGTTTCTTCTTTTTCGCTCGGACAGGCACAGAGGGTCAGGGACAAGAGCAGCAAGCCGGTCAGGGTGAGACCGCGGAAGTCCTTCGTTTGGTATCTATGTGGGTTCATGATTTCTTCCTATCACGCTGGGCCGGATTCGTGTCAACTTCGAAGAACGGGAAGGTGGAAGCATGACGCGGGAGCTGTTGGAAAAACACCGATGGTTGGTCATCCCCGGCTGTGTGCTGGTGCAATTGGCTCTTGGGGCGGTTTATTCGTGGAGCGTTTTCACGGGTCGACTCAAGGACGATTTCGGATTCACGGCGGCCCAGACTCAATGGATTTTCGGTGCTTTGCTGGTGACCAATGCCTTGGTGCAATTGGTGGCCGGGCGTTTGCAAAAACGATTCGGCCCGCGACTGGTGGCCATGGCCGGTGCTCTGCTTTTTGCTGCGGCTTTTTTGTTGGCCAGCGTCTTCGGCCAGAGTTTTTGGGGTCAGTTTCTATGCATCGGTCTTTTGGGCGGGGCGGGCATGGGGCTGGTCTATGTCATGCCGATCGCCGTGGGCATGCGCTGGTATCCGGAGCGCAAGGGATTGATCACGGGTTTGGCCGTGTCGGGTTTTGGTCTGGGCGCGCTTGGATGGATTAAGCTTGCCGAGGAGTGGGGCGGCCTCCTGGAGTCCCACGGGGTCCTGGGCACCTTCCGGATTTTCGGGGTTTTGTTTCTCGGCATGATGCTTCTGGGCAGTCTGGTCTTGGTCTATCCGGACAAGGGCCGAAAGATTTCGTTTTCGGCAAGCCGGACCGTAGATCCGGGGTTGGGACCTTGGGCCATGCTGCGTCGGCCGGCCTTTTACGCCCTTTGGTTTTCCTATTTGTTTTCGGCCATGGCCGGACTCATGCTCATCGGCGTCAACAAGCTTTTCGGCCGCGACGTGTTGCTGGCCTCCGGTGCTTTTCCCGACATGGAAGCCGCATCCTTGGCGGCTTCCGGCGCATTTGCTTTGGCTTTCGTTTTGGCCAACGGCTTCGGTCGCATCCTTTGGGGCCTGGTGGCCGACCGGCTGGGATGGAGACCGGCCGCTTTGGTGATGACCGGCTCCCAGGCGGGGCTGATGCTGGCTATTTATTTTGCGGGTGGCGATCTTTTTTTCTTCACCCTCTTGCTGGGCTGGGCAGGCTTTAACTTCGGTGGCAACTTCGCGCTATTTCCCGTGGCGGCGGGCGAATTGTTTGGCCAAGAGCGCTTCGCGGAGAACTATCCTTTCCTCAACCTGGCCTATGGAGTCGGTGGGGTGGCCGGTCCCCTGATGGCAGGATTGTTCAAGGATTTTGGGGCTGATCAAGGGGTCTCGGCCTGGCTGGGTGCCTTTGTCGTGTCCGCGGGCCTTTGCCTGCTTGCTTTCCTTATCCTGGCCTTCGGTTTGAGGCCGCTTACTCGCCGATGACCTTGATCAAAAGCCGCTTGGGACGGCGGCCGTCGAATTCGCCGTAGAAGATTCGTTCCCAGGGGCCTAAGTCCAAACGCCCCTCGGTGATGGCCACCACCACCTCGCGGCCCATGATTTGCCGTTTGTGGTGGGCGTCGCCATTGTCTTCTCCGGTCTGGTTGTGTTGGTAAAGGGAGGGATCTTGTGGTGCCAGTTTTTCGAGCCAGCGTTTGTAGTCTGCGTGCAGGCCTGATTCGTTGTCGTTGATGAAGACGGAAGCCGTGATGTGCATGGCGTTGACCAGGCACAGGCCTTCTTGTACACCGCTCTCGGACACCACTTTTTCCACATCCGAGGTGATGTGTACGAAGTCCATGCGGGCGGGGACATTAAAGGTCAGATATTCAGTCTTGGATTTCATGGGAACACTCCAATTCGATGGCGGTTTTATGTTCAAGGCTTAGCATGGTCTCTCGGCGACGCTCAAGCCTGCGTGCTCTTGACCCACTCCGGACCCTGTGATAAACGACGGCCATCCAATTGACACGAACGTCAAGCAAGGGAGTTTTTCTATGTCGGAACAAAAGGTCATGAACCGGTGGATCACCGTGGTGGGGGCTATTTTGATCCAGTTGGCTTTGGGCGCTATCTATGCCTGGAGCGTTTTCACCAAGGTGCTGACGGATCCGGGTGGTTTATACAAGTTTTCGGCTGGTGAGACGGCCTGGGTTTTCTCCATTGGTTTGGCGACCTTCGCCGTGGTCATGGTTTTGGCTGGACGCTGGCAGGCCAAGGTTGGGCCCAGGCCGGTGGCCATCATCGGCGGCGTGGTTTTGGGCGTCGGATACATCCTGGCCGGTTTCTTGGGTTCGTCTTTCTGGGCCCAGTTCGTGCTTATCGGCGTCATCGGCGGCGCGGGCATCGGCCTGGCCTACGTTGTGCCCATCGCCGTTTTGGTTAAATGGTTCCCCGACATGAAGGGCCTGATCACGGGCCTGGCGGTGGCCGGTTTTGGTTTCGGTGCCACCATCTGGGTCAAGGCCGGCGGTTCCTGGTTCAGCCTGGTCACCAGCTTGGATCTCTTCGGCTTGCCGCCTGTGCAGGCCACCTTCGTGCTTTACGGCGGCATTTTCTTCTTGATGGTGTTTTTGGGCGGACTGGTCATGGTCAACCCCCCCGAGGGTTACAAGCCAGCGGGCTGGGAGCCCCCCGCCCCTTCGGAAACCACCAAAGCCACGGGCGCCGTGGAGTTCACCTCCGCCGAGATGCTCAAAACTCCGCAGTTTTATATGCTGTGGCTGACCTTCATTTTCTCCGGCCTGGCCGGCCTGATGGTCATCTACTGCATCAAGCTTTACGGCATCGACGCATTGATGTTCGGCTCCGGCCTGACGGCCACGGAAGCCGGCGCGGTGGCTGGTACGGCCATGGCCTTTTACGCTATTTTGAACGGCCTGGGCCGCATTCTTTGGGGTGCCGCCTCCGACAAAATTGGGCGCAAGGCGGCCCTGGTGGCCATGTGCCTGTTCCAGGGCGTCGCCATGGCGGCCTTTTACTTCGTCGGCTCTTTCGAGATCGGCCTGATCGTGGGCGCTTCGATCATCGGCTTCAACTTCGGCGGCAACTTCGCCCTTTTCCCGGCCGCCACGGCTGACTTTTTCGGCAACAAAAGCGTGGGCCTGAACTACGGCTGGGTCTTTTTGGCTTACGGCGTGGCCGGCATCGCCGGACCCCAGATCGCCGGTTACTTCAAAGACGCCGCGGTCGGTGCCACCGACGCATCGGCCTGGATGATGCCCTTCTTTATCGCCGCGGGTGCCTGCGTCCTCGGTGCCGTGATCATGGCCATCGCCAAGCCTCCCAAGAAGGCTGCATAAGTCAAAAGAATATTGACATCGGGCGGATGGAAGCGTAGTTCTATCCGACTGTCGCTGGCGGTTCGCCCGGGCATCCCATGCCATGGACCCGTCAAGCGCACGAAATATGCGGGCTTTTGACCGCCCTATCACAACCAAGGAGCCGGACGATGAAGACGGAAACTTTCCGAGGACGAGATTTTCTGACCCTGTTGGACTACACCAAGGAAGAGGTCGAGACCATTTTGGACGTGGCCTTTGAACTGAAGCGCAAGCGCGCCCTGGGTGAAAAGCATCACCTGTTGGAAGACAAGACGCTTTTTATGATCTTTTACAACCAGAGCCTTCGCACCAGAAATAGCTTCGAAGCCGGCATGACCCAAATGGGTGGCCATGCTCACTTTTTGGATCCTTCGAAGATTTACAAACCCGCCAGGAAGGGTCACGAGGTGGCCTACTCCACCGAGCGTATTTCCGACGTGTCCCGCACCCTGGCCCGCATGGGCGAGGCCATCGCGATTCGTTGCTACGGCGATCCGGTCGACTGGGAATACGGTGAGGCCCATGAGATCATCAAGGACTTCGCCAAGTGGTCCCACATTCCTGTCATCAACATGGAATGCGACAAGTACCACCCTTGCCAGGCCATGGCCGATCTGATGACGGTCAAGGAGAAGATGGGCACCTTCAAGGGCACCAAGTTCACCATGTCCTGGGCATACTCGCCCAGCGTGCATAAGCCTCGCGCCGTGCCCCAGAGTGCCATCATCGCGGCGGCCAAGATGGGCATGGAAGTGACCTTGGCTCACCCCAAGGGCATGGATCTGGATCCTGAGGTTTTGGGTGCTTGCGAGCAGATGTCCGGCGACGCCGGCGGTTCCTTCCGCGTCACCAACGATTTCGAAGACGGTCTCAAGGGTGCCCACGTGGTCTACCCCAAGGCCTGGTGTGCAACCCCTCTGTTCATGGAGCCGGTGGGTCAATCAGATCCCAAGAAGACCCAGGAAATTTTTGATGGTCACAAGGACTGGATTTGCGACAAGGAGCATATGGAGATGGCCGACAAGCAGGCCATCTACATGCACTGCCTGCCCGCGGATCGTGGTTTCGAAGTGACCGACGAGGTCCTCGACGGACCCCAGTCGGCGGCCTTCGACGAGGCGGAAAATCGCCTGCACGCCCAAAAAGCAGTCATGTCTTTGATCATGAAATAAGCATTTTTTGTACTCAAGCAGAACTGTGGCCGGCCCCGGATTGTTCGGGGCCGGTTTTTTCTGGCGTCAAAATCTTGCACAAAGCGGCTTGAGTAGTATTAACATGCACTTATGAAAATGCACATCACAAAAGAACTTCTTCGTAAGCTGCCCAAAAGCGATCTGCACTTGCATTTGGATGGCTCCATTCGTATTCCCACCCTCATCGAACTGGCTAAATCATCTGATTTCGAGCTGCCCAGCTATACGGAAGAAGGACTACGGGAGCTGGTCTTCAAGGATCAGTATGCCAGTCTGGAAGAGTATCTCAGGGGCTTTGCTTGCACCGTGCCGGTTATGCAAACCCCGGAGCAGTTGGCTCGCGTGGCTTATGAACTGGCCCTGGATAACCAGAACGAGGGCGTGCGATACATCGAGGTGCGTTTCGCGCCCCAACTTCACGCCCACGGGGATTTTGACACCATCGCCGTGATCAAGGCGGTCAACGATGGGCTGGAGCGGGCCAAGAAGGAGTTCAATGCACGATCCGAGGTGGCGAACGGCGACGAGCCGCCTTTCGAATACGGCATCATCTCCTGCGCCATGCGTTTCTTCAACAAGGAGAGTTCTGCATTTTTCAAGACCTTTTTGTCTGCCCATCAGTACACGGATATGGACCGAGTCACGGGTCTGGCCACCCTCGAGCTGGTGCAGGCTTCGGTCAAGGCCCGGGACGATGCGGGTCTGTCGGTGGTCGGGGTGGACCTGGCCGGACCGGAGAAGGGCTATCCGCCCATCCACCACCGGGAGGCCTACCTGACGGCCCAACGTCACTTTTTGCGCAAGACCGTACACGCGGGCGAGGCCTATGGGCCCGAGAGCATCTATCAGGCCATCACCGAGTTGCACGCCGAGCGCATCGGCCACGGCACTTCTCTATTAAACCCATCGGCCATTCAGGATCCGGCCATCCAGGACCCGGCCGACTACGTGGCGGACTTGGCTCGTTTTATCGCTGACCGGCGCATTACCTTGGAGGTCTGCCTGACTTCCAATCAGCAGACCAGCCCGGCCTATCGGGACATCAGCACCCATCCCTTTGGCGAGATGATGCGCCATCGCTTGTCCGTTTGCATCTGTACCGACAACCGTACCGTATCCAACACCACGGTGACCGACGAGTTGCACAAGGCGGTCAGCGGCTTTGGTCTGGACAGAAGCGCCCTGAAGAACATTTTGGTCTATGGCTTCAAGCGGTCCTTTTTCCCTGGGCCCTATTCCGAAAAGCGAAAATACGTGCGGCGCTGCATGGAGTATTTCGAAAAAGTCGAGGCCGAGCACTTGAAGGCTCAAGGTTCGGATGATGTGCCAGAGAAGGCTGAGTTGGTGATGGATGGAATGGATTGATGCCCATCAATCGGGCAACTCCAGTTCTTTGGTTTTCTCTTCGTTGATGAGGCCTCGTTTTTGGGCGTCGGCCAACATTTCATCCACATTGCCGTAGCGATAACCTTTTTTCTGTTTGACCGCCCGGCAGGCCGAGCTGACGGCTGAAGCCCCCAGAAGACCCTCGGCGTACAAGGCCAAGGCCATTTGACAGGCACCCTTGACCGGCACCACCCGTGGACCCAGCTCGGCGAAGTCAAGCGGATCGTGATTTGTCTCCAGGTGGATATAGATGTGACCCACCTGGCCGCGATTGGCCGGCAGCGCCGAGATGAGATTCTGAATGCCCTTGCGGTCGTCGGTGGGAACACCGGCTTGCACCAGTCGTTGCTCCAATTCGCCTGCGCCCAATTCGCCGGCCATGACCTGCGCATACAGGGCGAAGGCCTCGGCATCTTTTTCCACGTCGTCGCCGAAGAGATACTCGGTGGCGAGGGGCCGACTTTGGCGGCCGGTCAGCAGGGCAGAAAGCTTGAAGCCCAACTGATCCTTTAATCGTCCGGGCCGAAGCTGCATCAGGGTGCCCAACCAGTCCTTGAAAATGATGCCGTCCCATTCCACCCCGTCCAGCAGCATTTTTCTGGTGACCACTTTGCGAAGTTGCGGCGGGCTTGCGGAGATGAAGTACAGGGGTGAGCAAGCGAATTCAGCACCAGGGCCACGGCGCAGGCCTCTCAACACCGAGGGCATGCCGAAGATGGCCTGTTTGTCCACGGCGAACTCAATGGGGATACGGCCCAGGCCACCCAGGGAAGAGAATCGGGTGGATAGGTAGGTTTTGTCGATGTCCCAGACGAAGACCGGACCTGTGTAATCGGGGGCGATCTCTCGTTGGTCTTCGATGCTCAGGGGGTACTTTTTTGTTTTCATGACCGTGGATCCCTATTGGTAACGCAGGGCCGCAAGCTCGGAAGACAGCCCCAGCTCCATGAGTTGGGCTACCGCGGCTTTGGGTGACACATTTTCATAAAGCATGCCGTAGACTGCTTTGACGATGGGTAGATTCAGTCCCAGAGTCTGGGCCCGGAGCCAAACCGCCTTGGTGGTGGGTACGCCCTCGGAAACCTGGTTCATACTTTGAATGATGTCATCCAAGCTCTCTCCTTTTGCCAGGCGAGAGCCCACCTGATGATTGCGGCTTAGCGGCGAAGCGCAGGTGGCCATGAGATCGCCGATGCCGGCCAGGCCGCCGAAGGTGAAGACGTCCGCGCCGACCGCCACCCCGAAACGCGCCATCTCAGAGAGCCCTCGAGTGATGAGCAGGGCCTTGGTGTTGTCGCCGAAACCCAGACCGTTGGCCACGCCGGCGGCCAGGGCGATGATGTTTTTGAAGGCGCCACCGAACTCGGTGCCCACCACATCCTGGCCGGTGTAGACCCGAAGTCGGCTGCCCGTAAAGAGTTCCTGGGCGGCATGAGTGACCTGAGCGTAGCGGGAGGCCACCAGGGCACCGGCCGGATGCCCGGCCATCAACTCTCGGGCCAGGTTCGGCCCGCTCAAAACGCCGATTTTCAGCGCGCAGGTTTCTTCCTTGAGCACTTGGCTCATGCGTTTAAAACTGTCTACTTCGATGCCTTTGGTGGTGTGCACAATGATTTGTTCCCCGGTCAAATGGTCGCCTATCTGCCTTGCCACCTGACGGAACGCTTTGGAGGGCACACTCATGAGAATGATGGGGGTGCTCCGAACGCCCAGAGGTAGATCGGTGATGGCGCTCAGGCTCTCGGGCAGCTTGTGCTCAGGTAAATAGCGCTCGTTGCTGTGCTGTTGGTTGATCTCGTCGGCCTGCTCCTGGCGGCGCACCCACATGGCGACTCGGCGTTTGTTGTTGGCCAATATGGTGGCCAGCGCCGTGCCGAAGCTGCCTCCTCCGATGACCAGAACTTCCAGTTTTTCCATCGTTGACATGATGGGTTCCTCAGACCGCTACGTCGTGACCGGCGAAGCGGTTTTGGTAGAAGAGCAGCAGGTTGCGATCTTCATGAAAGAGCCTATCGCCGCGTCGTACAAGGGCGGGGTGGTGATGGTAAGTGGAGAGGTGCTTTAATGCGTGGCTCATAATCTCCACCGGATCGCCCGCGGCCAGGACCGGATCCAGCCAGAGTCGTCCTGCGCTTTTTGCTCGAGCCATCTGGTCGATGCTTCGCTCCAGGCGGTGGTAAACCTGGGTCAGGGGCACATGATCATGCTCGCCGCCGGTGCGCAACAGACGGTAGAGATCCATGTCCGGGTTGAGTTCTTTGAGGAGCGAAAAGACCGTCCGGCTGACCAGATGAATGGGTTTGAACATGGTGTCGCGCTTGTAGGCGTGGGCCACGGCCGTAGACAGTTCTTTCGTGTATTCCTGATCCCGTTGGGGTTCAAGGTCGGGCAGGCCGGCTGCGTTTTGTATGTAACGCTCACGATCCACCGTCCGGCCCCGGGCGTCGATTGAGCGGCCCTCGTCGTCCACCGGATTGCCGAAGACATCCATGGGCCGGGAAATGACTATGTGGATGGTGGAGTGCATGGAGAACATGCGGTCGACGAAGTCCAAGATGCGTTTGGGCCGGGAGAACTCGTCGTCTTCGATGATGTAGCGGCTTTTGCCTACGTCTTTGAGGTGATCGCTGATGAGGGTCTCGGCTTCCAATACGAGCTGGTAGTTGATGGTGCAGGGCACCACGAAAATATCGGGTTTTTCGATTTTGGCCCGCAGGTTGTGGATGTAGGCGTTTCCGGCCATGCCCAAGAGGCCCAGTTTGAGTTTTTGCTCTACCGAACCGGAGCGTGAGCGTGTGCCCCCAGGGAAGAAAAGGTTGTGGTAACCCATTTCCATGCTGTGGCCGGCATAGGTTTTCAGGACGTTTTTGTAAATCGGCGCTTGCTTGCGTCGATCGACCTTGTAGGCGCCCAGGTTGTGCATGAAGAAACCCATCAGCTTGTTCGCGAAAAGATTGAGGCCGGCTCCGTAAACATAGGGGGGTAGACCCAGGCGATGCAGGCCAAAGCCCACCAGGATGCTGTCCAAGTTGCTTGAATGGGTGGGGACCAGTACGGTGGTGCCGAGCTTTGCGACTTTCTTCAGGACTTCGGTCTCACCGGTCACAATGAGCTGATTGTCCAAGCGGGTCAGGCCGTTGGGCAGGGCCTGCAATAGCTTCAAGGGGCTCATGGCATTGAACATCAAGTTCAGGGCCGGCGGCAGTACCCGAGTGGCCAGTTGATAGACCTTGGGATCGAAGTGGCCCACCACCTCATCGGCGAATCGCCGGATGATGGCGCGCAGCAATTCTCGTTGCCGGACCGTGTCGGCCTTGAGGGCTTCTTTGGCTACGCCGTCGTAAAACCCCGACCAGGATTTGCGGAGCTTTTGGTTTCGCTCTTTCTCCAGCCGCTGCCGCTCATGGTAGATGGTGTCGAAGATGGCTTGTTCCGGATCTTCGCTCCAATTATCCAAGACCCGTTGAGTTACCTCGGCCAAAACTCGCTGTTTGTCTTCCGCTCTCACGCTGAGACCCCTCATTAGATGAATAGCCCCGAAGGGGGACGTTGTTGCGTTATTCTCATTATTCGAAGAATAATGAGAATAACGCAACAACGTCCCCCTTGTAGACAAAAAAAGACCCGATCCTGATTGTGGATCGGGTCTGGGTTGCTTTGGCGGAAGTGCATGGGAATCGAACCCACCTGACGCGCTTCTCACACGTCACACCGGGTTTGAAGCCCGGGAGGCCCACCAGTGACCTAGGCACTTCCATCTAGTAAGGTAGGGTCCTTTGTCCCCGATGTCAATCGTGGCAAAGTGGAGATATTGGAGGTGTGAAGATGCGTTGGTCTGTTTCTTTTTTGCTTTTGTTGCTTTCTGCTTGTGGAGGCGAGCTCGCTGAGACCGATGCGGGTACGGATGGTGGCGTGGACGCGGGCGGGCCGGACTGGACCCCTGCCTCTTGTTTGGCCGATCCCAAATGCCCGTTGCCCATGGTCTCTGCCCACCGGGGGCTCTGTGGCTCAGAGCCGGAAAACACGATAGCGGGGGTGCTCGAATGTGAGGCGCTCGGTTTGCCCATGGTGGAGATCGACACCCGTGAGACCGCCGATGGTCACATTGTCATCATGCATGATGAGGACGTCGTTCGCACCACCGATGGGGAGACGCGTTTTCCCGGCCGGGTTGATGTCGGCGTTTTGAGCCTGGCCGAGTTTTCCCAACTTGTCATCGCCGATGATCGTTGTCTGCCTGATCCGGATTCTCAGCCCGCGCGCTGTCATCCGCCCACCCTGGAGCAACTGCTTCTGGCTACTTCGTGGATCACCATCATGGTGGATTTCAAGGACGGAGACGCCGGCCGCTTGGCCGAGTTGGTGAGAGACTTGGGTGTGAGTGAGCGAGTGCTGTTTTTTGACTCCAGCCTGGATGCGCTACATGCCTATCGGGCGGTGCTCCCTGATGGCGTGGTCATGGGAAGGGCTTCCTCGCCTGAAGACTTCCAAGGCATCATCGAAGGGCATCACGATGTACTGGATTTTCGCTGGATACACGGCGATCCGATTCCCATCGCCGAAGTGGTGGTTGTTTTGGAAGCGCACGACATCCGATTGTACTTAGACACCTTCACTTCGGTAGACGTCTGGCTTGCTGCTGCTGCCTCCACCGGAGATGAGGCTCAAAAACAGCAGTATTTCGATCAAGCTTGGCAGACCCTGGACGACATCCTGGCCGAGGGTGCCTTGGGCTTGGGCGCCGAATTTGGTCGTCTTTACTCGTCGTATTTGTATCCCGACGGTTTCGGTTGGTGAGTTATACCAGCTTGGTCAGAACGAAAGCCTGATAGAGCAAAAAGGCCACGCCGCCGGCGATGACCGGGGTGCCTATCCAGCCGAAGAGAATGCGCCACAGGGTTTTGGTGTTGATGGTTTGGGCCCCCTTGATCAGGCCCACGCCTAAGACCGCGCCAACAATGGCCTGACTGGTGGACACGGGGACGCCCACCATGGCGTAGATGTGCACGGTGGCCGCCTCGGCCAAGATGGCGATGAAGGCCGTGAAGGCGTCTAAGCGCACCAGGTTCTTGCCGACAGTTATCATGACCTTGCGCGAGTAGGTGATGACCCCGAAGGCGATGGCCAGCGATCCTATCAAGGTGGCCATGAAGGGCGTCAGTCCGTCGGGGCCGACGAAGGGGCCGGTCACGTTGGCCACGTTGTTGGCACCGAGAGCGTAAGCCCCATATGAACCGGCGATCATCAACGCCACGCGTAGGCCCCGATCCCACATGAAGAGGGATGGGAAAAGAAAGTTGAGGAGCTTGCCCACCGTGAAATAGAGCACGATGGTCATGAGGGCCGCGCCGATGGGGGTGCCCACCCAGCAGAGCACGACTTTGACCAGGCTGGATGTGTCCAAGTTTTGCTGCAAGAGGCCGATGACCACCAGGGCACCCACCACGGCCTGGCTGGTGGACACGGGTAGGCTCATGAATGACATGAGGGTGACGGTGAGTCCGGCAGCCAAGGCCACCACGAAGGCCATGTTGGGCACCATGGGGCTAAGCTTGCGGTAGGTCTCGATGCCTTCCTGGCCACCGAGAATCGCGCCCAAGACCACGAAGACGGAGCAAAGGATTGCCGCGGTCCAAAAACTAATCATACGGGAGGCCACGGCCGTGCCGAAGACGTTGGATGCGTCGTTCGAGCCCAGCGACCAGCCAAGAAATACGCCTGACACGACTTGCCACATGGATAGATTTCCTCGAAGTTATATTTGCCGCTTGATGGCCACGATGCCGATGCGGTCGGCCACTTTCTCGGCCCGGTCCGAGATTTCTCCGATGAGCAGGGCCAGATCCTTGAAGAGAATCTTGGTGCCCATGTCCATCTCCGAGCTGAAAATTTTGCAGATGATGTCACGCTCCAGGTTGTCCGACTCGCTCTCTTTCATGTCGACGTCTTTGGTCGAATGCAGGGTGACCCTGGGGTTGTTCATCAGGTTGTCCACGGCCTTGCGAACCAGGTAGTAAGCCTGAAGGTTGACATCGACAAGTTTTTGGAAATCGGTCTGCAATTCGTTGGGGATCTTGATGCGCTGGCAGCGCAGGCTGTAAAGGATGGTCTCGGCCATGTTGGGCAGGGTGTCGAAGGTTTCTAAAAGCCCCAGGATGTCACCACGGGATTCGGGCAACAGGGCTTTGCCGTAGAGCGTATACTCGATGTCTCTGCGCAGATCGTCCGCCGAGCTTTCGACCTTGGATGCGGCCACCACGGCCGCTTCAAATGCCTCGCCTTGACCCATTTCCATGTAGACGCTGTAGGCCTTTTCGAGCATTTCGAAGCACTTGTCACAGCGATTGAAATACTGAGTCATCATTTCTTCGATCTTTTCTTGTTTCTTCCAGAACAAACCCATAAACGGCTCCCAGTTTAAATAGACGAGACGAAAATTTGATTTTAGTCGGGAAATTGTCGTTTCGCAAGTTTGCTTAGGGGAATGCTGGTGCGGGATTGGTTCTGCTGAGCGCTACTAACTAGCCGGTTTCTGTTGGACCTTTATCGGGGCAACCGGCTTGATGCGCAGGCCCTTGCCCGGGCCTCGTGGTTTGGCTTTCATTGGGATTCGGCCTGGACGTTTGGAGTCGATTCGAAAACCCGATTTGCCTGGCCTGGGTTTACGCATTCCAGGCAATATGCGGTTTGGAATACGACCGCGGGTTGGGCCCATCGAGCGAATGCGATAGCTGATTTCAAGGGTCGGCTGCTTCTTGCTGTCCGTGTGGACGATCAGCTTGCCCATTTTCTTTTCTGGTTGCTTCTTCATGGTGGCCCGCACAACCCAGCCCTTGGCGGTGGAGCTGGCCTTGGCCTCCACGGCACCTGTCGGATCCTCGACCTTGGTGATTTTGAAGGCCTGCTTGCTCAAGGAAGTCACGCTGAAGGTCCTGGGCCGAGTGCTGCTTTTCATGCCAGGGCGTTTGTTGTTTTTTGCGCCGGCCTCGGTGAACCACAAGGAGGTAGGCATGGCGTTGATGTCCTCACTGACCCGGGCTGAGACCGCCAGGGTTAATGAGGGCACCTTCGGGATGTTGGTCTTGGCCGTGATCTTGGCCCGGAAAAACTCGACCTTGTCCCCCGCCTTGAAGGTCACCTTTAGGGCCTTGGCCCCATCCTCGGTTTTGATTTCCACGGCTTTGAGTACGTCGGGATGAGTGGAGGAAATCTCGGACAATTTGAGTTTCGCAAGCTGTTTGCCTGTCAGCTTGATGATGGCTTCGTTGCTGGATCCCTTGCTCACGGCGCGGAAGTCCATTCGAGATTTGGCGAACCCAACCACCACCTCGACCTGGCCGCTGATGGTCAGTTTCAGGCGTGGGGTCTTGGGATCATTGGACTCGACGTTAATGCTCTTCGACAGTTTGCCTTGACGACCACGGGTGAATACTTTGACTTCAATTTTTCCTTCCCCGCCCGGGGGAAGTTCGCTCGCCGAAACAACGGCGGCGGTGCAGCCTCAGCCACCTTTGGCGCGTATGATCTTCAGCACGCCTTTGCCGGTGTTTTTCACAGTGAAGACATGTTTGACTTCTTGGCCCTGAGGCACGGTGCCGAAGTCATGTTTGGCTTCGGCGCAAGTGATCACTGGTGCCGCCGCCGTGGTGTCGGTGCCTGGGTCAGCGTTGACGCTGCTTGAGTCTGCCTGACCGGTCGGCTGCTCGGGACATCCGATCAGGCCGGCGCCGATGAAGGTCAGCAGGCCCAGCATCAACAGGCCTGTCATGGGGCTACGTCTCATGCGGTCCTCCGTGGTTGGTGGCTGGAGTTCCCTCTGGGAACTCTAGCTAATGTTGTTCAAGCCGGGATGATAGACGAAGGGTGTCTGTGTTGCAAGCGCTCGCGTTGACTCGTTTCTTGCCCGCATGATACAAAGATCGTCACCATGAATAACGGCCCGAGAGATATGCGCACACTAGGCCAGGTGCTGGTGGAGCGCGGTTTGTTGACCGAAGATCAGCTAAAAAGCGCGCTGGTCAAGGAGAGTTCCAAGCGCCAGCGCTTGCTGCATGACGCCAACATCGGGCGCAGCGGCAGGCAGCGGGTTAGCATCTCGGGGGCTGAGCTCCTGGCTTCTTTTGACCTGAAGATACAAGGTGAGAAGAACGCGGTCTTGGATGAGGACCGAATCGCCAAGCTTCTGGCCGAAGAGGCGAAGCTCGACTACAAAAAGATCGATCCTTTGCAGCTCGACATGAAGCTTATCACCACGGTTATGTCCCGGCCTTTTGCCCGGCGGCACTCGGTTTTGGTGTTGGGCAAGGAGGGCTCCAAGCTTAGTGTGGCGGTGGCCGACCCCTTTGATGTGGAGCTTTTGGAGAATCTTCGCCGGGTGACCGGTTTTGAGATCCAGCCCGTGGTCTCGGCGAAGAAGGATATCCAGCGCATCATCACAGAGCTTTATGGCTTCCGGTCTTCAGTCAAGGCGGCTGCTCTGACCATGGAAGCCGGTCACGACATCGGCAACCTGGAGCAGTTGGTCCAGCTCAAGTCCGTGCAGGACTTAGAGGCCAACGACAAGCATGTGGTCAACGCCGTGGAGTACATGCTCCATTACGCTTTTGATCAGCGGGCTTCGGATATTCATATTGAACCCAAGCGGGACCAGAGCCTTTTTCGGGTGCGCATCGATGGCATCATGCACAACGTCACCAGCCTGCCCAAGGTGGTGCATGCGGCAGTGATTTCCCGCATCAAGATGCTGGCCCGCATGGATATCGCAGAGAAGCGAAGACCCCAGGCCGGGCGCATTAAGACCGGCAAAGGGGAGATGGAAACCGAGCTTCGTGTCTCTTCCATGCCTGTGGCATTCGGCGAGAAGATTGTCATCCGGATTTTTGATCCCACGGTGTTGATGCAGGATCTCAGCGAGTTGGGATTTTTCACCAGGGATTACAACCTTTGGGAATCCTTCATCTCGCGTACCAATGGCCTGGTGTTGGTGACCGGGCCCACGGGCAGCGGCAAGACCACCACCTTGTACTCTTCACTGAAATACCGGGCCAGCCCGGAAGTGAACATTGTCTCCATCGAGGATCCCATCGAAATGGTGGTCGAAGACTTCAACCAGGTTTCGGTGCGGACCAACATCGGCATCACCTTCGCCTCGGCCCTGCGCTCCATTTTGCGTCAGGATCCAGATATCATCATGGTGGGAGAGGTGCGCGACGCGGAGACGGCCTCCAATGCGGTGCAGGCCGCTTTGACCGGTCACCTTGTCCTGGCCACTCTGCACACCAATGACTCAGGCTCCGCGATGGGTCGCATGCTGGATTTGGAGGTGGAACCTTTCCTCCTTTCTTCGACCCTGACCGGGGTGGTGGCCCAGCGCTTGCTTAGGCTTATCTGCCAGCACTGCCGCAAGAAAACCTTTCTGACCACGGACCAGATTAATGTTTTGGGTATGAAGATGCCCGAGGAAGGTCAGCGCAAGCTGCCGGTTTATTATGGGGAAGGTTGCCCGGCCTGCCGCGGTACAGGCTACTTCGGCCGGACGGCCATCTATGAGGTCATGCCGATCAGCAGCAAGATCGTCAAGATGATCAACGCTCGGGAAGACACCAAGGAGATCATGAAGGTAGCCCGGCTCGACGGCATGATGACCCTGCGTGAGGCGGCCATCAAGAAATTGGCTCAGGGCTTGACCACCTTCGATGAGATTTTGCGCGTGACCGTGGAGTAGTGGAGTAAATGTTCTGAGAACCTGGGTGGCGGAGGGATTGGTATGCATCCTGTAGCCGAAGAACTGTCTTTGTTGGCTTCATCCGGCTATTCCCTGGTCTATTTACTGACCCATGAAGAAGATCGGGCGCAGCGGTTGCTCGAAGAGGCCATGGCTGATTTGGGTCGTCCAAGTCGAGCCTGGAGCCAGACGGCTGGCGGCCAGACCGAAGACCCCTTGGCGTTGCTCGACGAATTGTCGAAGGCCCCGGCCGGGGCTACAGCTTTGCTTGATTTCCACGTGCATTTGGCCGACCCCAAGGTCGTACGTCGTCTCCGCGATGTCTTGGTCTCCTGTAGCCGCAACCAGCACATGCTGGTGGTGGTGGCCCCGGTTTTGGAAATGCCATCGGAGCTGGAGAAAGAGTTCGCCGTGCTCGATTTGCCGCTGCCTTCTGCTGAGGAGTTGGACGCCCGGTTTCGCCAAATCTGCGTCGAAGAGCAGGTTCTGTTCCCGGAAGATTTTGTTGACAACATGATCCGGGCGGCCAGGGGCCTGACCGATAACGAGGCGCGGCGGGTGTTTACCAAGGCCCTGCGCAAAGGTGGGGGGTTCAAACTCGACAACATTACCCTGGTGATCGAGGAGAAAAGGAAGGCCCTTCGCAAAAGTCAGGTGCTGGATTTTTTCGACCTGGAGGAGAGTCTGGATGTGGTGGGTGGCCTGGATGAGCTGAAGCGTTGGTTGCATTCCCGGGCCAAGGGTTTCGGCGCCGAGGCCAGTCGTGCAGGGTTGCCGGCGCCCAAGGGTTTGCTGCTCATCGGCGTGCAGGGTTGCGGAAAAAGCTTGACCGCGAAAGCGGTGGCGGGCACTTGGCGTCTTCCTTTGGTTCGGCTTGACTTAGCCGCGGCTTTCGGTACGCCATCTCCCGAGGCTTCCATTCGGCACGCCATGCGGGTGTCTGAGTCTTTGGCTCCGGTGGTGTTGTGGGTTGACGAGATCGAGAAGGGTTTCTCCGCGGTCAAGGCGGACGGTGGTGACGGATCCTCTCGCGTTTTTGGTTCCTTCATTACTTGGTTGCAAGAGAAGAAAGCCCCGGTTTTTGTCGTGGCCACGGCCAATGAAGTGCATGCATTGCCTCCTGAGCTTTTGAGAAAGGGCCGATTTGACGAGGTGTTTTTTGTGGACCTGCCCAATGTGCACGAGCGCGAGAATATCCTGCGCATCCATTTGGAGCGCCGGGCGAAGAAGACCGACGGATTTGATCCGGCCAGCCTGGCCGAGCAGGCTGAGCATTTTTCAGGCGCGGAGTTGGAGCAAGGGGTTTTGGCTGGGTTATTTCGGGCCTTCGAGCAGAATCGAGATTTGACCCAGGAAGACATCCAGCGCGAGCTGGAGAAAATCGTACCTCTCTACAATACCTATGAAGAGAAGATCAAAGCTCTGCGGGATTGGGCCAAGGACAGGGCGCGTCCCGCCAGCCTGGACTCCAGCTTGGTGGATCTCTTCGACGAGGAGTGACGGTGGCCGCACGGGCAGAAGATCAGATGGCGACACGGGTGGCGGTGATTGGCGCGGGCGCGTGGGGTACTGCCTTGGCTTTGCACTTGGCCCGGCAAGGCCATGAGGTGATTCTTTGGGCTTTCGAGCCAGAAGTGAGCGAAGAGATTAATCTCCATCACGAAAACCGAACCTATTTGCCTGAGATTAAGTTGCCCGAGACCCTGAAGGCTACCTCATCCTTGGCCGAAGGCCTTGAGGGTGCCGAATTGGTTCTGTTGGTCGTGCCTTCCCATGTGATGCGCCAGGTCGTCGTGCAAGGGGCGGCCCACCTTCCCCGGGGTGTGCCCATCGTCAGCGCTAGCAAGGGCGTGGAAAATGACAGCTTGATGACCATGTGCGAGGTCTTGGAAGATGTCTTGCCCATCGTTTATCATCCCATGCTGGCCTTTTTGTCCGGGCCTAGCTTTGCTCGCGAGGTGGGCTTGGGGCACCCAACGGCGGTCAGTGTGGCGGCCCGTTTTGAACGGGTGGCTGAGCAGGTACAGCAACAGCTTTCCGGCCCGTTTTTCCGCGTTTATACCTCAACCGACGTGGTGGGGGTGGAGCTGGGCGGTGCGCTGAAAAACGTGATGGCGATCGCGGCCGGGACGGCCGACGGCCTGGGTTTCGGCTACAACACCGCCGCGGCCTTGATTACTCGGGGTTTGGCTGAGATGACTCGCTTGGCGGTCAAGCTGGGTGCCAATCCACTGACCCTGGCGGGCCTGAGCGGCATGGGCGATTTGGTGCTGACATGCACCGGGGGCTTGAGCCGCAATCGGCAGGTGGGTCAGAAATTGGGCCAGGGGCGGAACCTGGCCGAAATCCTGGGAGAGATGCGTCAGGTGGCCGAGGGCGTGAAAACCGCTCGCAGTGTTCATGCGTTGGCTCGTCGAGAAGACGTGGATATGCCCATCGCCGATCAGGTCTATCGTATGCTATATGAGGATCTGCCTGCTGCCTCGGTGGTGCACAACTTGATGGGCCGCAGTCTAAAAAAGGAACTTCATCCATGAGTGCGAAGGGCTTGCAGCCGGGAGGCTTGGCATGACGGAGAGACGCAGAAAAACTCGACGAAAGCGCAACAACGAGGTCGACGCCGAAAGCAGAGAAGATGAGCGTCGCAACGAAGACCGGCGAGAGTTTCAGCGGGTGGCTGCTGAAATCATGGTGGAGGTGGAGACCCGAGGAAAGCGCACCTATCGACGTACGGCCAACATCGGTCTGGGGGGCGTGGGTTTTCACGCGCCCATTCCGTTCCGTCTGGGCTCGCAAGTGGCCATGAACCTGCGCTTGGCCGGTCAGCGCGGAGCGGTACGGGTCCTGGGCGAGGTGGTGGGCACGGATGACAGCGGTCGGGGTACGCGGGTTCGGTTTTTGGATCTCTCGAATGCGGCCAGCGATATGCTTGAGCAGCACTTGACCCTCTTCGAAGCGCCGACCCACATCGTCGTCTCGCCATTCAAGGGGCGACAGCCCAAGCCCAAACCCGAGCCGGTTATGAAAGTGCGCGAGGGCATCCTTATTCTGCAAGGCGAGTTCGCGGGCCACGAGTTTCGCCTGCGTTCCGCCGACAAGGTGGTGGGGCGGGACGCCAAGTCCGCCGACCTTGTCATTGAAGACCCCACCGTATCACGGCGCCACGCCCACATTTATTTGCAGAACGGGCGCCATGTGATCACGGACCTCTCCAGCACCAATGGCATCAAATTCCGCGGCAAGCCCATTCGATCATTGGTGCTCAAAGACGGGATGCAGTTTAAGATTGGCATGGTGCAAGTGCAGTATTTGGTTACCCGAGCCGTATGATTCCTGGCTTCCTTTTGGACTGATGCCCATGGACAAAGAGCAAAGAATACAGCCCAAGCCGACCAAGGCCTTGAGCGCCTTGGACTGGATTGCCACCGGTCTGGTTTTTTTGGAAAGCCTGGCTTTGTTTCTGGCTCCATGGACCACCACCCTGAATTTCAAGAGCATGTTCGTGGATTTCACCGGCAACTGTGACACCTGCCTGCCTCTGCTCACCCGCCTGGTCATGCACCCGGCCTATCCTTTGACTTGCGGACTGGCGGTGTTGAGTCTGGGTCTTTGGGGTTTGTTGGGGCGAGGGCGCGTCATGCAGCGTCGGCTGCTGCTGGTGGCGGCCTTTTTCTTCGGTTTGGTGGTCTTGGCTGTTTACGTCGCGGGACTATGGGCACCCATCATCCAACTGGCCGGGGCCGTCAGCGCATAATCGATAGTTCAGCACCGTATCGCTTCGCGATACGGCACAATCTAGCACCGTATCGCTTCGCGATACGGCACAAGATGTTCTACCTTTTGAGCATGTTCTTTCGTTTTTGACTCAAGTGACAAGATTACGCATCTTTAAGAACATCTAGACCTTGGTGAGAAGCAAAAAGGTCGCCTGGGCTTCATCTTCGCCCAAACCCAAGGCCCGAGCCACGCAGCTGATTAAATTTTTCTCAGCTCCGATTGCCTCCCCGTCCACGCAAATGGCGTTGGCCACTTCCTTGAGCAGTTCTTCTTGACCGGCGGCGGAGACTTCGCCAGCCAGGGCCAGGGGATCTTCGTCGATGTTGCGGTTGCGCACCTCTTTCTTCTGCGCCTCATCCAGGTCGTATCGCTCCATCAGCTTGTCCAAGAGCTCTCGCTCAGAGTCAGTCAATTGTCCGTCGACCAGGATGGCGTGCGCCACCAACTTGCAGATGCCCATTTTATCCTGAATGTCCATGCGCGGTCCTTTCTCTATCGATTGGGCTGATGATACTTCAATAGCTGTGCTTGTTCAAAACTCATCCGGCACGTCATTTTGACCGGACCCTGTCGACGGCTTTGCGAGGGCGTGTTATGCATGGTTTATGGAGTGGCATCGTCGCATCGGCAGGCTATTGCCTTTTGCTTTGAGGGTGGAGGGTCATCGACTTTTGCGCGTCTTTGAGGATTGGCCTGGGCGGCATCGTTTGGCTGAGGATAAGGGGCGGGCTGGGGATTTTTCTTTTGAACTGGCTCGGGGCGCGTCTCCTTTGGAGCGGGTGCCGGGGGCCTTGCCTCGTCGCTTGCAGCAAGGCAAGGAGCGAAATATTGCTTTGGCCTTGAAAGCGCTGGATGGCGTTTTGCTTCGGCCTGGTCAGATTTTTTCTTATCACCACCTGGTGGGCCGTCCCAGTCGCTTGAGGGGATTTCGCCCGGGTCTGGAGTTGCGACTGGGCCAGGAGAGCGAGGGCGCTGGCGGCGGACTGTGCCAGGTTTCCAATATGCTGTACCAGATGGCGATTCAGGCCAACCTGGGCATTGTCGAACGGCATCGCCACGGTTTGGATCTTTTCCCGGATAAGGCCCGTAGCGTGCCTTTTGGTTGTGGTGCCACTGTCTTTTTTAACTATCGGGATCTGCGTTTTGAAAACAAGCTTGATCAGCCGGTGCTGATTTGTTTGCGTTTGGTCGACGGGGCCTTGTCCGGGCGTGTGCTCTGTGAACGGGACCCGGGTTTTCGTGTAAAGATCGTTGAACGGGATCATCGTTTTTTTGAAGAAGAGGGTCAGCGCATGCGGGAAAATCGCATTTGGCGTCTTGTTGAATACGCGGACGGTCGGGAAAGCGAAGATCTGCTTACTCACAACCGATGTCGGGTACTTTATTGAGAGTTGAGAGGAGGACTTTGGGCATGGGCAGGAATATTGGAAAGTGCTTGGTGGTGTTAGAGGCCCTTTTTTGTAGGGCCTCTTATGCTGCGCCGTTTTGCGCAGTGTTGGTGCTGAGCTTGCCGGTTTCTGTTTGGGCGGCGGATTTGCGTTTGCAGAGTCTTGTGGCCACCTCCGGGGATGGGGCCGAGCGGCTTTTGGATGGGGATGCGAAGACGGGCTGGGCCCCCGTGGGTCAGGCCATGGATGAGGGGGTCTTGTTTCGTTTCGAGAAGCCGACTTCCTTAGACAGCATTCAGATCGAGGCCTGTCCGGATGCGGGCACCTTGTACCTGCTTACTTATCTGAACGGTATCCAGTGGGCACCTGAGCGCAGCGGGAATCACGTCTTCCTTGTGAAATTGCCGACACGGCGTCGCATGTTGCGATCTTTGTTCATTCGCATTGAAGGTGCCAATGGCAAGGCCTGTTTGGGTGAAGTGCGATTTTTTTCAGGAGAGCAAGAGCTGAAGGTTCTGCCTCCCCGCGCCGTGGCCGGGAAGGTGAGCGCCTCCTCTACCCTGGCGCCGGTGGACGCCTATCACAGTGCTTACCTGTTTGATGGGCGAACGGATTTCGGCTGGGTGGAGGGCGCCAAGGGTTTGGGCGTCGGTGAATCCGTGACCCTGGAGCTTGAGGCCCCCATTAAGCTTCAGGCCCTGGAGCTATGGAACGGCTACCAACGATCCAAGGATCATTTTCGAAAGAATGCACGGGCCACGGCCCTGGGCTTGAAGGTCGATGGGGGTGTGGAGATCCCCCTGAAGGTCAAGGACCGGCGGGGTGCGCAGAAACTGCGGTTGCCCAAGGCGGTTGAGGGCAAGCGTTTCGAACTCATCATACGGAAAGCGGTACGCGGCAAGCGCTACCCGGATCTGGTTTTGAGCGAGCTTCGTTTGTGGGATGAGCAGGGGGCTTTGACGGTGCGTAGCCCGGCCATGGCCGAGAGGCAGAAGGTCCTTGAGCAAGCCATCGCCGGCAAGACCTTGGCTTCCTTGGTGAACCGGGTCTGGATCAGCCGCTGCGGGGATCGGCGCAACGCGCGATTGAAGCTTCGGAGCAATCACACCTTTGTCTGGTATGAGAGCATGGGCGATGACAAGGACGCGGTGGATGCGGGCGAGCGAAGCACGGAGGTCTTTGACGGAGCCTGGGTGCCGACCAGGGCGCCGGTGACCGCGGCGGCCATCAAGCTATACGGTCGGCGGCATCGTTCTTCCGCCGAGTGGGATCCCTACGCAGGCAACCAAAGCAAGAAATCGGTGCGCATCGGCGGCGGCAAAGTGAACTTGCGCCCGGTGGCCAAAATGAGTCGGTCTGAGTTTTCGGGCTTGCTGCGAAAATGGAAGAAGAGCCCCGCGGCCAATCGGGTGGATTGTTTGCAATCGATGGGCGAGGGCCGAGATGCAATCTACAAGCAGCTCAAGGTCGAGGGCGCAATTTTCGTACAGGGGCGATCCATGACCGATCTCATGGTGCCTCTGAAATAGACTTCCCCCGGTTTCGCATCATCCAGGCCGGGCGCAGCCTGCTTGGGTTTTTGATGTTGTGGATTCGTTCCGAGAGATCTTCGTTCGCGGTTTTTTTGGCCGAAGCCAAGAAGGCCTCCCAGGCGTCCTCCCGCAAGTAGACGTAGTCCTGATCCAGGCGTTTGGGTGCGGGATAGGGCCCTTCGGGCAGAAGTTCCAGCCATTCTCCGTCCCGGATACCCCAAGCCAGGCGTCCGATGTCGGCACGGCTCAACTCGGGCTCAGGGGCCCATGCCATGGCCTCGGCCCCGCTTTGATGATCGTAGAGGAAGTTGATGCCCTGGTGGGCGATGAGCAAGGCAGGCAGCGGTCGCGGGATGGCCTCAATGAGTTTTTCGTAGCGGGCGTAGGGAGGGGCCTGATTGGGATCGGCGCCGGTCAGGCTCAGGCCGCTGGCTGCGACGGCCACGGCCAGCAGGGCCGGACGCAGGCAGGCTGGACGGGGCAGGCGAATGGGCGGCAGGGCAGCCAGCAACAAGGGGATCGAGAGCAGCGGTGCCATCAAGCTCAGGCGAAAGCCCAGGTCCAAGACCTCACGCTTCCAAATGGGTGCAACGCAGACCAGCAAAGGCAAGCCCAATATCAACAGGACCGGCCGAGACGCTGGACGGAAAGCAAAGCTAAAGGCGGCAAGCGTCAAGGCACCCCAGGCCAGCATGAGTTCAAACGCTTGCAGGCCGTGAGTGGGTCTCAAGGCGAACCAGCACCAGGGCGGCCAAGTGCCGGTGGGTGCGGCGAAGACGCCGTTGAGTCGCTCCAGATCCGCGAAGTGCAGCAGGCCCGGAAGAAGCCAGCTGGCCGTGAAAAACAATGCGCTGCCCACGAATAGCAAAACCAAAAACCCGAGCTTGATGCGCCGGGATTTTGGCGAGAGCAGCCAGGTCAAGGTCGCGCCTGCTGCGGCCAGAAGGATTAAGGCTGCGCCCAAGCGGTGGGCACCGGCGGCCATGACCAGGCTGAAAGCCAGAAGCGGCCAGCGGAACCGAGGGCGGAGGTCAGGGTGAAAGACGGTACCCGTCGCCAGAAGGAGAAAGGGCAGGGCCGCTAAGTTCTTCGGGAAGTCCACAGCCAAGTGGGTCAGGGTGGGGGATGCCGCGGCCCAGGCGGCCAGGGTCCATGCCGCGCCCTGCTCGCCTGGCAAGTTGGGCAGACGCATGTCCAGCCATCGCCCCAGACCCCGTCCGGCGAACCAAGCCGCCGGTACGCAGATTGCGGCGAGAGCTGCTGAGCCCACTTTGACGGCCAGCACGGTATTGGGCAGGAGCAGGTTCCAGGCGGCAAGCCAGGGGTAGACCCAGCTTGTATCGGCGACGTGCAGGTGTCCCAGGGCCAGCAGATCTTCGATTTGCACGACGTAAAAGTATCCGTCGGTGCCCAGGGGGTGGGTCGATGACAGCATGAGGGTCAAGCGCCACAGGAAAGCCAGGGCTGACCACCCGAAAAGGGCCAAGGGGATGATCCAGGGGCGGGTGGCGCTTCTGGTCATAAGCTCAATAGGTATCGTCGGAGAAAATGGCGTTTTTTGCCGCGGCACCTTTTTGCCACAGGATGTTCTCGGTCTCGCGGAGCAGTTCTTTGAATCCTTCGCGCTTGGTGGCCGAGGTCAGGATGCCCATGGTTCGTCGGGCGATGGCCTTGCCGTTTTGGCCCTTCAGGCGGTCGGCCTTGTTCAGGACGAGCAGGCGCGGGATGTTGAGTAGATTCAGCTGCTCCAGGGTTTTGAGCACGGCCTCGCGTTTATCGTTCATGTGGCGATCGGCTACATCCACCACGTGCAGCAAGAGATCTGCATGGGCCAATTCTTCCGTGGTGGCCCGAAAGGCCTTGGCCAGATCGGCGGGCAGATCCCGCAAGAAGCCCACCGTGTCGATGAGGATGACCTGTCGATCTCGTGGAAATCGCAGCCGGCGGCTCGTGGGGTCCAGGGTGGCGAAGAGTTTGTCCTCGACGAAGACTTTCGAGTTGGTAAGCTGGTTGAGCAGAGTTGATTTGCCCGCGTTGGTGTAGCCTACCAGGGCCACGATGGGCAAGCGATTGCGCTGACGCTGGGCTCGGCGCACACCCCGGCGGCGGGACAATTTGTCGATCTCGCGCTCCAGCCGCGTGACGCGATCTCGCGCCCTGCGCCGATTGATCTCCAGCTTGGTTTCGCCGGGGCCGATTCCGCCAATACCGCCCACCAGTCGGCTCAGGCCGCCGTCTTCACGGGTCAGACGCGGCATGCGGTATTTGAGCTGGGCGAGTTCGACCTGTAGCTTGCCGTCCGCGGACATGGCCCGCTTGGCGAAGATGTCCAAAATGAGCTGTGTGCGATCGATGACCCTGAGCTCGGTGACGTCTGCGATGGCCCTTGCTTGAGCCGGGGCCAGGTCGCGGCCAAAGACGATCAAGTCGACCCCTTTCTGCAGTGACTCGAGCACCACCTCTTCGATTTTGCCCTTTCCGATGAGGTAGTGAGGGTCTACCTTGGGCCTGATTTGCAGGCTGGTGCCCACCACGGCGATGCCCGCCGTGCGGGCCAGCTCTTGCATTTCGGCCAGGTTGTCTTCGCCTTTGGTGGCCTCGCGGGCCACATCCACAAGCATCGCCCGTTCGGTTTCATCGCCCACCTCGCCGGCTCGTTCCACCTTGCGGGCAAACTCGGCTTCCAGCTCGGTGATGGTTTCTATGAAATCGAAATCCAGCGAATGGGGGCTTGCGAAGTCCTCTAAGCGCCACGGGCTCTCTCCGGTTTCGCCCGGCAAGAGGTGCGCCGTATGCACACGACCGGGCAGGCCGTCGGCTCCGGCCAGGACGGCAACCACGTAGTCGAGTCTCAGCAAGGACAAATCAGACAGGTCATCTCGACTCAGGGCCTCGCCCCGGAGGTGGGCATGCACCAGACGCAGGCCGCGAAAGTGGGTTTTGGCACCGCGCAGCCGGCCGATGTCGGGCAGATACATGCGCTGATCGTTGCCGACAATCGTCCATTCAACCCGGCCTCGCCGGTCGATGAGCAGACCGATCTGACGGCCGATATCCACCGACAGTTCGCAGATGCTGCGGGCCAGCTCGGGGCTGACCAGCTGCCAGGGTCGCACGCGACGCTGGGCGAGCTTCTGAATGCGTTTGATCTGGTTGGCCTTGAGGCCCTGCGTGTTGCCGAACAAGTCGCGAATGGCTTTGTCCTCCGTAAGGATAGTGAGCCTGAATAAAATATAATATCATCGAGGCGGCGACAGCAGCAAGAATCCTTGACTTGATAGAAGATTCAAGCATCACACCGGAGGTAGGAAAATGGGTTTTTTGCGCTGCTGTCATGTATAATCAAAAAATGCAGCTAAAATGGGGTGTCCCATGAGCGAAGCCGAAATCGGGAAGCTTAGAAAACAAGTCGAAGAGTATAAGCAGCAGATGGCGGAGGAGAGGGGAGAGTTCGAGTGGGATCTCAAGGCGGCCAAGGAGTCCTCTGACCGAAAGATCGCCAAGATGACAGAGGAGATCGCCGGCCTCGAAAAAGTCCTCTCGGGGCGAGGCGAGGGCTTGTCCGAACAAGCTGTAGAAAAGGACAAGGAACTCATAGCCAGCCAGGCCAAAGTGAGCGAGCTGATGGAGGAGCTCGAGCAGGTCAAGGCAGGTAACGCACAGGGAGAGAGTTCGCGTGGCGACCTCGAAGCAGAGCGCGATGAATTGAAAGGGCAACTCGATCAGGTCAAAGAACAGAATGAAAAGCATCAGCGGACGCTTGTGGATATGTGTGAAGCCAGCGACTCGATCGCATTGGAGGCGGAATCGCTTAAAACCCGCGTGTCTGAACTTGAGGGAGAGCTGGAGCGGACGAAAGATGAAGCAAACAAGCCGAAGACCGCCTCCGATCAGAAGATCGAGGAGGGCGATCTCGAAAGCAACAGCAGCGACCCGCAGTCCAGCCAGCGGAAGATCGGCAGCCTGGAGGCGGAGCTTGATCGGATGAAGAACGAGCTGCACATCGTTTCTCAGGAACGGGACGTGGTCGTCGCGCAGCTCCAAAAGCTGCGCGAAGTCGATTCCGCAGCACTAACAGCAACTGCTGCGCCGGCAGCCGCGCCGGATCCGACGAGCGTCGGGATCGTCGCGCCCGAGCAGGCCGCGCCCGAGCAGGCCGCGCCCGAGCAGGCCGCGCCCGAGCAGGCCGCGCCCGAGCAGGCCGCGCCCGAGCAGGCCGCGCCCGAGCAGGTCAAGCCCGACGACGACGATACGTTTTCGGTGGTCTCGCCGGTTGAACGACCGCGGGACAGGGGCGAAGGCCGTCCGAGACCGGCCAATTTTCCGGGAGCGCCCGGCAAAGAAGAGTCCAAGAAGAGGCAGATAAGGCCTACCGGGCCGCCGAGGCCAGCCGAGAAGGTCGGTGGCGGTGCCGGAAAGTGGGGCGGCATCATAGTCGGCCTGGCCGCGATGGCCTTGATCGTTGTCGGGGCCCTGCACTTCTTCCCGCTTTGGTTCGGACCGGATGGAGGCGATGAGGCCTTGTCGCCTTCTGGGCCCGAGCAGCCCTCCGGACCGGCCACGCCGGCCCCGGATCCTGGAATCGACAAACCGGCGGTCGCTGGGCCCGATGAAACGCCGGACAAGACGCCTCCGATTGAAGAGACGCCTCCGATTGAAGAGACGCCTCCGATTGAAGAGACGCCCCCGATTGAGAAGAAGCCCCCGGTTGCGAAGAAGCCCCCGGTTGCGAAGAAGCCCCCGGTTGCGAAGAAGCCCCCGGTTGCGAAGAAGCCCTCGGTTGCGAAGAAGCCCTCGGTTGCGAAGAAGCCCTCGGTTGCGAAGAAGCCCTCCTCGGGAAAGGCCTCCAAAGTGAACAAGGCCGCGGGGAGAAATCATTTCAACAAGGGCAAACTCCTGGTCCGGTCGAGGAACTTCCCGGGCGCGGTCAGTGAATTTCGCAAGGCCCTGAAAGCCGACCCTTCCTTGGTCATGGCCTACCGCGGTCTGGGCATCTCCTACGCCCAGCTCAGGCAGGAAAAGAATGCCTGTAATGCATACCGGCAATACCTGAAGAGGCTTCCAGCCAACTCCAGGGAAGTCCCGGCCCTCAAGAAGATCCTGGCGGGTTGCAAATAGAAGAACAAGGCTTTAGCGGGTTGCCTCGTAGGGGAAAACCTCTTGTGCGGGAGTGGAAGAGGCTGGGGCGAATCCGTTGGAGAATTCGTGAGGAAATGTTATCTGTCGAACAAATTTGGATCGCAATGGAGGGATGAAATGACGATTTCTGAAGAACAACTCAGCCAACTGTCGCAGTTCTTGGAGCAGGATTTGGTCTCGAGGAACCATTTCATCGGCGGCCCCAATGTTCCCGCCGACGCCACCGTGGAGCAGTTCAGCGTGTTCAAGGAAGCCCGGGTCAGCCTGGGGGCAGACGGAGAAATCCAGGTGAAGTACATCTATGGTCCCGGTTTTTTCCTGAGCGGGACGGACACGCCGGTGCTGGCAAAGCAGGCGCTGGACCGGGCCCGAGCCGCCTTGGCCTGGTTGGTAGACCTGCCAATCTCGGTCGGAGAGGGGTCCGAGGTCGATATTTCCGAAGAGGTGAAGAATGAGATCAGGCGCATCTGCGGTGAGTTCCTCACAGAGAAACGCCGCTTTGTGGACGAGATCGGAAAGAGCGATCCGGGGGAATGGGCGGTTTTGAACTACGCCCTGCTGGAAGTGGTGGACAAAAAGACCATCAAGGTGGTTTGGGTGGAAGGTCCGGGCAAGAGCCTGCTCGATCCGGATTTTAGCGCCGAGGATCTTACCGGCGAGGTGGTCGAGCGGATCAAAAAGGAGATCCCCAGTCTGAAGGATATGAAGTTTCTCTTGGAATATGATGATGACGGGGATGACGACTACGATGGCTATGAAGACGGGGAATACGAAGACGACGATTTAGAAGACGATGAGGATGGCATCGAAGACTGAGCGACAAGAGAGGGTGAGAGGGTTTCGAGCGGCACCCCCCAGGCAGAATGAGGGTCTGTGCCTGCAATCGGCGGAAGGGGAAAGCCCTTGTGCGGGAATAGATAGAGGCATACCATGCCAATTGACCGATAATGTGTTTTTGGAGGAATTTGCGATGTTGCGGAATCGTTTGTTTTCCTTTTGGTTTGTGATGCTTGGGATGGTGACCTTTGTCGCGCCTGTCTTGGCCGCCGAGGAAGAGGCGAAGGAAGAGGAGGCGAAGGAATCCGCCGATACCGCGCCGCCGCCGGTCAATTGGAAGCCTGCGGGGGTCGTGTTGCCGCCGGCCACCACCGGCGCGGTTGAATCCAAGCGCCTGTTGCCTGATCCCATGTTTCGTCACGGTGAGTTTGAATTTTCCGCCCACGGGCAGGTGGCCGCCATGATGGGGATGGTAGGCGAGGACGCTCGTACGTCCAATGGTGATGTGCTCAGCCAGGATGGCTTCCGTATTCGCCGGGCCCGCCTCGGTGTGGGCGGTCAGATTATGAAGAATTGGGAGTTTGAGCTGGAGTTGGATCTCATTGATGAGGACAACGGTGGCAACTCCCTGAACGATGCCAACATCACCTGGCGGCCTTATGAGTGGGGCTGGGTGCGCGTGGGCGCGGGCAAGCCGGGGTTTTCTCGGGCTTTGATTCAATCTTCAGGTGCCATGCAGTTTTTAGAGCGGCCCATGTGGGTTAACCAGGAGCGGGCCACGGACACTCACATGCTGGACTTGGATCATCAGGTGGGGATGTCGATGGGTGGCAAGCTTAGCTTGTTTTTCTATGAGGCGGGTGTCTACAACGGTTCCCCGGGCTTCTCCAAGGGGGATTTGAATGACGGCATGCTTTATCTGGTGCGCCTGGGGGCGGGTCAAGGCGACATGGGCAAGAGCGAGGCTGATTTGGCGCGCGGGGATTTCCGCTGGCGCGTGGCCATCAACGGATACTTGAACCACGAGGCGGCGGCTGAGTACCGGGGTGCCGGCGCGGACTTGTCGTTGAAATGGAATGGCCTGAGCTTCCACGCCGAGGCCCTCTGGGCCAAGGGCATCCCCAACGAGCGTCCCGAGGACGTGGCGAGCGAACTGGATGAGGTGGAGCGCTGGGGTATGTATGCCCAGGCCGGTTACATGCTGCCTTTCGATTTCCTGGATCTGGAAGTGGCCGTGCGCTTTGCCATGATGGACGATCAAGTGCACATCGATGACGAGGGCGACCAGTGGGAGATGACCGCCGGCGTTAATGCCTACTTTTGGGAAGATCAGGTCAAGCTCATGCTCAACTACATGATGCGTGAGGAGATGCACGGCGCGGACCTGTCAAACGACATGCTTGCCGCCATGTTGCAGGTCAAGTTTTAGACCCATGATGCGCTGGGAGCAGCGATGATGAGAAAGATCCTGATGCCGGTGTTGGGCCTGGCTTTGACGGCCTTCTGTTCCGCCGGATGCAATGATTTTGAGCCGTACGCACGAGCTTACCCTATCGTCGACCGGTCGCAGATCATCGGTGGCGAGTCGGCCATAGCCGACGTGGGCGATTTCGTGCTGGAAAATGATCGGATACGCATCGCGTTGCCCAAACGAGGTAACAGCGTGGGCCCGGGCGTCTTCGGCGGCAGTTTGATCGACGCCGACTTGAACCGATCACAGCCTCGTTTCAGGGCCGGGCGCGGCATGGATCAATTCACCGAGCTTTTTGCCGTAGGCAACCTGTCCATTCCGGCGATTTGCCAGGACGACGCCACCAAGCATGACTCCTTCTGCCAGGTGCCCAGCCAGGGCATCAGGGCCTCTGTGCGTTTGCTTTGTGATGGATCTCGGCCCTGCATGGTGTGTAAGGGCAGGCGGGAGTGCACCACCAACGAAGGCCAGATCGATTTGAGCGATCCGGTCAACGCCGACTACCTTGATCCTGACGATTCCACAAAGGCTGGCCCGGAAGCGCCCAGCGAACGCGCCGCCATCATTCGCGTGGAGGGCATGTCGGGCAATTACTTGGATGCCTTGGGTCTGATCTCCATCGCTAACGTTAAGGCCACGTTCCGGGTGCGTTCCGATTTTATCTTGGAGCCCGGCGTGAACTACGTGCGGATTCGTACCATGCTGACCGAGGCTTTGCCGAATGGGGCGGTGCGGTATCCGGACGGCGATGTGATGGATCTGCCGCCCATGGAGGGGCCCCTCGCCTTGTTCGGCCTCTTGCTCGGCAGCGCCAATTTTCCGACCGAGATGCCCAACCTTTTGCCTGGCATCGCCGGCGGAGACTTCTTGTTTTTTGGTGACCGCCTGAATCTTTTCGCCCCGGGCATCGGCTTTGACGTCTACAAGGACATCCGAGTCAAATTCGCGACGGGCCAGGACCCACTGAACAACCCGGTGGCCGCCGATTACCTGGCCGGGGTGGGACAAAATGTTTCCTATGCCATCGGATCCAAGGATCCGGGCGGAAAGTACCTGCTGCCCATCTTGTCCGGCTCGGTGACCGCTGGTTTCACGCATGGGGCATATTGCTTTAGCGGTCCCTGCATGGGCACCGCCGAGCAGTGTCGGCAAGTGCTGGACTGCTCCCATGTGCGTTCTTTCGTCTTTGAGCGGGTCTTCGCTGTCGGGGAGGGTGATGTGGCTTCGGCCGCGGAATCTATTTATCACCTGCGAGGCGAAGCACTGGGTCGTCTGAGCGGCCGAGTCATCGACGGCAAGAACGGAAAGCCCGTAGGTCAGGCGGACGTATTTGTTTACCCAGTACCCGAGAGCATGGCCGATTGTCATCGAAGCGGAGATCCGGGCGAGCCTTACACCGCCGGCCCCGATGGCTTCGTGGCCCAATGTCTTGAGGTCCGTCACTTCGATGGCTCCATCAGTCACCTGCGCACGGATAAGGCGGCGGATGCCCCTGAAGAGGGGCGCTTCGACGGTTGGGTGCCACCTGGAAGGTATTATCTCTTGGCCAACCGCATCTACCGACCCGCCAGTCGAGTGGTGGAGGTCTCGGTGCTGGAGCAAGGTCACGCCAAGGCCATCTTGCGGCTGATGCCGCCGGCAAAACTGCGTTTCGAGATTAGAGACGCCAACAACCAGCGGGTGCCCGCCAAGTTGACCGTGGGCCAGTGCCTGCCCAACTGTTCGGGCCGTTTTGAGGACATCTGCGACGCGGACGAAGACTGCGTCGAGGGCCACTGCGCGCAGGCTCCGGAGGGCGTGAGACGCTGTCTGGTGGACAACTGCCCCGATGGCAAACTTTGCAATCTTTCAGCCATGCGCTGCGAGACCGCGGAGGGCTGTGGCTCTGACGATGATTGCGATTTGATGGAGACATGTCATGCCGGTCACTGTGTATGCCAAGCCCAATTCAAGCGTCAAGCGGCCTTGGCCGAGGGGTCATATAAAGCGGGTGTGGCCCGCTACAGCTATACGGCGGATGGAGTGGGTGAGGTGGAGTTGGTGCCTGGCGTCTATGACGTTTGGGCCAGTCGTGGTTTTGAGTACAGCGTGGACAAACAGCAGGTCCAGTTGCTAAGCGGTCACACCGAGGAGGCGACCTTCCGCATCGCCCAGGTGGTGGACACGGAGGGCTGGATCTCTGGTGATTTCCATGTGCACGGGCAGAATTCTTATGACGCGGTGGTCAAGCACAGGGACCGGGTGATGTGCTTCGCCGGCGAGGGCGTGGATATGTTGTCTACGTCAGATCATGACTACATCACCGATCTGTCGCCCTATGTACGGGAACTGGGTTTGGAGAAGTGGTTGACCACCCAGGTAGGATTGGAGTTGACCACCGTAGAATTGGGTCATTGGTTGGCCTTCCCGCTTGCATACAAGGAGTTCGAAGGTGGCGAGCGATTGCGCGAACAGGGCGCCGTAGATTGGACCGGCAAGCCGCCCGAGCAGTTGATGCAAGAGCTCAGGCAGCTTGGCGAGTTTGGCCCGGAAGAGACCGTGGTGGTTGTGGCTCACCCGCGCGATAGCTTTTTTGGCTATTTTGATCAGTTCGGCATGAATCACTACAACCCCTCCGAGATCAAAGGAAGCCTCTTTGAGACCTTCCCGAGCAAGGAGAACCCCCTGGCCGCGCCGGAGCAGTTCTCCGGCAACTTTGACGCCTTGGAGCTTTTCAACTCCAAGCGTTTTGAAATGATTCGCACGCCATCGGCCGGGGAAATTCGTGACTACAACCAGGCCCGATCCATCATCCAGGACCAGGCCCGCCTGGACCTGGACCCGGATGTGATCGAGCAGCAACTGGTGAATTTGGACCTGCAGTTCGTCAAGGATATCCTTGAGCGTACGCCGGCTGAACAGGACGCCCACTGGGAGGCCGACGGTTCGGCCGAATGCAACCTGAAGCCCTTTTGCGTCAGCGATGCCGACTGTGACGATGGACAAGTCTGCGAGATGACCGAGATGCTTTGCATCCAACCCTGCGCCACCGACGCCGACTGCGGCGGAGCGGTCTGTAGTGATGGCCGTTGCGATCCGGGATGGACGGCCTATGGCGAGCCCTGCACGTCCTTTGAAGGCATGGTGGACGAGTGGTTCCGGCTTATCGACTACGGCGTGGTACGAGCCGGCATGGGCAACTCGGATTCGCATAAGCTTTTCACCCAGACTGAAGGTGGCCTGCCTCGCAATTTCATCCGTTCGGATGTAGAACGGGCCAAGGGCATTGATCGTCTGGACGTGGCGCGCTCCATCAAGGCAGGAAAGCTTGTGGCCTCATACGGTCCCTTTATCGAGGCCTGGTTGGGCAATGCGGGCATTGGCGATACGCTGGAGCCGACGCCGGACATGAGCAGCATCCCTTTGCGTATTCGGGTGCAGTCACCGGGCTGGTTCGACGTGGACCGGGTCGAGGTCTATCGCTCAGGCCGTCTGGTGCATGTTTTTACCGGGTCCGGCGATGAGCTGGATTCGGACAGCCCTGCGGACGTCTCCGGCCTGCGCCTGCCCAATCGCTCGGTGGTCAACCTGGACGTCACCGTCGAGGAGCCCGTGCCTGAAGAAGACAGCTGGTACGTGGTCATCGCCATGGGCTTGCATGGTCGAGACATGAGCCCGATCTATTCCGAGCACCCCTACTTGAAGCTGCAGATCGGCGACATCCTGTCTCGTTCTTTCAACAGCGTCCCCTTGATGGCTTCTATGGGCATCGATCTGGCGGGTATTCCTCGGGTCTTTCGCGTGTATCCTTATGCCGTGGCCAATCCCATTTTCATCGACGTGGACGGGGGCGGCTATGACGCACCACACCCCACCCCGGACTGGGCCGATGGGCCGCTGGCCACGCAGAGCCAAGCTCTGAGTTCGCCTCTCGCGCCTGCAACAGATGCCCAGGCCTTCCAAAAGAAGCAACTTCGTCACTTTATGTCCTTGCTCCATCGGGTCTTCGAGGGACTGTAGCGTCTTCGTTTAGTACTTTACCTCAAATTGACAGGCTTCGACGAGGGGCATACACTTCGCCCCAATGTACCGTGGACTTTTGATATTATTGGCCCTGCTGGCTTGGCCAACTTCGGCCTTGGCTGCGGAGGGGCCAGCCAAGCCCCGCGTGGGCCTACTGGCGGTGGAATCTCGTGGACCCAGCCATTTCGGCACAGCCTGGGAACAGGCCCGTCTGGTATGGCAGGATTTGCCGATTGAGCTTATTGAGACAGCCGCCTGGCGCCTGCAGTTGAGGGAAAAGGACCAGGAGGCCGGCTTGATGGATGAAGTGGGTCGTCTGCTGCGTCGTGGCCGTGAGTTGCAGCTTGGCTTGAAGATGGAAGAGGCGCTTGTTGAATACCGGCAGGCCTTGCGCAGGTTGGAGGTTGGCTACATTCGTTATTACGAGCCGGTACGCTTGGCGGAAGTCTTGTTGGCGACGGGCGTGGCTCAGCACCAACTGGGCCGTGCCCTGGATGCGCGCAAGGCCTTCATGCGTGCCTTGGCCCTGGCCCCTGGCCTGGAGTTGGCCAAAGGTTACTACGGCCCCAGCGTACGGCAGGTTTTTGCCGAGGCCCGCATTGCTTTGGGTCCATTGAGGCCGGGTGTGCCACAGCCGGTGGAGATCGACAGGCTTTGTCGCGCCAGCAAGCTGGATGCGATGATCGTGGCCTGGGTGGAGCGTATGGGCCAACGTTCGTTCTTCCGCTTGAGTCTTTTCGATGCCAAACAAGGCCAATTCGTTGCGGTGGAGAGCGGATTTCTTGTCGAAGCCCAAGCAGAGCAAGTGGGTCGGGAACAGGCACGGCGACTGCAAGAGAGCTTGGTTAAGCTCTTGGGGCTTTGCGTGGTGGAATCAATCGATGCGGGTTCGCTTGTGGCTGCGCCGGACGCGGGTGAAGGTGTCGATGGAGCTGGAGATGATGAAGATGCCGCAGACGGCGGGGCGATTTCGTCATCACGACCGGATGGTGGTGTCTTGAGCGGTTCTGACGCAGGTCCCGTCTGGCTCGATGGCTTGACGACGGGGCCCAAGGTGGGTGACGACGGTGAGGCTTGGTACACCAAGCACTGGTGGATCTGGCCAGCTGCCGCGCTGGTGGTGGGAACGGCCATTGCCTTGCCCCTGACTGTTTTTCGTGAGGATGTGGTTGATGTTCAAGTTCGGCCATAGCTCGATTTTTATTTTTTGGTTGCTGGTTGTTGGTTGCCAGTGGGATGTTGGCACGCTTGAGATCCGTACGGTTTATTCCGCGGTGGAGGGCGAAAAGCCCTTCGATCCTGATCAAGTCGATCGGATTCGAGTTCGCGTGGAAGGCTTGGGTTCCGGCCCCCGTGAGGCCGAAGTGGCCCTTGGCGAAGTCTTGCGCGTAGATGCGGTGCCGGTGGGCGAGACGGTGCGTGTCGTGATTGAGGGTTTGGGGAATTTCCGTACGGTTTCACGAGGAGTGACATTGCCCTTCGAAGTTCAAGAGGGCTCCAACTCTGTTTTTGTTTTCACCAGCCAGGTGGGCACCAGTTCGGAGCCGCCCAACGTAACTTCTTCCAAGTATCCGGATTGGCAAGAGCGTTATCGTATTTCCATGCGTAGCTCTCGAGCTTTTCATCAGGCGACCGTACTCGAAGATGGTCTGGTGCTGGTGAGCGGTGGTGTGGAAGAAATGGACGCCGCCGACTACCTGCTACGCCTGTCGCCAGGTCAGGGTTTGCGTTTGGCGGAACGCTTCGACCCTTCGGCCGGAGCTTTTCTGCTAGACGATCCTGGTGATGGTTGTTCCGCCAGGCTGTGTTTGGCTTCGGGGCGGGCCCACCATCAGATGGTCGCGCTGCCAAGTTTGTCGGTTGTGTTGGTGGTGGGTGGAGAACCGATGGCTTCTGATGCGGACTTGTCCATCGAAAGCTATGCTTCGAGCACGATGAGGTTCCAGGCGGCCCTGGCGTTGAATACGCCGCGGAGTCGTCACGCGATGACTGCGCTTGAAGAGAATCCCCATCTACTGTTGGTGGCCGGCGGCCTGGGGCGTACCGGTGAATTGCTCGACAGCGTCGAACTCATCGACGCGGAACAGGGATCGGTGGCCGAAGTGGGCCAGTTGGCGGTGCCGCGAGTTGGTGCGATGGCGGTGGCTTGTGGTGGTGCTGTGCTCGTGATGGGAGGCTGGGAGGCCTTCGGTACGGACGGAGAAGGAACTGTCGTGCGCAGCCCCAGCGATAGGATCGAGCGGGTGATTGTCGATCACGGGGTGGCCAGCGTGCAGGCTCGCAATCCTTTGACTATGCCTCGAGCCGAGGCCACGGCCACGTTGTTGGCGGATGGAAAACACGTGTTGATTTGCGGTGGTGTGGTTGCCGCCGAGGGTCTGGATGTCGAAGCCACCGCCAGCTGCGACCGGGTGGCTTGTTCGAGCGATGAGGTGATCGCAACCGATTTTGAGATGCGCAGCCCCCGTTGGGCGCATCGCGCAACTCTGTTGCCTGAGGGCGCTGAGGGCTTTTCGGGCCCTGAGGGCTTAGTGCTGGTGACCGGTGGATTCTACCCGGGACTGAGTCCGGCAGCCTACCGCTCGGCTGAGGTCATCAATCCAGCGAAGGATGGCAGTTCTAGGAGCCGACCCTCGCTCAAACGGGCCAGGGCCGGGCACAGCGCTACCTTGATGCCTAACGGCATGGTGCTGATTCTCGGTGGTGGTAGTGGTTTAGGCGATATGCCCGGTTTGGATTACGAGATATATAACCCCTGAGGCGCTGCCTCGACTACCGCCCTTCGCGATTGCGTAAGCGGATGATGGTGCCGTCCACGCCGGTGATGACCACCTCGATGGGATCGCATTCGTACATTTCATCGCCGGTGCCGCCGTCGATGGTCCTTTCCGCTGTCGAGCGGGGTCGGGTGCCCCAGATGCCTTCCAGTCGTCGGTCGGTGACGAATTCCTCGATGTTGCAGAAGTGACCCTGGCTGAGCGTGTGCAGTGCTCCGTTCCAGCCGATGAAGAAACCCCAGGATGAGGATCCTGCTTCCTCCTGGGTGCCTCCATCGGGCACTTCATCGCAGTGACTCTGGGAAAACGCCCAGAAATTGCGGATGAAATTGGGCGGCTCAAGGCAGGAGTAGGTGGCGTTGGGGTTGTCATCCAGTTTTTCGCAAAGGTTGTACGTCGCGCCCCGCTTGTTGAGATAGATTCCGTCCAGGCCAACGATATACAGGTTGTTTATGCCTTCGCCCCAGACGCCGGCAAAGTGGGGCAGGTTGTCGTCGAAGATGGCGGTTGAGTATCCAGCTGGCGGGGTCCAGTCGTCTTCGTTTTCCCAGTTGGCGGGTTGGGGGCTATGGGTGTTTTCCAGAATGGTGGCGTTGTTGCCAACGGCCACGAAAGTGTCTCCCGATCCGTAGACCGCACCCAGTCGTTCCGTGGTGAAACGCACAAAGATGGTGCGGAAAGCGGTGCGGGGTACTTCCCCGTCGTAGATCACGTTGCCGTTTTCATCCCGGACCAGGTATTCACTCTGTTCCTCTCTGCGCAATTCAATGAACTGCATGGTCAGGGGGTCAAAGCGTACGATGACGCCGTTGCCGCCCACGGCGACCAAATAGGGATGTTGGGTGGCCGGATCATCTCCAGGGGCAGGGGTTCCCCAGATGTCGTGGAAGTTCTCGGTGACCGGCTGCGGGTCCGGGTTGTCTTCATCCGGATCGCTGGTGACCAGTTGGCTTTGCCAACTCGTCCCATCGTAGCGCAGAATGGTGCCGTCGGATCCGACGGCAAAGACTTCCTCTCGGGTAATTTCACCGGTTTCGCTGTCCTTGCGCACAAAACCCCAAACACCTTCCAGATCTTTTTCGGTGCCCGATTCCATGGGCGTCCATCGGGTGCCGTCGTAATGCAGGATGGTCCCGAAGTTGCCCACCGCGTAGATATTGTCGGCTGAGCTGCCCCAAACGTCCATCAGGTTGGTCTGGGGGGTGCGACCTTCCAGGCCGCTTTCCTCGATCTCCACCTCCCAAACCTCATTCCACAAGGATTGGACCAATGGACAGCCTTCCAGCTCTTCACCGTCGCCCGCGTCGCCATCGCCCGCGTCGTTGTTGTTGGTCGCGTCGCTGCAAGCGCTCAGGGCGAAAAGCGCTGCTGCCAAGGTTGTTGTCCACCACATCCGTTTCATGGGTACTCCCATATCAGAGAAAACGAATCAGCACCGTGGCGCTTCGCGACACGGCACAAGTGTTTCTACTTTGGTGGCATCTGCTTGCAAATTTGACTCAATTGACAAGATCTTGCCTTTTCCAGAAACACTAGGGTTTTAGCTTGACGCTCACGGTCTCCGTTTGTCCTGCCCGGACCGTGATGGTCACTATTTTTTCAATTTTAAGCTCTGGATTAAAAAATCGCAAACGGTGTCTTCCGGCACGCACTTTGAGGCCGAAAATGGGGGTTTCTTTGTCCATTCGTTTTCCGTCGATTTCCACATAGGCCCAGGGGCTGGAGTTGAGTCGTAGCGTGCCCATGCGGACGGGCGGCGGTTTGGCCTGATCCGCTGGCTTGGGGCTGCGATCCGCACTGTTTTTTGAGTCAGATCCTGCATCCTCCTGTGCATTCTGGGATTTTGGCCCTGCATCGACCAGCCCTGCATCGACTAGCTGGTCCCCGACGGACTCGACGTCGGCGTTGCGGGCATCCTGCACCTCCACCAGGCCGGCATCGATCGTGGTGCCAGCATCTGAGCCCGAAGGGTTCAACAGGCGCTCACCCCAGGCCATCCAGCCAGCGATGCCACCGGCCAGAAATAGAAAGAGCAAACTTATCCAAGGCCAGATCCTGCGTGGCTTGCCCGGGATCGTAGCCTGGGGGTCTGTGCCGATTGTGACGGTGCCCATCTGCAGGAGTTCGCTGGTGGTCAGATGTGAACCCACCTGGGCGCCCTGCTTGCGCAGTTGCTCCAGTAGGCGCTCCTTGGTGGTGCGCTGGGCCACTTCCTGGCTGATTTGATCGGCGAACATCTCCCTCATCCAGTCCGCCAGGCGGCCGGAGGAGAAAGCCGGGTCGTGGTTCTGCAGGGCTCGGCTTAAGACCAGGCCCAGGGCGGCACAGTCCGGAAAGCGGCGATCGGGATCGCGACTCAGGGCCCTGAGCACGGCTTTGTCCACCTCGCTCGGGATCTGGGCTCGTATGCGGGAAGGGGCTTCGACCTGGGCGGCTCGCACCTGCTCCAGGGTGCCGATTTCCGACTCATGCTCGAATGGACGGCGGCCAGTGAGCATTTCATAGAGTACCGTGCCCAGGCTGAATTGGTCCGAGCGCGGATCCAATTCGAGGCTCTCGGCTTGTTCCGGCGACAGGTAGCAGGCCTTGCCACGGATGATGCCCTGGGCGGTCTGGCGGATTCGGCTGCGGGCCTTGGCGATGCCGAAGTCGGTCAGCTTGATTTCGCCCTGGTAACCCACCAGTACATTTTGTGGGCTGACATCCCGGTGAATGATGCCTGCGTGTTCATCCTGGGGATCGCGGAAGCGATGGGCATAGTCCAGGCCCTTGGCTACCTCCGCCCCGATGAACAAGGCCACTTCCAGGGGCATCTCTTGCTCTTGTTCTTGCAGGTGGGTCAGCACCGTTTCCAGGTTGCGACCGCGCACATACTCCATGGCCAGGAAATAGTCTTGACCGACCTGGCCGAATTCGAAGACTTGCACGATGTTCCCGTGATTCAAGGGCAGCGTGATGTTGGCTTCATCGAAGAACATATCGATGAAGTCTCTGTTTTGGATCAAGTGGGGCAGGACACGCTTGATGACCAGCTCTTTGGCGGGGGAGCCCAGGCCCATGACCGCACCATCACCCACGCTGGGGATCAGGCGGGCCAGGTAGATTTGGGCCATGCCTCCCGTGGCGATAAGCTCGATGAGCTCATAACGTCCGAATTTTCGAGGCAGATTCTCCACCTCCGCAGGATACTATGGGTGTGAGGTAAAGGCGAGAATTGTGCGTCGGGTGAGCGGAAAATTGGGGTGGGCGGGGGCTTTCGCCGCGGGCGGCTGAAAATTGGACGGGTTGAGAATCCCGTGTTATGTTTCGCATCGTCTTGAACGTTTGACTGAGCCCCTCTGGTCAGGGCTTGGAGGTTTCTTTGAACCTGATCAACCTCGCGCCTCTCTTTGTCGCCCGCCATATGGTGAGTCAGGTCTTGGAGGCTGAAGGCATTGAGGCCTTCGCCTTAGAAGAGCCGGATGGTGGTCCCGTCTTCCGCTTGGACCCAGATGCCATCGATGAAGTGGTGGAGTTGGCCCGGTTGGAAGTGGAAACCCGTCGGCCCTGGCTGCGTAGCGACGCGCAGGCGCTGGAGCTATGCCGACGCTTTGTACGCCGGCGTCTGATTTATGAGATGGCTGTGGGGATGGTTGACTCAGGTCGGTGATTCGGCTGGTTTTTTTTCTTCGACTTCGTTTTCCTGTTGTTCTGCCAGTGCTCGATTTTCGAGTTCCTTTTCCATTTCGAGGATGAACACGCCCACGATGCGTGGGTCGAACTGGGTGTTGGCGCAACGCCTCAGCTCGGCGATGGCGATTTCGTGGGACAATGCCTTGCGATAGGCGCGGTCGGAGGTCATGGCGTCGTAGGTGTCGGCCACGGCCAGAATGCGTGCGTCCAGGGGGATGTCCTCGCCCTTGAGTCCCAATGGATATCCGCTGCCGTCGTATTGTTCATGGTGGTGATAGACGGCAGGGACGATGTCGCGCAAGAACTCGATGGGTTCCAGGATTCGACGACCCTTGTCCGGGTGTTCTTTGAAGATTTCGTACTCTTCTCGAGTGAGTTTCTGGGGTTTGTTCAGGGCGTCCAAGGGGATGCCGATTTTCCCCACGTCGTGCATGAGGGCGGCGGTGCAGACCCTTTCGTGGTGCTTGGGTTCCAGCCCCAGTCCTTTCGAGATCATCGCAGCATACAGGGTGACCCGATCCGAGTGACCGCGAGTGTAGGGATCTTTGGCCTCCATGGCACGGGCAAAGCCCTGGATGGTCTGTTGCAAGGTGCGTTGCAGATTCTCATGGAGCCTGGCGTTGTCGATGGCCGAGGATGCCCGGTCAGCCAAAATGCTCAGCGTTTTGCGCTGGCCTTCGCTGAACTTGAAGGATTTTGTGTAGGAGTAAACGTTCAGCATGCCGATGATTTCCATCCTGGCCTTCAGGGGAACGCTTACGAATCCAGCCGGTTTTTGTCCAGCCGGCACCTTGATGAAGAAGCGGTTGGCTCGATTGCCGTGGTAGATGACGGGGCGATCTGACCGGTAGTGCTCAAGGATTTCCACCAGGTTGAGGACTTCTTGGTCCGGACCCTCGGGTTGAGTGTCCTTGGCCCGGCGGGTCATGACTTCAAACTGCTTGTTGTTTTTGTCTTGCAGCAGCAAGGCCGCCACATCCGCGCCTGACTCTTTCAGGGTTGTAGAGACGATGACTTCCAGAATCTTGTCGATGGACAGGGTTTTGTTCAGCGCTTCCGACATCCTGTAAATGGACAAGGACTCTTTCAGTTGGATGTTTTCTTGTTGCAGTCGTTGTTTTTCCAGGCCTCGCTGCACGATGTGGATGACTTCTTCGACCTTGAAGGGCTTGAGGATGTAGTCGTAGGCGCCCTTTTTCATGGCTTCAATGGCGGTTTCGACGGTGCCGAAGCCGGTCATGATCACAGTCAGTACGTTGAATGCGTGCTTGTTGATCTCTTCTAAAAGCTCAAGACCCCCCATGCGAGGCATTTTGAGGTCCGTGATGACCAGGTTGTAGCCACCCTCGGCCAGGGCCTCCAGGGCCTCCACTCCATCCTCCACGGTCCGGACCACATAGCCTTCCATGCTGAGGAAGTCGGAGAGTATTTCGCGGATGACTTTTTCGTCATCCACGACCAGAACTCGATGGGATTCTTCGTGAAAACTATATTCCAAGTTTGCCGCCTATTGTTTCTCACGTGGGCATAGCATGGCAGGGTGAATAGGTCAACAATCTCAGATGTTTCCGCCTTGACCTTCCGTGGGGTTGGTCGCCACCAGATTGCGCCCGTTACGCTTGGCCTTGTAGAGGGCCTGATCGGCACGGCGCTCAAGGCTGCAATCGTCATCGTCAGGCTGCAGGCCGGCTACCCCCAGGCTGATGCTGAGCCAGAGTTTGCCGGCGGAGGTCTGAAAAGGAACATCGGCCACGGCTTTGCGGATGCGCTCGGACACCGCCGTAGCCTGCCGCACGGAGGTGTCTGGCAAGATGATGAAGAACTCTTCTCCTCCCCATCGGGTGATCACGTCCGACGTGCGACAGGCGTTGTTTAAGCGTTCGGCCAAATCGCAAAGCACTTCATCCCCCACGTCGTGTCCGTGGGTGTCGTTGACCAGCTTGAAGTGATCCAGATCGGCCATGGTCACGCTCAAGGGTTTGTTTGATCGCCGCGCTCGTTTGACCTCTTGAGGCAGGCGTTGTTGTAAATGGCGACGATTGTGCAAGAGGGTCAGCGGATCGGATTCGTTGAGTTGCTTCAGCCGGGCGATCTCCAGATAGGGTGAGGACAGCTCGGCCACCAACTGTAGCAAGTCCAAATCCTGTTCCGTGAAAACTCGATTGTTGCGACGGGATACGCTGAGCACGCCGATGCAGTGTCGGTCCGCCATGAGGGGGACGGCCATGATGGCGCTTGGGGTCCACTTTTGGCCGGCCCGCATCACAAACCGGGGATCCGACTTGACCCGGTTGATGATGGACGGCTTTTGGTGCACCACCACCCAGCCGATGAAGCCTTCGCCCAGGCCAAAGGGAGAACTGCCTCGGCGGTGCACGCTGGGGCCCGTGCGGGCGCTCTTCAAGAGTCGCTTGCCGCTGTCGTCCAAGAGCCTCAGGGTCGCCTGATGCGAGCGGGTCATCTTGACCGCGGCGTGGGTGACCACCTGCAGGGCGTGTTCGAGCAGATGACCCTTTCGCATCTCCTGGCTCAGTCGCAGGCACTCCTTGGTCACCATGCCAAGGTTTCGCCTCGGTGCGGTGTCGAGGGGTGAGTCCTGCTTGTCAGATTTGCGTCGTGGCTTCTTGGGCATGTTGAAAATCTGACCTCAGCAGGAAATAATGTCAAGCACCACGAGAATAGGGTGGTGCCTCAGGGATAGTACTCATCGTGGCCGATATCCACGCCGCCTGATGGGTCCGGACGCCGCTCTCGGTCGATGTCGTCGAAAGGGACCTCAGCGGCCGTGCTGCCCGAATCGATGGCCGCCGAACCGGCCTGCAAGCGCACCGTGGATTTGGCCCAGTCCTTTGTCACCGTGCTCAGGCCTGGCAGGTCCACGAAGTTGCCAAAAATGCTGCTGATGCCGACGATGGCGTTGATGTCCACGGCCGCGTACTCCGCCACGCCCAGCCCGCTGTCTATCCGTGCATAAACCGGGTTTGTGGGATCGCCGAGATCGTCACCCTCAATGTAGAACAGATTGCTGTCGAGGATCATGATGTTGCTGTCCGCTGACCCCGAAGACGAAATGACCCGTTCGTATAGCCCCAGTCTCTCGCTGGCGATGTCGTAAGGATCGTCTCTGTGCACGTTGAAGATGTTGTTGATCAGGGTCAGGCCGTCGGGGGCAATGCCCTCGGCCAGCACGGCCCACTTGCGGATGCTGTCGGGGAAGGGTGGCGGGTCCCAGGGTTGCAGCATCAGATCGCTGTCGAAGGTGTTGTTGATGGCGACAACACCGCCACCACCGTTTTGCCACAATGCGATGAGCATGTTGCCCTTGGTGGCCGCTAAGTGGTTGTTGACCAGGAAGGGGGCGCTGTCGCTTTCTGGCACGTTGAGTTCGGCCGCAGCGCACCAGGTCACGATGCCGCCCCCCATGGCACCGTTTTCCGGCGGCAGGGCGCAGGAGGCGCCGTTGCGCGCAAAGACCGTGCCGTGGGAGGGCAATTCGCCGGGGGCCGGGCCGAAGAGATACTCGTCGTTGGGGGGCAGTCCGTCCCGGTAGGCCGTGGCCACCGGGATTTCGGGTGAGAAGTCGGGCCGGCTGGGATCGGGACAACCTTCGAACATGTTGTAGCTGCCGGCGCGGATTTCATTATCGGTGACCGTGACGTCATGGGTGTCAATGAGCCACAGGCCCACGGAGCTGGGGGCCAAGCGGCGGCGCTCGGGCACCCAGTGGACGGTGCTGGAGCCGCCGAAGATGCCAGCAAACTCGTCATTGGGTCGACCGTTGTCCGCGATGCTGGCGTTGCGGCTGCCCACCAGCAGGATGCCAGCGCTGATATCCACGCCCTCGCCGGTGTCACCGAGGCCGCTGCAGTCGGTCCAGAACCAGTTTGCGCCGCCCGAGATCATTTCATTGCCACGAATGATTAAGCCATCGGAGCGGCCCGGGCTGGTGCTGCCGTCCCGAAGTACGACGCCGTCGGCGATGCCCACGGAGAACTCGCGGCCCGCGTTCATCCATGGCGTACCGACCCAGCGGTTGTTTTGGATGACCACGTCCTGGGTCAAAAAGAGGTTTACAGCAATGCTTCGTGTCCCATCTGAATCCGCGTTGATCTGGTTGTTGCCTTCGATGTAGGCGGAGGCTGTCTGGCCGAAAGAGCCCGTGACGTCGATGCCGATGGCCTGGCCATTATCGGAGCCAGCCTGGATGTTGTCGTTGTTCAGGATGTTGGCGCTGGTGCCTGCGTTGACGTGGACGGCTCGGCAGGTGCCGGTGCAGTTGTAGACGGTTACGGAGCTGTCGAGCAGGGTTGGTGCCGCGATCCCTGTGCCGCCTCGGAGCACGGCAAGGCCTGTGGCTGAATCGATGTCCGGATCGTTCCAGTTGCGAATGATCGCACAGCCATTGAGGATGGGCTGCGCCTGTTGACCATCGGAGGCGCGAATGATCACGCCCCTGGGGGTGGACCCGTCTGGAATCATGATAATGCAGTCATCCAGCGCAGGCGATGCGTCCACGATGGAAACCGTTGCGCCGTCATCGGTGCCTTGCTCGATCTGCAGATGGTAGAGGCGATTGGCGCCGTCGGTCTCGAATTGAAGGCCCGCCGTGTCGGCCACTTGGATGATGGGTCGATCCGTAGAAAAAATTCCGCTGGTATCAAAGCCACCGAGGAGATCGGGGGCGTTGGGGGATGCAGGTAGTCTGATGTCTTCAGTGAAGGTGCCGGCACCGATGATGCAGACATTGGTGCCTGGGGCGAAAGCGGCCTGAAGCAAGGCCCCCGCGATGGTGTTTCTGGGAGCGGCCAGGGTTCCGACCCCGTCGCCGCCGCCGGCTTCTACCCAGACGCAGTTTTCCACCGTGACCTCGATGTCGGCCGTGGTCACATCGCTCGAATCGAAGTCGTCGTATACGCTGACCGTCAGTTGGTATGGGCTTGCCCGATAGATTGAGGGGAAGACCCAGTCTTCGATAGATTGGTAGGGAAAGCTGGCGTCGGAGCTGTCACAGCCAGCCCCGGCGGCGCATTGGAGTTGATCCACATCGGCTCCGCTCCAGTCGAAGTGCAGGGGGGTGTCACCATCCTGCTCGGCGGCCAGAACCTGCATGGTGAGTTGTACACCGACGGGCACGTTCATACGCCAGATCGACCCGTCGAAGGTAGCGCCCAGTACATCGGTGATGACGGGGGCATGGTTGACTACTTGCAGGCGGTGGGTGGCTGTGGCGTAGCCGTTGACGGATATCTCCACCGTATAGATGCAGTCCAATTTGCTGATGTCGTCGGGCATGGTGAAGCGCTGGAAGGTGTTGTCGTCCCCCCCGCCAGAGTTGACCATGACTACGTCGGCGATGGCGCATTGGGGGGAGGGCTGGGCATCGACGACTTGCCAGTCCCGGATCCAGGCCCAGGGTTCTGTCCCGTTGGGGTCCGGAGGCGAGATGCCTGCCGACACCATGATGGTCCTGCCGTGTCTGGCCTCTTCAGGATCTCCATTGTTCCAAATCGTGACGAGGATGGTCGGGCAGGTGGCGCTGTCTTCCAGATCGGTCATGCCGTCGCAGTTGTTGTCGATGCCGTCACCGCAGATTTCCGGATCGTTGCCCGGGTAGGCTAGATCCGTGCTGTCGTCGCAGTCGCCGCCGGCCGTGACGGCCGTATCGTCGTGCTGCGTGTCATCCCAGCCGTTGCATTCCACGTAGTGGTCGCCGTCGTCGTCCGTCTCGCTGGCATCCACGCTGCCCGAGCAGTCGTTGTCGTTGCCGTCGCAGACCTCGGTGGCACCGGGATAAGAGGTGTCATCGAAATCGTCGCAGTCGGGACCGTCGATGCTGGTGTAGGCATCGCAGGCTACATAGGCGCTGTCGCCGTCTGAGTCGACGCAGTCGCTGCAAGAGATCCAGTTGTTCTCGTCGAAATCGTCGCAGTCGGGGCCGTCGATGCTGGTGTAAGCATCGCAGCCCGCAAAGTGTCCGTCGCCGTCGCCATCCAGGCAGGTGTCGCAAGATGCCCAGTTGTTCTCGTCGGCGTCGTCGCAGTCGGGGCCGTCGATGCTGGTGTATGCATCGCAGCCCGCATAGTGTCCATCGCCGTCGGCATCCAGGCAGGTGTCGCAAGATGCCCAGTTGCTCTCGTCGGCGTCGTCGCAGTCGGGGCCGTCAATATCGGTGTAGGCGTCGCAGCCCACGTAATGTCCGTCGCCATCGGCATCTAAGCAGGTGTCGCAAGATGCCCAGTTGTTTTCGTCTGCGTCGTCGCAGTCGGGGCCGTCGATGCTGGTGTAAGCATCGCAGCCCGCATAGTGTCCATCGCCGTCGGCATCCAGGCAGGTGTCGCAAGATGCCCAGTTGTTTTCGTCTGCGTCGTCGCAGTCGGGGCCGTCGATGCCGGTGTATGCATCGCAGCCCGCAAAGTGTCCGTCGCCATCATTATCCAGGCATGTGTCGCAGGATGTCCAGTTGTCCACATCGGCATCGTTGCAGTCGGTGCCCGTGCAGTCTGTGCCTTCACCGTAGCCGTCGTTGTCTTCGTCGATGCAGTCGATGGCGGTGCAGCAGGCGCCCTCGTGGCAATCGGGGTTGCCGTCGTTGCAGTCAGGGCCGTCGCAGTCGGTGCCTTCACCGTAGCCGTCGTTGTCTTCGTCGACGCAGTCGATGGCGGTGCAGCAGGCGCCCTCGTGGCAATCGGGGTTGCCGTCGTTGCAGTCCGGGCCGTCGCAATCGGTGCCTTCGCCGTAACCGTCGTTGTCTTCGTCGACGCAGTCGATGGCGGTACAACACGCGCCTTCGTGGCAATCGGGGTTGCTGTCGTTGCAGTCCGGGCCCTCGCAGTCGGCACCTTCGCCGTAACCGTCGTTGTCTTCGTCGACACAGTCGACGCTCGGGCAGCAGTCACCCTCGTTGCAGTCGGGGTTGCTGTCATCGCAGTCGGAGCCCTGGCAGGCGGCACCCACGCCGTAGCCGTCACCGTCTTCGTCGAGGCAGATGTTGTTCGCTACGTCATCAGAGCAGCCCCAAAGCAACAAGGCCAGGATGGCGGATAAGGCAAGAGATTTATGCATCACAATTCCTCCCAGGGAAAACAAGTAGATAACTTTTCGACATACTAGCCCAAAACAGAAAAAAAGGGTGGGGTGTTATGTTGCTGTTTTGGCCGAGCCGCCCTAGGATTCGAGGCCTAATGGATCAAGAGCATCAAAGTTTGGAAGGCTTCGTGCGATCGGCCCGATGGTTGTTGCTTCTGGCCGCCATCTTGCCCTTTGAGTTCGATGGATTGGATGCGGTTTGGCCCTGGCAGGGACTGGTTGACTCTGGTCTGGTGGATGGGCTGGCCCTTCTGGCGCCAATGTTTGCAGCCTTGTTGGCTTTTGGCTTGGTGAGGTGCCGGCCTCAGAAGGTGGCCTTGAGCTTGAGCCTGCTTGTCGTGATCGGGTTGGGTTGCTTGTTGTCTGCCTGGTCTCGTCTGGTGCCACATCCTTTGGGCGTATTTGAAAACCTGAGCGATGGCCTGCCTCCTTTGTTCTCCAGGTCCCTTTGGCTGCTGGTGTCCGGCCAGGCCTTGTTGGCCGCCGGTCTGCGTCTTGGGGGCCGGGGACTCATCGAGCCCATGGAGGGTCGGCCCAGTCTGAGCGACCCCTGGCCGGCCGCCCGCGTGTTGACGGCGCTGGGGGTGGTCGCGGTGATCGCGTTTTACCTGTTGCCATACAGAGGAACGATGCCGCTGCTCGAGTTGTTGGGCGACATCGGTATCCTGCTGGCCAAACTGGAGGAGCTGTCCGCCCTGGCCTTGCTTGCGGGTCATATTCTCTCCTTGGGGCCTTTGGCCTTTGCCTTGGTGGCTATGTGGCACCTGTTCCGACCGGCCAAGGGACGCGGTGGTCCCTTGGCTGGTTTTTTGATCGTTTACTTGCCCTGCCTGTGCCTGGTGGTGGGGCTGCGCAACCTGCCTTTCTTGCCGGCCTATACCCTGGTGCACCTTCGCTCGGCCGCCCTGTTGTTCGCCTTGACAGGGGGCCTGGCTTTGAGCGTGGCGGCGCTGCTGCGTGCCCTGTGGTTCGAGATCCCTTGGCTCTTCGGTCGCCTGACCCGCTTTGACGACATGCTGGCGGCCAGCCTGTCGGCACCGGATGCGACGGATAGCCTGCAGCGGTCCATGGAACGGCTCAATCCTCTGCTGCGGATTTGGTTGCGTCGCCGCCTGGCGCTTTGGCGTTCAGCAGCCAGCGGCTTGCCGGAGGCTGGGGCGGCAGATTTGTCTCGCGTCATGATTCTCTTAGAGCGACGGTGGCGCGAAGAGCGGAATGGTCCGAATTCCATGGAAGTGGATGAAAGCGACAAGCCTCCAGCCTGGCCGCCCTGGGCAATTGGGCATCGTTTGAGTCTCTTGTTGGTGTTCCTGGTGGTCACCCTCCTCGGCCTGACCTGGGGCATGGCCCACAGGTCGGAGCTTGGCATGCCATGGATTCTGGAAGAACCCGCCAAGCCTTTGCATCACTTGTTCACCGAACAGTTTCCCGAGGTGGTCATGGATATGTCCCGCAATCCGGGCATGGCCATCGAGCGCTTGCCCCGCTTCAAGGAGCTCAAGCTGCGACTGCGTGAGTTCCGGACCTCGTTGCCGGGCCTCGATACCCGCATGCAGGAGCTGCTGCGCCTGGGACACAAGGGACGCAGCCGGATCAGGCGCATTCGGCGAGCCAGAGACGATCTCAACCATTTGCTCAGGGCGCATAACGTGCCGTTTTTCGTCAGCAGTCGGGTGCGGGCCCAGTCTGAAGGGCCGGACATGTTCTATGTCCTGGTCTATCGCATCCTGGCTTGTCGGCGCTATCAGCATGCCTCCAGTCAGCAAGTTTTTGCGGTGTTGGAATTGAGCCGGGTCGACCGGCTTAACATTGTGGAGAATTATCTGGGTATGACGGAGCATGAGGAAACCTACGTCACTGTTTTTTCCGATCGATTGGAGCAGGTTTTGGGCGGGCGTTTGCGGAATTTGATGGCGCAGGATGGGGTCCTTGCCGAAGAGGCCCTCAAGGGCTGGATCGCGGGACGTCCGGAAGGGGCCGCCGACCTCGGGGTGGAGTCCGGGCCGGGTTTGGACCTGCTTCGCGAGGGCTTGACCCGCCACGAGTTGCACCATCGTTGGATGGGACTGGAGCCCGAGCCCTCCACCCTGCTCTGGACGCGCTTGGACGGATTTTCCGAAGACGCCGTGCGTGGCGTCACGGCCGAGGTCGGTGCCTACCTGGGAGAGCTTCGAAGCAGCCCGGCCTATGCCCGATTGCGCCTGGCCCTGATGCTGGATTCGGCCTTGAGGCCCATGGGGTCGATGGGGATACATGGTCGGGCGCGCGATTTTATCTTGGAGCAAATCCTGCTGCCGGAATTGGCGGTCGACTTTTCTCCGCGGATCCACGGGGCGGCGGCCGCCGAGCGGCTTGCTGAATTTGGGGATGATGATTTGATAGAGCGAGTAGACGTCGTGCACCGTAAGGTTTTCGGTGTGGGCGCGCCGGTTTTTGTCCCGATCAAGGATTCTTTTTGACGGAGTGCTTCGTGCCGGGGTTTGGGTCAGAAGGCTGATTCAGATTGTGTTTGGCTGCCTGGGTTCCTTCCTGTACGGCTTTTTGTGTGACTTTGTTCAGCCAAGCCTGCAGTTTCTTTTTTTCCTTTGGGCAGCGCTTCTCAAAGCCCCCAAGGGGGTTTTCGTTGCCAAAGAGCTCCTTGGCCAAATTCATTACCTTCTTCATCTGATCGCTGCCTTGCGATGGGTTTTCCCTGACCTGCCTGATGACGGCGACCACGGCCTGGTGCAGATCGTCTTGCCGTGAATTCAAATAGGCTTCCATGTCTTCCCATGCCGCGCCGCAATGCTTGGGGTTGCGGTCGGCCCTCTTCATGGCCTCGTGCACAATCAACACCATGCGCTGGCCAGGATCCTGGACCCGGTCCACCGGATCGGTCGGCCTGGGCTGTGGGTTTTCGTTTTGTACGGAATTTTGCTCCGTGGCCGGAGTGACGACGGGCTGGCCCTTGGTGGCGGGCCGATCGCAAGCGCTTGGCCAGATCAACAAAACAAACAAGAATGAAAGCAGTGGCAGTCTCATGGATTCCTCCCTTGCGTACAGTACTTGCCCTATCCCGATCGGAAAAGTCAAACGCCCCGGAGGACTTTCGTCCTCCGGGGCGTGATTGATTCGGTGTGTGTTGGTGTCGGATCAGGGATTAAAGCAGGCGTCGCCGCAAGCTGGTGGGCCTTCAGGCTCGAAGGGCATGGCTGGACAGTCGCCGTTCGTATCCAATTGCAAGGGGTTGAAATCCTGGTAGCAGTTATCGCAGACGTCGCCGCCGTCGGTTTGGAAGCGGGTGTAGGCGAAGCCGCCGCCGCCGCCCGACTGATGCCAGGACCAGGTGATATTCCAGTAGCTGTCCGATTCGATGATGTGCAGGCAGGTGGTGCGGCCGACGATGTTGCGCATGTTGCCGTCTAGGCAAACATCCTTCAGGTCTGCCACGCCGGGGATGTAGGCCGAGATCTCGTTGCCGCAGTGACCGCAGGCCGCTTCCAGGGTGCTGGACTGGGTGTTGATGACTTGGCCGGAGACATCCCGCCACAGGCAGACCGCGCCCGGCTCGATGCAGTCTTCGTCGGCGGAATTTGAAGGGTGGGTAAATTCCACCCAGCTGAGATCGTCGTCATTCTGATCGCTGTTGGCATAGGTGGCGCAGTTGTCGCAGAAGTCGCCCACACCGTCGTTGTCCATGTCGTTCTGGAGAAGGTTGGCCACTGTGGGGCAGTTGTCCATGATGTCGATGAGGCCGTCGCCGTCGGAGTCGTCGCAGGCGTCCCCCACGCCGTCGCCGTCGTTGTCGGTTTGGTCGGCGTTGGAGACGTCCGGGCAGTTGTCGCAGACATCGCCCACGCCGTCGGCGCCCTTGGTGCGGGTGTAGGCGAAGCCGCCGCCGTCGTCGGAGGTCCAGGAGTTGAAGTGGACGTCCAAGAAGGTCTCGTAAACGGGAATCCACATGCACAAGTCTTCACCCACCACGTCCCGCATGTTCCAATCCATGGCGTCGCGGATGTCCTCGTAATACTCGGTGTCTTCGAACTGGCAGCGGCCGTGGGCCCAGAGCACGAGAATTTCGTCGGTGTTGTAAAGCGGCCCCGAGTAGTCCCGGGTGATGCAGACGTCGGGATAAATGCAGTCGGCCAAGTAAGTGTAGTCGGGATTCACGAAGTTTAGGTCGCTGGGCACTTCGCTGTCCGCCTGATCTGCGTTGGCGTCTTCCGGGCAGTTGTCACAGGCGTCGCCTACTCCGTCCATGTCCACATCGTCCTGATCCGGGTCGAAGGCGTTGGGGCAAATGTCTAAGTCGCCGCAGATGCCGTCGTGGTCTGCGTCGTTGTCCGGGTCGTTGACACATTCATCGCAAAGGTCGCCCACGCCGTCGCCGTCGGCGTCGGCCTGATCGGCATTGGTGTCGAAAGGACAGTTGTCGCAAGCATCGCCTAGCGTGTCTTCGTCCGAGTCGTTCTGGTCCGGGTTGTTGGCGGTGGGGCAATTGTCGCAGGCGTCACCCAGGCCGTCCGGGGTGTCCTGGCGCACGTAGGCAAAGCCGCCGCCATCTCGGTGGCCGGTCCAGGCCGCCCAATGGACGTTCAGATACAGATCGGTTCCGATGATGTGCAGGCAGGTGTCCCGACCCGGCATGTCGATCATGCTGCCGTAATAGAGGTTACGAAGGTTTTCCTCCCATGGGGTGGTCAGGGCGTCGCAGGTTCCGCCGGCCCACTCGATATCCAGCCACAGGTCGTTGTAGACGTCGCCACTGTCATTTCGCCTGAGGCAGACACCCGGGTACAGGCAATCTTCTTCATCGCTGTAGTCTTCCTTGACAAAGGTAAACAGACCGTCGAATTCGCTCTCGACCTGATCCGGGTTGTCCACTGTCGGGCAGTTGTCGCAGACATCTCCGTGAGGGTCCGTGTCGCCGTTCAGCTGATCCTGGTTGTCCATGCCGGGACAATTGTCCTCGTAATCCATCCATGTGTCTTCGTCCGAATTGTCGCAAAGGTCGCCTTCCCGGTCGTGGTTGAAGTCGGCCTGATCCGGGTTGGCCAGATCGATGCAGTTGTCGCAGGCGTCGCCCGCGCCGTCGCTGTCTCCGTCTTCCTGTCCTGGGTTGATGGCCCGCTGGCAATTGTCACAGACGTCACCCACGCCGTCCGGATCCGGGCCGTCCCGGTAGTAGGCAAAGCCGCCGCCATCTTCGCCCGAGGTCCAGGCGGTGAAGTGGACATTCCAGTAGGTGTCGCTCTCCGTCAACAACAGGCACAGATCCTCGCCGACCACATTGCGCATGCGCCAGTCCATGGCATCGCGGATGTCAGACGAGTATTCGCCGGTCTCCTGGAAGCAGAGACCCCGTGCCCAAAGGATTGGGCTGGACTGGGTGTTGTAGAGAGGCCCCTCGACGGCTCGGGTGATGCAGACTTCCGGGAGAATGCAGTCGGCATCGGCGGAGTAGTCTCTGGCTTCGAAATAGAAATTCTGGAACCCGATGTCGCTGTCGAGTTGATCGGTGTTGGCCAGACCCAGGCAGTTGTCGCAGGCGTCGCCGGCACCGTCGAGGTCTTCATCGGCCTGATCTTCGTTGGTCACGGCCACGCAGTTGTCCACGCAGTCGGCCAGGCTATCTGAATCGCTGTTTTCGAAGTCTTCGTCGATGTTGCCGTCGCAGTCGTTGTCCAGACCGTCGCAGCTCAGCTCGTTGCGGCCCTCGTAGCCGGGCACGGCTGAATAATCGCAAATCCAGGCCCCGGCGGAGCAGATGGATGCAACGCGAGCGCCCTCGACGGCGCAGAGGCCGGCCAGTTTGCAGTCGCTGTTGAGGGGATCGGTCAGGCCTTCGTCGATCTCGCCGTCGCAGTCGTTGTCGATGGCGTCACAACTCTCG
>JAFCZJ010000203.1 GCA_019314375.1 Deltaproteobacteria bacterium | reverse complement strand
TGCAACCGCTGGGAGGTCGTCGAAAATTGCGTCGCCGGGGGCAAGCTTTGTATCGAAAGCGGAGGCTCGGCAAGCTGCGTGCTGGATTGCAGTACCCAATGTGAGCAGGACAGCACCCGTTGTGCAGGGGATGTCATCGAAAGCTGTGTTGCACAGGTCGAGTTGTGCAACGCCTGGCAGGCCGGGCTCGACTGCGCCGAACAGGGTGAGCTCTGCGTGGAGGCTGATGGCGGGGCCATCTGTGAGGCACTGGCCGAGGCCAGGTTGATTCTCTCCGAGTACGTGGAGGGCTCTTCCTATAACAAGGCCTTAGAGATCACGAATACAGGCAACAACAGCGTAGCCGACCTGAGCCGCTGTCGCCTGGAGCGCTACAACAACGGCAGCCCGGATGTCTCCGCCACCTATACCTTTCCCGCGCTGCCCTTGGCCGCGGGTGGGGTTTTTGTGGTTTGCTCGTCACAGATTTCCGTGCCGGCCTTTGAACAGATTTGTACGGACCTTGCGGCCCTCGGGCTTGCGGAGTCACATGGCTTTTGCAGGCTCTTCAACGGCAACGACGCCATCTTGTTGTACTGTGACGATGTTTTGCAGGATTCCTTCGGGCGCCTTGGCGAGGATCCGGGCACGGCCTGGGGCACCGAGCCCATCATTACCGTGAATCACAGCCTGCGACGCATCGATGGCATTTCAAGCGGCGATTTGATCCCGGACGATGTTTTTGAGCCAGCCGACGAGTACGAAGATTTGGGCTATGACTATTTTGACAACCTGGGGCTACGATAAAACGAACAAACCGACCAAGGAGAAGATCATGAAATTTCGGGGATGGATTTTTGTAAGCGCGTTTGTGACTTTGAGTCTGACGGCATGCAGCGGCGGTGGAGGGGAAGACGCTCCCTGCGTCGGCCTGGGCGAGGCCTGCCTGGTGGCCAACCTGGGTCAAGAGCGCTGCAACGCAGACAACACGGGCGTTGAGACCTGCCTGCGTGACGAGGGCGAGCCGACCTGCGCCGTCTGGACCGCCACGGAAACCTGTATCGGCGATACGGTCTGCGACGGCGCCGTATGCCGGGGCGCTTGTGAAAATGAATGCACGGCAGGCGAGAGCCAATGCCAGGGCGTCATCGTCATCGATTGTCTGCTGGGCGAAGACGGCTGCACGGCCTGGGAAATAGGCGAAAACTGTGCCGATTCGGGTTTACTTTGCTCAGACAGCACGGGCGAAGCCCTCTGCGTCGCCGCCTGCGAAAACGACTGCACCCTGGACGACACCCGCTGTGTCGGCACGGTCATCGAAGTCTGCGAAAACGGCACGGACGGATGCAGCGCCTGGGTTGCGGACGTCGATTGCGCGGACGATGAGCTTTTGTGCAACGAAGCAACTCAGCCCGCGGTCTGCGCCGAAGATTGCGCCAACGTTTGCACCCTGGGCGCGACTCGCTGCCTGGGCTCTTTCGTTCAGGCCTGCATCAACGGACCCCAGGGTTGCACCGTTTGGCAGTCCGGCACCAATTGCACAGACACGGAGCAGGTCTGCCTTGTCGTCGACGCCGAAGCGCAATGCCTGGACGGCTGCGAAGACGAATGCAGCCAGGGCGAGACCTACTGCAACAACACCATCATCACCGGCTGCGTCATGGGCGCGGATTTCTGCACCCACTGGCAGGATTTGGCCGACTGCGCCGACAACCACATGGCCTGCGCTTCCATCGAGGCCGTGGCCACCTGCTATAGGCTCTGTGACGATCAATGCGCCACGGGCGACAGCCAATGCGCCGACAACACGATTCAGACCTGCGCCATGGGAGAAGAAGGCTGCAATGTCTGGGTCGACGGGGCCAACTGCGTGGAGTCGGGCCAGGTCTGCAATTTCTCGACGGGCACGGCCTTGTGCGACGACAGCTGCGAAGACGTCTGCACCGAAGCCGCAAGCCGGTGCTCGGGCACGATCATCGACACCTGCGTCAGGGGCAACTCGGGCTGTACTTCCTGGCAGCCGGGCACGAATTGCGTCGACGCCTTTCAAATTTGCGAGGAGGATTCGGGCACGGCCTCTTGCGAAGACGCCTGTCAAAACCTTTGCGGCCTGGGCGAAAGTATTTGCGCCAGCACGGTCATCCAGACTTGCATCATGGGCGAGTTGGGCTGCACCGAGTGGCTATCGGGTACGGACTGCGCCGACACCACGGGCTGGGTTTGCGATGCCTCCATGGGCGCGGCCATCTGCGTACAAGACTGCGAAAACCTATGCGTACAAAACCAAACCCAATGCGACGGCAACTTGTTGCAATACTGCAGCATGGCTGTTTCCGGCTGCACCGAATGGATGACCCTGAGCGATTGCGCGGATGACGGCCAGGTCTGCGACGCCTCGGGCGAACAAGCCCTCTGCCGGACCGATTGCGGCGAAGAATGCACGGCCGCCGATTTGCGTTGCAACGGCAACCTGGTGGAGACCTGCGCCGCGGCCCTGGACGGTTGTTTGGTTTGGACCCTCGTCGCCGACTGCGACGCCAGCGGCGGCACCTGCGACAGCACGGGCGGGGCGCATTGCTCTGGCGGGTGCGAAAACCTCTGCACCGAAGGCGATACCCGTTGTTCGGGTACGATCATTCAGGGCTGTATCATGGGTCTTTTGGATTGCACCGTCTGGAGCGATCTGTCGGACTGCGCGGACCTCGACACGCTTTGTGAGCTTACCGGAGGAGTAGCGTACTGCACTCAGCCCTGCGTCCCGGCTTGCACCCTGGGCGACGGCCGTTGCTGGGGCACGGTGGCGCAGGCCTGCGTGCCGGATGCAGACAACTGTCCGGCCTGGTCCGCCGGGACGGAGTGCGCCGACACGAGCCAGGTTTGCGTTGAAGCGCTCGGTTCGGCTTCTTGCGAAGATGCTTGCGAAAACGAATGCGATTACGGCAGCTATCGATGCGTGGGCACGGTCATCCAGACCTGCATGACCGGTGCTTTCGACTGCACCGAATGGCGGGACGTGACCGACTGCGCGGATGATGGCCAGGTCTGTGACGGCTCGGGCCCCGTGGCCTATTGCGCCGACGCCTGTGCTGACCTTTGCGAGGAGGGCGACAGCCGTTGTGCCGGTGAGATGATCCAAAGCTGCGTGGTCGGCGCGGACGACTGCACCCTCTGGTCCGACGGTCAAAACTGCGCGGACACGGACCTGGTCTGCCGAGTCGAAGAAGGCACGGCTGTTTGCGTGGAAGGATGTACCGACCTGTGCAGCATCGGTGACAGCGTTTGTGCGGGCACGGTGGTCACGAATTGCGTGGACGCGGGCGAGGGCTGTGGGGATTGGTCCACGGGCGAAGACTGCGCAGACAACGATCATGTCTGCGATGTGTCGACCGGCATGGCCGTCTGCATTCCTTTGGCCATTGGCTGGTGTCGCCTGCAGTATCCGGATATCCTGCTGCTGCTGCCCGGCGAAGAGTCCGTGGTCTACGGTCGGGTTTTTATCCAGGGGCTTTCCAACCAAAGCCATCAAACCGACGCCCACGCGCTGGTCGTGGCCCAGGCGGGCTACGGGACGGCGGGCACCCAGCCGGGTTCCGCCTGGACCTGGTTCGACGCCACGCCCAACCCAGCCTACGACGACCGCGACTGGGGCGAGCCCAACAACGACGAGTACATGACCGACACGCCGCCTTTCACCGCGCCCAATACCCCCAGCATTTCTTACAGCTTTGCCTACCGCTTCAGCGCGGACAACGGGGCCACCTGGACCTATTGCGACAAGAACATGGATGGGGGGGCGCACGATGGCTCGGCGGATGGCTACCAGACCGACTACGCGGGCTTGATGATGGTCTTGGGTGTGAGGGCTCCATGACGCGACCGAAGATCCAATTTGTTGCACGACCCAACCAGCTGCCTGCCTTGCCCTCAACAGGACGGCTGGTCTTGCTCGACATCGCCTTTGCCGCGGGCACGAAATACGACTCGCACACGCTTCCGCGCATACAGCAGGCCGGCGACCGCCTGGCCGCCTGGATCGATCACCACCGTCATCCGGCCTGGCCGGAACACGTTGGCGATCCGCGTTTCGTGCTCGTGCCGCGAGGGCAAGCCCCCGGTTGCCCCCAGATCATTACGCCCGAGCTGGTCGCCCGTATCGGTTCCGTTGAGCATCTCTGGGCCCACGCCGACTTCGACGGCTGTCTGTCGGCGGCCAAGTTTCTCAACGGCGGCAAGCCTTGTTACGAAGAAATGGACGAAGACGCCCGGGCCATCGACAGCCCGGGCTGGGGTTTTAAATCCAGCGACAGAGCCCTGCGCATGTCCCGGGCGCTGGACCAGCTGGAAGGAACCGAAGGACCCCTCGATGAGCTCCTGCGAGACATCATTGAGTCCTTGCTCGCGGACGAAGAAAGCCTCGCACTCAGCAAGCGACTCGAAAGCCTCTCGAAGAAAAGAATCGAGCACGAAGCCGACCTGATGGACTTGCTTCGCCAAACCAGCCGGCCTTTGCCGGAGGTTCTCTTGCTTGAGGTGGATTGGGAGCTCGGCTCGGCCAACAAAAAAATGCTGCTTCGGGCCATGGAGTACGACGCCCTCATCGCCATGATCCGCGAGCCCGGCATCACCACCATCGCCACCTATCATTCCGAACGCGGCCCCGGCATGCGTCTCTCTTCCATCCCCGGCCTCAAAGGCCTGGAAGGCTACGCCTTCGGCGGCCCCAAGCCCGCCAAGCTCATGCCCGAAATCGAAAAGATTCTCGATACTTATAAAAACCGGGGACGGTCTTAGTTTATTAGTTTTTTGCTATTCGACAAGGAAGCCCGCATGCCCCACATCGAAGACCTGCGCGAACAGTTCCCCGTCTGCCGCTCGCACATTTATCTCAACCACGCGGCTGTCTGTCCTTTGCCCATCGCTTGCACCGAGGCCATGGGCGGCTACCTCCACGAACTCTCTCATCACGGCATCGCCCGTGGCCCCAGCATTTGGACGGAAGCCCTGAACACGGTGCGGGATCGAGGTGCCCGACTTTTGCATGCGGAGGACGAAGACATCTTCATCGTCCGCTCGACCACCCAGGGTTTGTCCATCGTTGCTTTGGGTTTTCCCTTTCAGCCCGGCGACAACCTGGTATTGGCCGAGCACGAGTTTCCCGCCAACCAGCGGGTCTGGATGCCCCTGCGCAAACGCGGCGTCGAAATACGTTTTGTGCGAAGCCAGCAAGGACGCATCGCCCTCGATGACCTGGCCGCCGCCATCGACGACAAAACCCGCGTGGTCTCTTTGAGCTTCGTTCAATTCCACACAGGCTTTCGTATCGACCTGGCCGCCGTGGCCGAGCTTTGTCGCCCTCACGATGCCCTGCTCTGCGTGGACGCCATCCAAGGCCTGGGCGCTTTCGACCTAGACGTAAAAGCCGCGGGCGTGGATTTCTTAAGTGCCGATGCGCACAAGTGGCTTTTGGGTCCCGAGGGCGTGGGTTTGGGTTATTGCTCGCCGCGTGCCTTAGAGCGCATCGAGCCGGCCTTGGAGGGTTGGCTTAGCGTTGCGCATCCTTTTGATTTCTACGATCTCGCGCAGCCTTTAAAAAACACCGCCCAGCGCTTTGAAGACAGCGCCTACAACGTGGCCGGCATCATCGGTCTCGGCGGCAGTCTGAGCCTTTTTCACAAATTCGGCCTGCCCGCCATCTCGGCCCGCATTCTCGAGTTGACCGACCACCTGGCCGAGGGCTTAGAGCGACGAGGCTGGAAGCTACTAAGCCCCCGCGCCCGAACCGAAGAAAAATCCGGCATCCTCACAGCCTCACCGCCCGCGGATCCGAAGGCCTGCTACAAGCGACTCGAAGAAGCCGGCGTGGTCTTGTCTCTGCGAGATTTCCCCGATGGACGACAAGCGCTCAGGTTCGCGCCGCATGCCTACAACACAGTGGAAGAGATGGAGCAGGTCTTGGCTGTTCTGTAGGGGAGGACTTGGTTTGACAAAAGTGGGCCATCCGGCTCAGACTTGTCTTGTCGGATTGCTGTTCTGGATTCAAAGGGAGATGCCATGAAAATAAAGATTGTTCTCGAGCCCAGTGATGATGGCGGGTACACGGTCTATGCGCCAAGTCTCCCCGGCTGCATCAGTGAGGGAAACACAAAAGAAGAAGCCAAGGCAAATATCAAAGAGGCCATTGAGCTGTACCTGGAACCCGTAGAAGACGATCTGGCCTTTTCCGAAAACCATGAGATCATGGAAATCGCCGTATGACCAAGGTGCCGAGTTTAAGCTACGAAAAGGTAAGAAGAGCATTGCAGAGAGACGGATGGGTGGTTGTTCGCCAAAAGGGCAGCCATATTCGACTTCAAAAGCGATTAGAGAACGAGGTTCTCAAGCTGACAATCCCCGCGCATCGTCCAATCAAAAGATCCACCCTGTCGCATATTTTGAAACAAGCTCGGCTTTCGGTCGACAGATTTCTTGAGCTGGTCTGAGCGCAAACAAGGCCGCCACGAAGTGGCTGGCACCAGGGTTTTGGGGACGGTTATGCGTGGATTCCATTGTTTGGTGATGTTCTTTGGTCTGCTGCTTGTCGCCGGTTCCGCGGCGGCTGAGAAGATGTCGGCCCCGATTACGGCGCAGACGCGCCTTGTGCTGGTTTCTTCCGACACCTGGCTGTATTCAGCCCCTGACGAAAAATCTTATCGATTCCGCGTTCGTGGTCCCATGCCCAAGTCCATTTGGGCAAAACCGTCCCGCCCCTTCAATTCAAAGGACCGCCTTATGCGGACCTTGCTCTTCGTCATGCAAGGCAAGGTCCCCGACAAGCCAGGTTGGCTTCACTTGAGATCGCTGGCCGATTCCACGCAGGTGGGCAACAATTGTGCACATCCCACGCCTGGGCGTGGCCTGGTCATTGATTTGTACGTGCGAAGCGATAGGCTTTTGGACACCCTCAAAAAGCCCTTTCAAGCGAGTTACGAAGACGGCACCGAGCTTCACCTGCTGCCCGGCGTGCTCATCCGCCCCGGCAAGTACAAAGGTCGCTACATCGCCGAGACCCCCTTTCTGCAGGTGGAGCTAGCCCTGCCCCCCAATTCCATAACGCAAAGCTTTGCCCCTCATCCGGGCTTTGGCATCGACAAGGCGGCGGTCTTTACCGAGGGCCCCCTTGAGCTGCGGGTGGGACCCCGGATTCGGGCTGTTCTTTTGGACAAGGTGATCGGCCTGCAGGCCAAGCCCATCAAGCGCGGCAATAAAGCTTGGCTCTTGTACGACTCGGTTGGTTGCGCCAAGGTGCGCGGCGTGGGCTCGATTAAGTCCCTGGGCGACGCTGATCCCGCGACGCCCTCAATCTTGTATACCTATCCCGAGAAATATCTGAAGATAGCCCCGGGCAGTCAGGTGTTTTGGCGAGACGGCAGCCTGGCCGGTCACACCGGCAAGGCCTTTGCCTTCGATCCCAATCAACAAGTGAGATCGCCTCTCGATAATTTCCTATGCATTCACCACGAGTTCTTCGCGGACAAAGACTATACCCTGTGCTTTATCCACGAAGCGGAAGATGATCGCTGATCCAAGGTCGCCACGACGTGGCAGGCACCAAGTCCCGCAAGACGATTTGACTACTTCGGCACAAGGGGTAATGATCGATGAACCTTTTTTAGAGAACGGAGACGGTTATGCGCGGGTCCTATTTTTTGGCGGTGTTTTTTGGCATGTTGCTTGTCGCCGGTCCCGCCGCGGCCGAGAAGAAGTCGGCCGCCATGGTGGTGGCCGATGGAGAGCTCAAAAGCGTGGTGCGCGTCAAGTTGACCATGTCCGGCTACCAGGTGCTCGACGCCTGGCGGGAGCATGACTTCTTTCATGGCTTGTCGTCCCTGCGCACCGGGAACATCGACGCGCCCAAACCAGGCTTTCTGCCAGAGGCCCTCGTGCCGGCCTGGGAGAAGGGGATAGCTGCCTGCCAGGCTCGGGCGGGGAAGCCGCCCTACGGTATGCGCAACACCGTCGCCTTCCTCTGCGGTCAGGAATTGGCCGAAGTCATGTGGCAGCGCTGGTTGGATCAGAGCGGCGTGGACCTGGTGCTGATCGTGTCCACCGCACGCGCCAAGGTTACGGAAAAAGACCTCAAAGCGCTTCGGGCGGGCAAGTTCGACCCAAAGAAGAGGAAAAAAAAGCTTCGGACAGCTGTCTTCGCCCCCCAGGAATCGTCCATGCGATACCTGGAATCCGAACTCCCCGCGCAGCAGGATCTGCCAAAAAAGGTCTCCGACCAGATCAAGGAGCTGCTCGAAGGCAAGGGCGA
>JAFCZJ010000080.1 GCA_019314375.1 Deltaproteobacteria bacterium | reverse complement strand
CACCAGCGAGGAAGAGCCTCCGAGCATCACTCAGACGGACGCCGTGAGCGGTTGCGGTGGTTTTCCGGTCACCCGCGCTCCGGTCTTTGACGACTACACGGGCGAATACTGCGAGGCTGAGGTCCTTCACTGGGAATATGACGAGACCAACCAGAAGTTGGATATCAGAGACGCCCGCATCCTGCTCAACTGCTGCGGCGATCACAGTATGGACGTGGCATTTGAAGACGGCGTGTACGTAGTCACCGAGACCGACGCCCCCGAAGGCGGCGCTGGTCGATGTGATTGCATGTGCGTTTTCGATTACGATCTGACCGCCAGCGGCATCCCAGGCGGCCTCATCACCGTCCGCCTCATGCGCCACGTGACCGACTCGGGCGACGCTTATCAGGTGTGGGAAGGCGAACTGGATCTCGCTGAAGGTTCCGGCTTCGTCATCCTGGACGACACGGATGAAGGCATGTGGTGTGGTATGGACTATTGATGGATGCTTATGAAGAGGAAGCAGTAGAGATTGGATGGCTGGAGCCGGACTGAGGACGAGGCCATGGAAGTCGAAGTCGGGGCAGAGCACACGGGAACGGGTGGGCCCATGATGATGGTTCGTCACAGTGCCCGGCAGATCGAAAAATGGACCGAGCAGTTCGGCTTCACCCCACTGAAAAATCTCGCGTTCACGGTCTACATGAATCGCGAAAAGAGTCGCAGCTTTCCAGCAAGGGCCTATCTGGCAAGAAAAATATAGGAGATGAGATACCCCGTCATCCTAGGCGACGCACCGCCGGGTCGGAGTCTCTATTGTCAGGTGTCTTTGGTTGCGGCCGTAGGCTGTATCGGATAATATCTTTCGCGTTATTAGAACTTTTTTCCAAGGGGAGGCCGATTCATGTTCTGTAAGAGTTGCGGTCAGCAGATCGATAGAGAACTATGTCCATACTGCGGTACAGCAAACCAGGGGATGCACTCTTCTCAACAACCAGCTCAGCCACCGCCCGCCGCGCCTGCACCCGATTTGAATATCCAGGAAAATGCTTTTTTTCAGCAGGCTTCTAGTCGGCCGAGGACTCGAGAGAACGAGATATTTCTCGAAACTGATGAAAAGATGCTGGGAACCCTTTCCCGAGGGTTGCTTTCCAATCTGGCCTTGGGTGGCAATTGGTCTAAGAATTACGTAATCCTGTCGGATCGCAGGCTTTACTATTCCGGCATGGCCATAGGTGGGTTGGGTGGCAAGACACTCAAGGCCCGAGTAAACGCAATCATGCCACTTGAGAAAATTGAAGCCATTTGGTTTACGCGGACATCACCGATTTTCTTGCTGGTTTTTGGTATTCTGTTGCTGCCGGTGGGCCTCGGATTGTTGTTTTTGATCGCCTATGCCGTAAGCCGAGAGTCGTACTTGGTGGTTTCCACGGGCGAGAACAACGTCTGGATCAGTTTCAAGATGTACGGCGCCACGGACATCTCCATTTTCGCCGAGAAGATGGGTGCAGCCATGACCGCGCACAAGGTGCAGTATAAATTGGGAGGGGGGGACTAGCATGCAAGCTTCGTTCGACCTGGGTCCCTGGGTGACAGCCTTGCTGGCCGTCTCTGCGACTGTGTTATTCGCCGCCCTATCCTTCGGCCGTTTCAAGCAGGGTTTCCTGTCTCAGGCAACTTTAGTCGCAGCTCAGATACTCCCGCTTCTAGATATCCGTTTCGCCAGCACTTGGATGGGGATTGTAGTCTGGATTGTCATATTGCCCCCCCTGGTGCTGTTTGTTTTGAACGTGCATTTTTTTCACAAAAAGGCGCTTTTCTACCTGTCACTGGCAGCCGTTTTTTTGGTGTGGGTATTCGTGCATCTCCAGCACGGAGAGATGCATCCGTTTTTCCATTTGTTTCGGTTTCCCGTGTACGCCATACCCTATGGGCTCTCGATAACCTTTCCGCCGCTTGGCTGTCTTGTGGCTCTAGTGGGCTTCGCCACAACCGGGATGGAAGTCGAGCAGGCCCGGGCCCGATCCTCTGCAGACGGATATGTTGCAATGAAGTGCGCCAAATGCGGACATCTAAACGATGACGATGCCCGGTTCTGTCAGCGCTGCGGCGGAGCGATGGGCTAAGCCTCTACCATGAGCCAGGATTTTGAGAGGATGAACATGGACAAAGCACGCGCCACCCACTTTGTAATAGTCATGGGACTAATGGCCCTGCAAGTCTGGGGCTGTTCGCAACAAACGCCACAGGACGTCCTGTTTCGGCACTTGTCCAGGCTGGTTGATATCGCAACAGATGACCACGAAAGCCTTGAAGAAATGGTCAGCCAGTTTCGAGGATATCGCGACAGCGTCGCAGCAGAGATCGAGATGGCCCGGACGATGCTCGAGGAGAGTGGCAAAAAGGAGGATCCTTCCTCTCGGGATTCCTGGCTTCAGCGAAACTTTGATTTGACAAAGAGAACCTTGGGGATTCCTTCTGCTCTGCATCCGCATTTGCCTTTTGACGTTCGAATGGCTTTGTTCGCGCCGGTACTGGGTTTTTCCGTCGGGACGGTCAAGTATTCTGGCATCTCCTTGGGTGAGTCACTACAGGCAAAGCAAATCCTCAACGACCTTGATGTGCCAGAGATTTCCGGAAAGGTATTGCCAAGTCTGGGTCCATTGCTGGTGGTCAACCAGAATGAGATTCGTCTCAATGGGCGGCGGTTGGTGAAGATTCATGCAGGACGCATCGACGGCGTGGCCAGTGAAAAGTTTATGATAAAACCTCTCTTCGAGGCATTGAAGAGACAGCGCGACGGAATGCGGCAGCTTGCCCAGCACTTGCCAGGATTCAAGGCCGAGAAGGTGCCTTTGTTGATAGCAATGGCTTATCAAACGCCATCCCCGCTGCTTGGTAAGATTATGTACTCGGCGGGACAGGCAGGGTTCGGACGTTTTGGGATTTTGGGTAAGGATAAAAACGGCAGGTACCGGTCAGTGAACCTTAAGTCGCCAACAATTGGTGGGCTAGTTTCTGTAGCGTCAACCAAAAAACGGAAGAAAAAACTCAACCTGACAGTGACCGTCACTAACAAGGGATTGTATATCGCGGGCTTAGGTGGGGTCATCGGCCAGCCGGGGGGGCGGGCTGCAGAAAGAGGGAGCCCCTCTGTGCCAGTGCTTCTTTCGGGGGATACTTGTAGAGAGGCGAGAGCAAGACGGATTTCGACATCGGAGAAATGTCACGATTTGTCCAGGCTGCGAAGGTTGTTGACGCAGATCAAGGATCAATTTCCGGAAGAGAGCCGGATTATTTTCTTGGCCGAGCCAGACGTTTCTGTAGCAGCCTTGGTCGGCATCATGGATGCCTCCCGCGAGCATGATGGTAGGATTTTGTTTCCGGACGCGGTTTTGACGCAGTCTGTAGGTGGAGGTAAGGGCAAGATGCTCGGAGGAGGATTCGGAGGAGGAGGACTCGGGGGAGGACTCGAAGGCTTGGGGCGCAAGAGATCTGACAGCGACGGTGGCAACACCATTGGCGTGGGGGGCCTCGGTAAGCGTGGTGGTGAGCGCAACGTGCGCATTTCCGTGGGGCGACCCATCGTCATGGGTTCCTTGAGCATGGAGAGCATCCGACGGGTCATGCACTCTCATCGGGATCAGATTGAGTTTTGTTATTCCAAAGAGTTGATCCGCAACCCGAATCTTGCAGGTAAGGTGACGATTAAGTTCACCATCAGTCCCAAGGGCTTTGTGCAATCAGCAACCGTCTCCGCAACGACCTTGAAGAATGCGACGGTGGAGCGATGCATGTCGGGCAAGATCAGGAACTGGAAGTTCCCTGAGCCCAAGGGCGGCGGCATCGTCATCGTCACCTACCCCTTTATCCTGAGGTCCAACTAATCTCTGACTCCAGTCCCCTCTTTGCTCTTTAGGCCCCGTCGCAGGCCGGGGCGTTTTTGTCGCCGAGGGGTTCGAAGCCTGAGTTGCAGGCGGCTGAGGGTTTGGGGGGATCGAGGAGGGGGTTGTCGGTGGGGGCGTGGAGGTGGCCGTCTTTGTCTAAGACGGCGAGGCCCGGGCAGGGCTTGCCTCGTAGTACGCTGATGGCTTGTTTTAATGTGCGTTCAGTTTGTTCTCCGATTAGGCGGGCCACTTCCTGGCCGTCGGAATCCTTGAAGATGAAGGTGGGTACGCCTCGGATTCGGTATTGAGAAGCCATGGCCCGTTGGTCGGGCTGGCTTAAGTCGATGGTTTTGACGCGGACGCCGTTGCCGTCGCATTGGTTGCTGATGCCGCTGATGGTGGGTTTCATGCCTTGGCAGATGGTGCAGTTTTGGGAGGTGAAGGCCATCATGACGGGGTGATTTTCGGCTTCGGCCACTTGCGTGCCTTCAGTTGTGGGCGCGGTCAGGGCGGGTAGGGCGTCTAAGGCCATGGTGCTGGCCACGATGATTAAGAGAGCGCCCAGGCCCATTTCGATTTTGCGCAGGTGGGGACTGATTTTGCCCAAGAGGCGCATGCCTGCTTCGGCGAAAGCTGCAATCACCATGAGCGGAATGGCGAAGCCGAGGCCGTAGACGGCGAGATAGCCGGCCCCGGCCAGGGGATCGGCTGTGGCCGTGGCCGTGTAAGTTAAGACCGAGCCCAAAACCGGTCCGATGCAGGGCGACCAGCCGGCGGCGAAGACCAGGCCCATCACCAGGGCGTTTAGCCAGCCGAAGCGAGTGGAGAATTTTTGATCGTTGGCGCGGATGGTTTGATCCAGCCAGGGGATGCGGATGACGCCTAAGAACTTCAGGCCGAACAAGGCGATGAGCACGGCGCCGAAGGCCTGCACCGCTGCTTTGTGATCGGTCAAAAAGCTGCCCACGGAAGAGGCGGTCAGGCCCAGGAGCACGAAGATGATCATGAAGCCCAGGGTGAACCAGGAGGCCCGCAGCATGACCTGACCCCGGCCGCCCGAGGTTCGGAAATCGCCGCCCACCAAGGCCGAGAGATAAATGGGGATCAAAGGCAGTACGCAGGGCGTGACAAAGGTCAGCACGCCTGCGCCGAAAATGCCTAAAAGATCCAAATTCATGATGCGCCTCCTATGGCTTTCTTGGTTTGCTGGTCTGAAAGCCTATTTTTGAGTGCCGCCACGGCCGGCTGTTTCGTCGGATCTACCGTGGACAAAAGGAGCAGCGCTTGTTCGTCGCGCCCGGCCAAGAGCGCCTTGAGCCCGTTTAATGCTGCGCCCTCACCTGGTTGGTCGGCGTGCTTGGCGTAGCCCTGACACCCTTCCACCAACTTGGTGAGTGCCTCACGGCCGCCTCTATCCATCAAGCTGCTGATGAAGGCGGCTACCTCCTCAAGGGGGGCGGTGCGCTCGTCGCCGGCCTGGGCCAACTGGGCCAGGATGAGACGGCATTGCAGGTCCGCTTGATCGGGTTTATCGGCCAGGGCCTGTTCATATAATTCCATGGCCTTGGCCGCCTGTCCGTTCAGCAGATATTTGTTGGCCAGCATCTCCCGCATGGCTTGCTCCTTCTCGTTCATTATGATGGGTAATCCAATCTTCGTGCCACATATGTAGTGCATTGAAAAACAATGAAAAACTAAGGTTGTCGCGTTCGGGGAATTGTTGCGCTTGACCCCCTCTGCAATACATGCAACACCTCTTGCAACAGGAGGCCTCATGTTTGATTTTCTGTCATTTTTGAGCGAGCAGCCCGAGCGATTGCGGGAATTTTTGGACCGCCTGGGCGAGGCCATGTTCGTCGTGGATAAGGACCAGAAGATCGTCTACTGGAACAAGCAGGCGGCGGAGCTGACCGGCTATGCCGTCGAGGAGGTCTTGGGCCAGCATTGTTTGAAGGGTATCCGTTGCGTCAACTGTCTCTACGACTGCAGTCTCTTTACTCACGGAGAATTGGACGGCGTACGCACCGAGCTGGCCACCAAGGACGGCCGCCAGGTGGTGGTGTCCAAGAATGCTTTTGTGCTCAGGAATGCCGAGGGCGAGGCGGTGGCCGGTATCGAATGGCTCAAGGACGAGAGCGACCTGGTGGCCCAAATCGATCGCTGCAAGATGCAACGAGAGACCATTTCGGAGCGTGAGCGCCTGCAGGCAGCGGTTTTGGGCTCGATTCGCGAAGGCGTGCTGACCATCGACAGGGATTGGCGCATCACGTCTTTTTCTCGCCGAGCTGAAGTGATCACGGGATTTGCTGCGACTGAGGCGGTGGGTCGCTTTTGCCACGAGGTCATCGGCTCCAGGTTGTGCAAAAGCGGCTGTCCGGCGCAGCACTGCCTGGAGACCGGCGACGACGAGGCCGAGCGCACCACCCAGATTCAGCGGGCCGACGGCAAGAGCCTGGCCGTGGCCGAGGTGGCGGTGCCCCTGAAAGACGAAGAGGGCCGGGCCATCGGTTCCCTGATCTTGATCGAGGACCGGGCCGCTCAGGCCGCCGCCGCGGACTCAGCCCGCACGGGTGCCCAGTTTGCGGGCATGATTGGCCGTAGCGAGCCCATGCGCGCGGTCTTTCGGGTGGTGGAGCAGGTGGCCCGAACCGATGTGACCGTTCTCGTCACCGGTGAGTCGGGCACGGGCAAGGAGATGGTGGCTCGGGCATTGCACACGCTAAGCGGGCGTCGACACAAGCCCTTCCAGGCTATCAATTGCGCCGCCCTGCCCGAGACACTCATGGAAAGTGAGCTTTTTGGCCATGTGCGCGGTGCCTTCACCGGAGCCATACGAGATCGGGTTGGTCGCATCGAGGAAGCCGAGGGCGGCACTCTTTTCTTGGACGAGATCGGCGAACTCTCCCCCGGCATCCAGGCCAAGCTCCTTCGTTTTTTGCAGGAGCGCGAGTACCAGCGCTTGGGCGAAAGCAGCACCCGTGCAGCCGATGTGCGGGTAGTCTGTGCCACCAACCGGGATCTGGCCCGAGCCGTGGAGGAGGGCGAGTTCCGCGAGGACCTATACTATCGGATCCGGGTCATCCCGGTGGAGCTGCCGCCCCTGAGGGATCGGCGTGACGATTTACCGCTTCTGGCCGCTCACTTGCTGGAAGAAGTCGCGGTCGCTCGAGGACGGCCGGCTCTGAGCCTGTCGCCATCGGCCCAGCAGCGGCTCATGCATCACGCTTGGCCGGGCAATGTCCGCGAACTCATCAACGCGCTGGAGTTCGCCGTGGCCATGGCCCCTGGTCGGCGCATCCGGCCCGAAGATCTGCCACCCGAGCTTTCCGGCTCCCGCTCTCGTTATTCTGCCGGATCTGACGACTTGCAGCAGGAGGCCGAACGTATTCGTGAGGCCTTGGCCCGACATGACGGCAACCGAACCCGGACGGCTCAGTTCTTGGGCATGGATCGAGTCACCCTCTATCGGAAAATGAAGAAGCACGGTATTTCATAAGCCACTGAAACATAATTGTTTTTTCGTGTCACGAATTAAGGCTTCGTGTGAGCGCAAGTGTTTGATTTTACTTGCATTCGCCAATTCTCTGCGCCACAATGCCCAGGCTCTTTCGTGAATCATTTCACGAATTTTTGGCGTTTGCCTGAGCGTGATTGATTTTTATTCCTCTTGCACACAGGAGCACAAGCATGAGCGAAAGTGTACAGCAGGTGGTCAAAGAGATCGCAGCCGATAACGGCCACGATCGAACCCGCATGATGGATGTGGTTCGAGGCGTGCAGTCCAAGTTCGGATGCGTCTCCGGTGAAGCGATGGAACTCATCGCTACAGAACTCAAAACAAAGCGGGTTGAGGTGGAGGGCGTGGTTAGTTTCTATGCCTTCTTGTCCGAAAAGCCCTTGGGCGCAGCCGTCATCCGCGTGAGCGATTGCGTGGTCTGCCGCATGAATGGTGCCGAGAAGGTCATGGCGTCTTTCGAAAGCGCCCTGGGCATCAAGGCGGGCGAGACCACGGCCGACGGCAAAGTGTCTTTGGCGTACACGGCCTGCATCGGTCTCTGCGACCAGGGACCGGCGGCCCTGATCAACGACGTGCCCGTGACCTACCTGTCCTCGGACAAGGTGGGCGAGATCGTCGAGACCTTGACCGGCACCGGCTCGCCCAAGGAGTTGATTAAGACCCTGGGTGAGGGCAAAAATGCCAGCGAACTCGTTCACTCGATGGTCATCAACAACGTGCGCAAAAAAGGCGACGTCATCTTCGGCGGCATGGAGCCCGGCGCGGCTCTGCACAAGGCCGTCAAGATGAGTCCACAGGAAGTCATCCGGGACGTGAAAACGGCTCGTTTGCGCGGTCGTGGTGGCGCTGGTTTCCCTGCGGGTATGAAATGGGAGTTCGCGCGCAGCAGCGTAGGTGACCCGAAGTTCATCATCTGCAATGCGGATGAGGGTGAGCCCGGCACGTTCAAGGATCGCGTAATTCTGACCGAGGTGCCCGAGCTGCTCTTTGAAGGCATGGCCATCGCCGGTTACGCCGTGGGCGCCAAGCAGGGCCTCATCTACCTGCGAGCCGAATATGATTATTTGCGTGCTCATCTCGAGCATACCCTGGCCGAGATGCGTACCAAGAATCTGCTCGGCGAAAAGATTCAAGGCAAAGAAGGCTTTGACTTTGATATTCGCATCCAGATGGGCGCAGGCGCTTATATCTGTGGCGAAGAGTCGGCCTTGATCAACTCTTGCGAAGGTGAACGCGGTTCGCCTCGCGACAGGCCGCCCTTCCCGGTGCAAGAGGGCTATCTGAACCTGCCCACCGTGGTCAACAACGTGGAAACTTTCTGCTGTGCGGCGCGCGTTCTTGATCAGGGTGCCGGTTGGTTTTCCGAAATCGGTTCGGCGGAAAGCTCGGGCACCAAGCTTTTCTCAGTCTCAGGCGACTGTGCCTTGCCTGGCGTTTACGAGTTGCCTTTCGGCCTGACGGTGCGAGAGTTCCTGAAGATCGTGGGCGGCGAAGACGCCATCGCCGTGCAGGTCGGCGGGCCTTCGGGCACCTGCGTGGCCCCGGCCCAGTTTGATCGTAAGATCTGCTTCGAGGATTTGGGCACCGGCGGCTCCATGATCGTCTTCGGCAAAGATCGCAAGATTCTGGATGTGGCCGCCGAGTTCATGGAGTTTTTCATCGATGAAAGCTGCGGCTGGTGCGTGCCCTGCCGTGTGGGCAACGTCTTGATCAAGGAGCGACTGGATCGCTTCCGCGAGGGCAAGGCCGTGGCCGAGGATATCGATTACTTGAATTCTCTTTGCGCCACGGTCAAAGCCACAAGCCGATGCGGTTTGGGTCAGACCTCGCCCAACCCGGTGCAGAGCACCCTGGAAAACTTCCGGACACTTTACGAGTCCAATATCGTCGCTGAAGAGGACGGCAAGCAGCCCACCTTCGATCTGAACATGGCCTTGGCCGATGCGGTCGAAGCCCAGGGTCGTGCGCCGGTCTTCCACGAAGATTAGGAAGGAAAACGTCATGAGCGACAAAATTACGTTTACCATTGATGGCGTCGAGATTGCCGCGACCAAGGGCCAGACCATCATGCAGGCGGCCGATGAGGCGGGCATTTACATTCCGCGCCTCTGCTGGCACAAGGACCTGTCGCCGGGCGGTCGTTGCCGCGTATGCACGGTCCAGGTCAACGGACGCCCGCAATCAGCTTGTACCCATCCGGCAGGCGAAGGCATGGTGGTGCTGAGTGAGACGGCGGAAATCATCGATCAACGCAAGGCCATCGTCGAGATGCTCTTTGTCGAAGGCAATCACTACTGCATGTTCTGTGAAAAAAGCGGCAACTGCGAATTGCAGGCTATGGCTTATCGGTTCGGCATCGCTGCCCCGCGTTATCCATACATGTTCCCCGAGCGGAAAATAGACGCTTCCCACCCCGATGTTCTTATCGATCACAATCGATGCATTCGTTGCGGTCGCTGTGTGCGTGCTTCTCGGGATTTGGACGGCAAAAACGTCTTCCAGTTTGTCAACCGGGGCTACGAAATGGAACTGGCCATCAACGCCGAGGCCGATTTGGCCAAAACCGATCTGGCCGGCGTAGACAAGGCCGTTGATATTTGTCCCGTGGGCGCTATTCTGCGCAAGCGAGTGGGCTATGCGGTGCCCGTGGGCAAGCGCCTTTACGACCACACGCCCATCGGCTCGGACATCGAAGCCAAGCGCAAGAGCGATGGCTAGGGCGGAAGGAACGAAATCATGACGAAACCCAAAGTTGCGACCACTTCGCTCTGCGGCTGCTTCGGATGTCATATGTCGTTGTTGGATATCGACGACCGCATCCTGAAGTTGGTCGAGCTGATCGATTTTGACAAATCCCCAATCAACGATATCAAGAAGTTCACCGGTCGCGTGACGGTAGGCCTCATCGAGGGCGGCTGCTGCAACCAGGAGAACGTCAAGGTGCTACAGGATTTCCGCAAGCATTGCGATGTCCTGGTTTCGGTTGGTGATTGCGCCACCATGGGCGGGATTCCCGCCATGCGCAACAGCATCCCCTTGAAGGAATGCCTGGCCGAGGCCTATCTGAACGGCCCGACGGTACACAACCCGAGTGGTCAGATCCCAAACGATCCCGAACTGCCGCTTATTTTGGATCGTGTTTATCCCTGTCACGAGGTGGTCAAGATCGACTTCCACTTGCCGGGATGCCCACCGCCAGCGGACGCCATCTGGGAAGCCCTGGTGGCCCTGCTGAATGATAAGCCTCTGGACCTGCCCTACGAAGTGCTGAAGTACGACTAGTGTTTTCAGAGGAGGCACAATTTTGTTATTTGAGTTATGTACGCAAACGGATAGTACCAGGATAAAAACACTTGTGCCGCATTCCAAAGGAATGTGGTGCTAGCGCTTACGGGAGTTAACTGTGACGACGACCAATGGATTAAAACGTGTGGTGATCGAGCCTGTGACTCGTGTCGAGGGCCATGGCAAGGTCTCTTTGTTGCTCGATGCCGACAACCATGTCAAGCAAGCGCGGCTCCACATCGTGGAGTTTCGCGGCTTCGAACGATTTATTCAGGGCCGCCCCTACTGGGAAGTGCCTGTGCTGGTACAGCGTCTCTGCGGCATTTGTCCGGTGAGCCATCACCTGGCGGCGGCCAAGGCCATGGACGTTCTGGTGGGTGCGGACAAACTGACGGTCACCGCGGAGAAGATGCGACGTCTGATGCATTATGGACAGACCTTCCAGTCCCACGCCTTGCATTTTTTCCACCTGGCGAGCCCTGACTTGCTGTTTGGCTTTGACGCCGACGTGAGCAAGCGCAACGTCATCGCCCTTGCCACCACGCCCGAGTATGCGGAATTGGCGGTCATGGGTGTGATGATGCGGAAGTTCGGCCAAGAGATCATCAAGGCCACGGCCGGCAAGAAGATCCACGGTACCGGTGCCATCCCGGGCGGTATCAACAAGAACTTGAGCATCGAAGAGCGCGACGTTTTCTTGAAGGACATCGACCAGATGCTGGAGTGGTCGGTTGCGGCTCTTGCGCTTTGTAAGAAGTACACGATGGACAATTTCGAGATGGTCAAGGATTTTGGATCCTTCCCGTCCAACCACCTGAGTATCGTGCGTGAAGACGGCTGCATGGATCTCTATGACGGCAACCTGAGGGCCATCGACTCGGAGGGCAACATCATTTTCGATCAGGTGAAGCCCGCCGATTATCACAAGATGATTAAGGAAGAAGTGAAGTCCTGGTCCTACATGAAGTTCCCCTTCATCACCAGCTTGGGCCCGGAGAAGGGTTGGTATCGGGTAGGCCCCTTGGCTCGCCTGAATACCTGCGACTTCATCGACAGTGAATTGGCCGAGAAGGAGCGCCAGGAGTTCAAGGCATTGACCAACGGTAAGCCCAACAACATCACCATGGCCTACCACTGGGCGCGACTCATCGAGTTGCTGCATTCGGCCGAAAAGATGAAAGAGCTTTTGAACGATCCGGATCTGCAGGGAAACGATTTGGTCACCAGCGGCGAGCGACGAGATGAATGCGTGGGCATCCTTGAGGCCCCCCGAGGCACCTTGTTCCATCATTACAAGGTCAACGCCGATGACCAGGTGACCATGGCCAACCTGATCGTATCCACAACCAGCAACAACGTGCCCATGAATCTGGCCGTGGAGAAGGTCGCGGCGAAATATATCGACGGCGTGGCCGAGATCAGCGAAGGCCTGCTCAATCACTTGGAAGTGGCCATTCGAGCCTACGATCCCTGCCTGAGTTGCGCCACACATGCCATCGGCAAGATGCCCCTGATTGTGGAGATGTTCGACGTCGACGGAAATATGGTGGATCGCAAGGTCAAGTGATGCCCGACTCTTTGGCCAAGATTTTGCTAATCGGTTTCGGCAACCCAGGCCGTCTTGATGACGGTCTGGGTCCTGCCTTGGCGGCTCAGGCTGAGACCTGGGACATCCAAGGTCTGACCGTGGACGCGAATTATCAGCTGGCCGTGGAGGACGCCCACGAGGTGTCTTTGCATGACGTGGTGGTGTTCGCCGATGCGGCGGAAAAGGGCCCCGAGCCTTTTTTCTTTCAGCCGGTTTTCGGCAAGCCGGGCATGACTTTTTCAAGTCACGCAGTAGAGCCCGAAGCCGTACTGGGCATGGCCGAGGAGTATTTTGGTAAAAAAGTCGAGGCCTACATGCTGGGCATTCGTGGATACAAGTTTGATGAGTTTGGTGAAGGACATTCGGTGCAGGCCGCGGCCAATCTGGACGCTGCCTTGCGTTTTATAGAACCGGTCTTGCGTCAGCGCAGTTTTCGTGAAGTAGTGGATGCACAGCCGACGTTCGAGGAGTTGTCATGAAAGACGGAAAACATCTGGTTTTGTGCGTCGATGACGACGCGGACATTCTGGATTCCTTGAAATTGGTCTTAGAGGCCAATGGTTATGCTTTCCTTGGTGCCCCCAGCGCCGAAGAGGGCTTGAAAGTCTACAAGGCGGAGAAGCCTGACTTTGTTGTCGTGGACTTGATGATGGAAGAAGTGGACGCCGGGACAGGTCTGGTCAAGGATCTGAAACTGGAAGGCAACACGGCCCCAGTCTATATGTTGACCAGCGTGGGTAACGAGTTGAACAAAAGCATCGACTCGGCAGCCTTGGGTTTGTCGGGCGTGTTTCAGAAGCCCATCGACAACGATATGTTGCTGACCACACTGAAGACCAAGCTGAAGGCTTGAGATAGGCTTCCTTTGACATATGGAGATCGGATTCCGGACCGGGCGGTCACTCGATTGAGCTTGGTGTTGCGCCGCCTGGAAGTGTTGTGCGCGGCAGGCGTCAAGCGCGTCTTTTCCCGAGAGTTGGCAGAAAAAGTAGGCGTGACTGCGGTCCAGGTACGTCGCGATCTCATGGCCATCGGATACTCCGGCAGTCCCAACAAGGGTTATGAAGTTTGTGCCTTGTCTCAAGCCATCAAGGCCTGGTTGCATCCTGGGCTTCGGCCCGCGGCTGCGTTGGTTGGCCTGGGCAACCTGGGCCGGGCCCTTCTTACTTATTTTCGAGATCGAGAACCGCACTTGGATCTATTGGCGGCCTTTGACATTGATCCGGGCAAGACCTGCATGGAATGTGTGGGTCTCGCCGTGCATCATGTAGACGAGTTGGAGCGGGTCTGTAAGGCGCTGAATGTGCGTGTGGCCATTTTGACCTTGCCTCCGGAGGCGGCCCAGGCAGTGGCCGAGCGCTTGGCCGCGGTCGGGGTTCATGCTTTGGTCAATTTCACCCACGCATCCTTGCGTCTTGATCCCCATGTTTTTGTCGAGGATGTGGATCTTTCCGTGGCCCTGGACCGGGCTGTGTTTTTCTCGCACAAGAAATAGCTCCATGTGGCAAGATGCTCGATTCAAAGGGAGAGATCCGTGGCGCGTATCTTGCTGGCCGACAACATGAAGGTTTTGCCTGAGCTGGATGCGGCTTCGGTGGATTTGATCTACATCGATCCGCCTTTCAACACCGGTCGCACCCAGCAACGCAAGCGCATTCGAGTGAAGCAAGACGCCGAAGGGGACAGAAAGGGTTTTGGCGGCAAGAGCTATCGAAGCGAAGTGCTGGCCTCGAGTGTTTTTATGGATGCCTTTGATGATTTCTTGGCTTTTCTGGAGCCGCGCATCGTTGAGGCCCGACGCATCCTTAAATCCAGCGGCTCATTTTTTTTGCATCTGGACTATCGAGAAGTCCACGGTGCCAAGCTGCTCTGCGATGCGGTTTTTGGGCGGGATTGCTTCCAGAACGAAATCATTTGGGCCTACGATTTTGGTGGGCGCAGCAAAAAGCGCTGGAGTGCCAAGCACGATAATATTCTCTGGTATAGCCGGGAGCCAAAGGGCTACACCTTTCGTTTCGACGACATGGATCGCATTCCGTACATGGCGCCAGGCTTGGTGGGGCCGGAAAAGGCCAAGCGGGGCAAGACGCCCACCGATGTTTGGTGGCACACCATCGTGCCCACCAACTCGGGGGAAAAGACCGGCTACCCGACCCAGAAGCCTCTGGGCGTGTTGGAGCGCATCATCAAGGTACACAGCAACCCAGGGGATCTTGTCTGCGATTTCTTCGCGGGCTCAGGCACCACCGGCGCGGCGGCGGCCCGGCATGGTCGGGACTTTTTGCTCATCGACGAAAACCCAGACGCCGTGAAGGTCATGCAGGAACGACTGGCCTTCGCAAAGCCGGAATTCTCTTTCGCTAAGTGAGGTTGCAGACTCCGCGGGTTGCACCATCCCTCGAACACCACTCGAAGGTGGTGTGCGTGATTTTGAACTTCTCCTTGATGTGGGTTTTTATTTCTCTGCTGGCTTGTTCGAGTTTTCCCAAGTCCTGTTCTTCCGTGGCCAACATGCCGGTCAGCACCACTTGCCCTTCGTCGATTTGCCAGACATGCAGATCGTGGGTTTCGATCACCAGGGCGTTTTCGCAGATGACTTTTTTGAGCTCATCGATATCCAGTGCCACCGGAGCGCTTTGCAAGAGCACCTTGGTCGTATCCCGCAACAAGGGCCAGGTGGAGCTGAGCAGCAAGACGGCGATCATCGCCGAGATGATGGTGTCGATGGGGGTCCAGCCGGTGAGCATGATGACGACGGCGGCTGTGATCGCGCCCACCGAGCCCAGGGCGTCGGCCAAAAGGTGCAGCATGGCACCGCGAATGTTCAGGCTCTTGTCCGAACTCTTGTGCAGATACCAGGCTGAAATCAGGTTGACCAGGAGGCCGATGAAACCGGCGACGAGCACAGGGAGGGCCATGACCGGAGGCGGATCCTGTATTCGCCCGGAGGCTTCCCATAGGATGATGAAGGCGATGATGATGAGGCTCAAGGCATTGCCGAAGGCACCCAGCACAGGCACCCGTCGCAGGCCGAAGGTGAAAGAAGGCCCGGATTTGGCCCGGACCAGGCGCTGGGCGACCAGGGCCAAGCCCAGGGCCGCAACATCCGTGGCCATGTGTCCGGCGTCGGACAAAAGGGCCAAGGAGTTTGAAAGCAGACCCACAACCAATTCGACGATGAGATAGACGCCGTTGAGGATCAGGGCAACCCAAAGGGCACGTTCGGCCAGATTGGTCGGGTGGTGATGATGCGAGTGTCCGTGCCCGTGCCCGTGATGACCGTTACCGGTATGTTCGGATTGCGACATGGGCTTATCCTAGCCGAGGGAGCCGGCCTGTCAATCTATGGTCGGGCCAATGGAGAGTGTGCAGCCCAAAATGGGATGGGGGCCGGGTTCCGCACCAAGCGGACCCAGCAGAGCGCCAAGCGAAAGCCCGGCTCGTAGCCACCAGCCGTTCAAGAATTCCCAACCCAAGCTCAGTCCTGCACCAAAGCGGAATGCAAACAGCTGATCGTTCTCTTCGTAGCTGTCCGTCTCGAAATCTCTCAGGGCCCAGAACAGGCCTGTCTGGACCCAGGGCGTGAGTTGGAGGTCTTGTCCCAGGGAAAATGCGTATCCGACCGAGAGTCCTCCTTCCAGGGCGTGAAAGCGAAAATCCAGGTTTTCGTCAAAGCCCGTGGCCTGGCCCCTGCCGTTGAGATAGCCCAGGCGCAGGCCGAGCTGCCAGGCCTCCCCCGGCCAGTTGTGCAGGAAGGTGCTCAAACCGGCACCGAACGACATGGGCAGGTATTCTCCCCGACTGCTTGCTCCCATGGGCCACAGAAAGGCCGCGTCGGCCTGAAAGCTGAGTGCGGTGGGATTGGGAAGCAGTTCGGTCAGATCAGTGTGTTGGCCCGCGATTAAGGACATCCGACCGCGATAGAGGATTTCTGCCGTGTCACGTCGTCGGATGCTTAGCTCATGATCACCGGCGGGCAGGGCCACGCCGCCGGGCAGGGCACCTTTGATCTGCCCGTTCACGCAAACCTCCAGACCTTCTGCCGACGGTGCATAGGAAAATACCACCGGCAATCCATTGTTTTGGATCTCTCCGGTCAGCACGATGGGGTCACGGCCCATGATCTGGCTTTCGGCCGTCGGTCGCTGCTTGCCCTGGGTGTAGGCCCAAGTGCCGTCCCGGGCAAAGTCGTGGGCCTCGCTGGCGGTGACGGCACCGTTTTGATCGCGATCTCCCACTCCGTCTTTCATCGCCTGCAGAAAAAAGTGAGTGTAAATGTCGTGGCCGAGCTCGGGACTTTCTCGGGCGGTGTCGCCAAAGGCGCTGGCCGTCAATATGATACTGGCCTCGCTGACGGCCTCGAAGGAGGCGAATTGTGCGGACTTGAGGGACGCCAGGGCTTGAGCCAGCGAATCGCTGATCTGGGATTTGCCCTTGCCGCTGTGGCATGTGGCCAAAACAAGCACCTTGCGTCTGGAACCCATGGCGTCTAAGACCTGGATTATGCCCTCGACCGGTAAGCCGGTCTCTGCCAGCAAGGCCATGGAGGTGTCGTGTGTTACCAGGTAGCGCTTCAGGGCGCCGCCCGGCTCTCGGGCCAGCGAGCCATGGGAAGAAAAGTAGATGAAGACGGTGTCCTCGGGGTGACTGGCCTTGGCCCCCAGTTCGGAAAGGGCGCGCAGGATGGCGGTGCGACTGGTGTCTTTGCTTGAGACCTTGAGCATGACCTCGTCGAAGCTAGGGGCCAGTGCTTCGGCCATGGCTTCGGCGTCGGTCTGGGCGAAGCGCAGGGTCGGAAAGCGCTCGTCTTCGAAGTCGTTGATGCCGACGATCAGCGCCAGGCGCCTGGGGCCTGCGGCGGTGGTCGTGATCCCGGCGGGCGCGAAGGGCACCAAGAGACTGCCCTTGATTCCATCGGGCTCCGGGCCGTGGGCGCAGGCAGAGAGGTAAAGCGCGGCGATTGCGGCGATCCACCTCATGGCTGGGCGTCCCGGAAGGTAAAACGCAAACTGTCTTTGCCGCAGGTCTTGAAGGCGCCTTGTTGAGATAAGGCCCCTGGGCCGGCAATGTCTTTTGCATCGTTTCGTTGTTCGGGACAAGCCAGCAAGATGATTCGCAGACCCCTGCCCAGTTTTTCGGCAGGGATGGCCAGGGCTTGACCTGCCGCCTGCACTTCGTGATCTCCGGCCTCGACTTTGTTCTGTTCGCTGTGGAGCCAAGAGACCCGATTTCCATCTTGTGCAAGCAGGTAAATCCAGGCCGGTCGATCAATGTGGTAACGCAACATCAGGACCTGACCCGGGAGTAGGGGCTCTACGGATTGGGCGCGTTGAACGGCCAGGGGCTGGCCGTTGCGGATTTGTCCGATAATGCCCATGAGCTGTGCTCTGATGGGCGACTCCTGGCCCGCGGCTTTGATGCCCATTTCGTCCGGTTTGGGATCTGAGCCCCAGGGTGCGATGAACAAAATGATCAGCAGGATTGCAGCCAGGGAGGCGGCAGGCACCAGCACGGGCAAGTGAAAAAGGCGCGACAGCCAGGGCGCTTTTTTTTGGGGATTGGCTGCGTCGAACATCGCATCGGCCTCGGTTGCGTTGAGCAGGGTCGCAGGACCCGCGGACCATTCGAGCAGCTCGCCTTCGTCTATTTCTTCGAAAAAATTCAGGCAGTGTTCGCAGTCTGTTTGCAGATGCTTGCGCAGTTCGGTCGCCAAAGGCTCATCGAGCTGGCCGGACAGCAAGGCGCGGAGTTTTTCGCTGGATTGAATGGGGCAGGTGGACATCAGCCGGCCTCCTCGCAAAGCATGAGCGTCAACTGTTTTTTTAATTTGGCCCGGACCCGAGAAAGGGTGACGGTCACGGTGCCGTGGGGAATGCCCAGGTTTTCCGCGATTTGGCGTGTTGTGTGTTCAGGTTCCGTGTACTTGAGTATGAAGATTTTTTTGGTTTTGGCGTCTTCGATGTCATCGACGACTTGTTTTACCGCCGTGATGCGTCTTTCCATGGCCTGCTTGTCCTCGTCCCTGGGTCGGTTTTCCATTTCCAAGACGAAGAAGTCATGGGCTTCGCGTTGTCGTTTGTGTCGAGCGCCCTGGGTTCTGCAAACGTTGGCCGCAATGGTAAAGAGCCAGGGGCTGAAGCGAGCTGGGTCCCGAAGCTTGGTCAGTCCCGTAAACATCCTTGAAAATATTTCTTGGGTCCAGTCCATGGCTCGCTCTCGATCGCCGTTGGCGCATCTCATGCAATACGCCATCATGCGTGGGTGAAAGCGATCGAAGAGCGCTCGCTGCGCTTTCCGATCGCCGGATCTGGCTGATTCGACCAGCTTGACCATTGACCCCTATTCGGTGTTTTCCACCCGGAAGAGTTGCGTGTAGCCAGAAATCGGATCCCGGGTGAAGTAAAACAAGTACGTCCCATCTTCGGAAAAGGCCATGGTGCTGTGGTTGGCCGTGATGAAGGTTTGCTGCTGCATCTCGTCGGCTGGTGTGCCGACCGGTCCGGTCAGCAGTTGGAAAAAGCCTGTCTCCAAATTTCTAAGACGCAGGGCCTCAATGCTGCTGTCCGGGCTGGTCAAGAGGCTGGGCACCCGATAGTCGCCTTCGCCGATGGGGAAGAGCCTGGCCGTGGCGGCACCGTCTGCTGCGAAGTCCACGAGGGCACCCGCACGCTGGCTGGTCAGATCAAAGGTCTCGGTGATGCGCACCGTGAGGCTGTCATCCAGGTAACTCATGGTGCAGGAGCTGTACTCGCCTTGGCAGAGGGTGAAGGTGTCTGAATCTGCGCTGTGGTCCATGGCCAAGGGGGTCAGGCTGTTGTCGCTTAGCGTCATGCGGCTGACTGCCCCCGATACGAAATGGCTTTCTTGATAAAATCTTTGATCGAGCAGCAGCTCGCTGTTGTCCGGGCTCAGGGTCATTCGATAGATGGTACCCTCGGCAGCCTCGAAAGTGCGCAAAGTGGAGACTTGGCCCGTGGACACGTTCATGCGCATGAGGCCCTGCTCGGAAGCGCCCAGGTTGCGGAGGAAGAAGATGGCTTGGCCGTTCCAGGAAGTGAACAAGGCAAAGGAATAGGCGTCTCCCGAATCGCCAAGGTAACTGGTGGTCAGATTTGAAAAATCGGTCATGTAGATTGAGGTCAAAGGATCCCAGCCGCAATTGGGGTCTTCGTAGTCGCAGTCTCGTTGAGGCCTGAAGGCCACCTTGTGGCCACCCCGGATCCACATGTCCGCGTGGGTCTTCCAGCCACTCAGGGTCGCGCCGATTTCTTGCTGACCGGCGGTCAAATTGATTCGCACGGGCCGCACCTGGTACTCGTAGGCCCAGCCGAAGAGGGTGTCGTAGGCTTGTTGGCGTTCATAGCCCTCGAAGTAGCAGATATCGTCGTCGGCCACCCAGGCCTCGGAAAACATCTGCCACCAGGGCTGCTCCAAGAGTTTTTGTCCCGAGTTCGTGTCGATGAGGACCAGGCTTTGGGTGAGCGTCTCCGGATTTTCGGGGGAGGCCATGGTGGCCCGGTATTGCAGGACCCGATCATCCAGGAGTTGGATTTCTTCGGTGTGGGAAGTGACCAGATCGACGTCGTCGATGAGGACGGTTTCATGGCCCATCGGCAGATCGATACGTACGATTTCGTAATTGGCGCTGCCGCCCAGCTTGCGAGCGGCGAAGACGGCCGAGCGGTCTGAGTTGTACTTGGGATCGATGTAGTCGCCCCCTTCGGAGGTAACTCGCTCTTCGAATCCCACCCCGCGCATGTCCACGACAGGAGAGATGCTTTCCAGGGGCTGCACAAAGAGCCGCCCCGCGTCGTTGGCCCCTTCGTAGACCGCCATCTGTTTCAGTGAGCCCAACCCCGCCCCGTCGTTGACCACGATGTTCACCGGACCCAACTCGTCCAGTTCCATGCTGAACAGGCCCTGCTCGTCCGTCTTGACCTCAAGCACCGCCAGACCATCTCGAACCAGATACACGTCCACCGAAGCCAAAACTTCGCCCTGAGCGGTCAGGGCCAAACCCTCCAGGCTGGCGGTGCCCGCGGGATCATCCATATCGGAAAAGCCACCACAGGCCGTGGCCAAAATCGTCAATGCGCTAATAAAAAACAGTTTTTTGACTTTTTTCATCTCATCCTCCTCTAAGGTTTATTGTGCAGCCTTAAAGAGAAAGACCAGCCCAGGGGCGTTTGATTACATTCTGGCAAATTTTTACTCGAATTCCCAGGATGAGCGTGGGAGCCTCAATGGGTGAGCTTGCCGGAAGTCATCCTGCTGGCATTGGCCCTGGCGGCCGATGCCTTTTCCGTGGGCGCGGCCTGTGGCCTCAATTCTTGTTCGCCACGGCAGGTGCTTCGGCTTTCTTTCTCCTTTGGCTTTTTTCAGGCCCTCATGCCGGTCCTGGGCGCCTTGGCCGGCATGGGTCTGGCCGGCGTCATCGGTGCCTACGATCACTGGGTGGCCTTCGGTTTGCTGCAAGCCATCGGGCTGAAGATGATCATCGGGGCCTTTCGCCATAAGGAGCAGGTAGAGGTCTGCGAGGAGGCCTCCGATCCCACTCTGGGCTGGAGTCTTTTGGGGCTGTCTGTCGCCGTGAGCATAGACGCTTTGGGTGCAGGGGTGGGCATGGCCCTGACCATGGATTGGTGGCAGCTTTCCTGGGCCGTGGCCATCATCGGCCTGGTGGCCGCCGTCGGCACCTGGTTGGGCATGCGCCTGGGCCATGCTCTTTCAGGCAGGCTGGATAAGCGCATTGAGGCCGTGGCCGGCTTGGTGTTGATGATTTTGGGCTTGCGTATGCTTCTGTGGTAGCGCATGGGGAAGATGAGGAGGCGAAAATGAAAGCGACGCGCGTATATGGGCCCGTGCCTTCACGGCGCTTTGGGCTTTCTTTGGGCATCGATCTGGTGCCCCACAAGATTTGCAACTACGACTGCATTTATTGCCAGCTGGGCCCCACGCCGGAAACCACGATTACGCGGAAGGATTTCGCGCCGGTCGACGAGATCCTGGCCGAGGT
>JAFCZJ010000320.1 GCA_019314375.1 Deltaproteobacteria bacterium | reverse complement strand
TGGCTGGAGTGTTTTCCGTTCTGGGCCGGAGATCTTGATCCGCAGCCCCTTGCTTGCTCTGCGCGCGGAACACCGGCTTGAGCTGCGAACCCGTCTTGTCGGCGACTATCGCAGCCTGGATGCCGAGGCGGTGTCCTTGTCTCTGGTGATCGATCCGGTGCTGGGGACGGTGTCCCATGACCCCCCCCTGACCTCGGCGGCCCGCGAGTGGCTGGGCTTTGTCCCCATGCCCCAAAGCGGGGCTGGGCTTGAAAGCGGGGCTGGGCTTGAAAGCGGGGCTGGGTTTGAAGACGTGGACGGCGATGAACTCGTCATGGGCTGTGCCACGGCGGGTCGGACGGGCAATTGGTGCTTGCTATTGGGCTTGTGTTTCCTGTGGTTCTTGCGTCGGCGTGTCGGGCGGACCCGCTAAAGTTTGGGATTCCGATTGAGCGCGGCCAAGGCCTCGCGTACCGAGTCGTAGTCCGAATCTTCCGCCGTGATCCAGGCGTTCAGCTTCATCTTGTGGCTTAAGACCCTCAGGCCGTCCGGGGTTCGGGTGGAAAGACCCAGCAGTTCTTGTTTTATCCGTCTGACTGCCTGTTCGGGCAAGCCGCTTCGCACACAATATGCGTCGAATGGAATGGGCGGAGTTTTGGCCAAGATCTTGATGCGGTGCATGGGCAGTCCATTGCTTCGAGCGATGGAGAAGGTGCCTGAATAGGTGGCACTGGCGTCCACATCGCCGTTGAGCACCCGTTCCATGCAAGCCATGTGAGTGTGGGCGAAAATGCTTCGCGAGAAGAATTGATCCGGATCATGGCCCAGGCGCTTGATGAGCAGGCGTGGGTAGAGATAACCCGAGGCGGAATGGGGATCCACGTAACAGATGGATCGCCCGGCCAGGTCCAGGATGGACTGGACCGGCACATCGTCTAAGGTATAGACATAGCCGATGTAGGTATCCGAACCATCGGCCACTTGTCTGAGCAGGAGGCGCAAACCGGGATCGGCATGCCTTGCATGGACATAGGATAGGGGCGGAAAAGTGCCAATGTCGATTTCTTGTCTTCGCATGCGCTCGCCCAAGTCGCTGTATGAATCGACCAGGACCAATTCTGCTTTGACCCCCAAACGACTGGCCAGGTGGTCCAAGAGAGGCGCGTAGGCCTCTTTTATTTCATCTTCGCTTGTGAAGGGGGTGACACCCAGTCTTAGTTTGTCCAGTTCTTTCGGCCACGGGGCCAAGGGCGCGTCTTCGATGATGAATTTGGATGAGGTCCTTCGTTTGGACTCGATGCCATCGAAGTTGAGTTCCTGGCAACCAAACAAGAAAAAACCAAGCAGGAGATGAGTGGCCAGCAGACTTCCGACCCAACGCAGGCTCATGTCGAAGCTCCTTTGTCTGCCGACTCATCCAGTTGCTCTTCGGCTTCCGGCAACTTCTTCTTGAGCTCGACAAGCTGATCCGCCATCCCGTCGAAATGCTCGCCCAATTTTGATAGTTCGTCTCTTCCGTGCAGCCCCACCCGCTTTTCGAATTTGCCTCGTGAAAAAGCTTTGGTGACTTCGGTCAAACGCCTGACCGGAGACAAGACCGACACGTAGAGAACCATGGTCAGGAGCAATCCAGCTGCGGCAGCCAGGCCCAATGCCCAGAGCAAGACCCGCCAGCTAGCCTGTCTGAGCAATTCGCTTTCCTTGTCCAGGGAGAATCGAGCCACCAAGGTGCCCCAGCGCAGGCCGGAGGCCACGGGTATGGCGGCCTCCAGCAAAGGTGCTTGCAAGGGGCGATGCACTTTGCGGAGGGTCATGCCGGCAGCGCGCATGGCGTTTTGGTAAAAGGGATCGGCGGGTCTGTGGCCGAAGCGGGTCGGATCGCTATGGGCGTAAATCCGACCCTTATGGTCCAGCAGCATCAGCTGTTGCACGTCGAGTTCCTTGGCCCAACGGGAGGCAATGACCTGGCCGATGTATCCGTCCACCACCTCGAATTCGCCATTGGCCATGGCGATGGCGCAGGGCTGGGCCATGGAGGAGAGCAGGGCCTGTGCTTTGGAGCGAACATTTGTGACCAGTTGGTTTTCGATCTGGAGGATGGTCAACCAGCCGGCGGTGCCGAAAACTGCTGCCACGACCAACAACAAAGATAATAGAAGCTTTCCTCTTAGACCCATTGTGTTTTCTCTAGTCGCTCAGGCAAGCCGAGGGCAGGGCGTTGAAAGTTCCCACAAGCGTACTGTAGTCGTCGTGTACCGTGCCGCCTTGGGGGCTGCCTTCCAGCTTGAAATAGTAGCCATGATCGGCCTGCATGCCGGCCGCCAGGAAGGCCTCTACGTCGCTGGTTTTGTTGCCGAAGCCGTAGCTCACGGCATGGCCCAGTTTGTAGCCCAGGGCGCGAAGCTCATTGGATTTGAACTCCACGGCCGCGTCGTCCGTGGCCCCGGTCAGGCTGAAGGTGGTGTGCACGATGCCCGGCGGGAAGCCCTTTTCGGCAAGCCATTCTGGTGTGCGATCGGTCAAGAAGGATGGACGGGCGGTCAGGTAGAACAAGTGAAAACCCTTGCGAGACAGGGCCCACATGACCTCGGCGGAGCCAGGATGGGCATCGGGGCTGATGTTCAAAAGTACGTCCCAGGTCT
>JAFCZJ010000079.1 GCA_019314375.1 Deltaproteobacteria bacterium | reverse complement strand
AGTTCGGTGGTGATTTCCAAACTTTCCTGCTCATCGACTCCAATGATGTGAACGAGCCCCAACTCGAAGTGCTGCTCAAGGGACGCGGTTTGGCCCCCCGGGTATGTCCGGATCCGCTGATGCTGGACTTCGGTGTGGTCACCACCGGCTCGCCCGTCATAGAGACCGTGGTGCTGGAAAGCTGCGGCTTCCAACCCCTGCGCATCGACGACGTGCGTTTGTCGGGCGACTCCAGCAGCGACTTCGAGTTACAAGGCCTGCCCGGCTTCCCCACCACCTTGGACCCCGGGCAGAACCTCTCCGTGACCGTACAGTATTTCCCGATGACCGACGGCACGGATCGGGGCTCCATGGAGATCTACTCCAACGATCAATCCGCGGACCCCGTCACGGGCTTCACGGGCGCGGTCGTCATCCAGGGCCGAGCCCTGGTGTCGGCCTGTGATATCTCAGTCGAGCCCTTCGCCGTCAGTTTCGGCACCACCACCATCGGCGAAAGCCCCACCGTGGCTCTTCGGATCAGCAACGTCGGCAACGACACCTGCACCTTGGAGCACGTGGAGATCAGCACCAATTCGGCGAATGACGAATTTGCTCTCATCAACGGCCCGACCGACAACACCTCCTTCGGTCCCGGCGAAGTCGTCTTGATGGATGTGCAGTACAGCCCCATCGACCGGGGCCAGGACGTCGGCACCCTGAGCATCTTCGGCAACGACAAAGACACGAACGAAGTCCGGGTGGACTTGAACGGCTTCGGCACCCCCGGCGGCGAAAACCCGGTGGCCGTCTGCCGGGTCACCCCCACCCAGGCCTCTTCTTTCGAAACCCTGCTATGGGATGGGGCCGGCAGCTTCGATGCCGAGGCAGGCCGGAGCATCGTGGACTATCAATGGTCCTGGTTCAGCCTACCCACAGGCTCTGCCTCCACCATGACGGGCACCGGTGCCAACCGCTCTTCCCAGACCGACATGGCGGGCGAATACTGGGGCCAGCTCATCGTGGTCAACGACCTTGGCCAGGTCAGCGCACCTTGCCATTGCATGGCCGAAGTCACGCCCAGCGAGGATCTGTGGATCGAACTCATCTGGCAACATCCGGGCGACGACATGGACCTGCACCTATTGGCCCCAAGCGGCATCCCGCAAACGCGCACCGACTGCTACTTCGGCAACTGCACCCCTTTGAGCCCCCCGCTGGACTGGGGCGTATTCGGCAACCCGGCCGACGACCCGACCCTGGATCTGGACGACATTCCGTTCACTGGCCCCGAGAACATCAACATCGCCCATCCCGCGAACGGCCTCTACACGGTTTTTGTACACGACTATCCAATGTCGTCTTACAACTCGGCCAACGAAATCTACGTCAACGTCTACATCGAGGGTGTGCTCGAGCAGAGCTTCACCAAGACCATCACGGGCGAAGACTCGAACACCAACATCTGCACCATCGACTGGCCCTCAGGCACCATCACGGCGCTGTAGCAAAACAGGTCAGGTTAAAACTCAAACCCAATTTGGCCCTTGGGGCGAGGCTTGTCTTCGGCGGCCTTGGCCCCGAGCAGCTGGCGCTGCAGGTGGCTCTCTCGCTTGAAAAAGCCCTCGGTGTGGAAGCTCTCTTCCATCTCGAACTTGCTGTAGTCCAAATGATGCAAAATTTCATGCAGCAAGGTACGCAAAAAAGTCTTGAATGCGACCACTTTGGCTTTCTTGGCCGTGCGCATCCAAACCGTGATGCGCGGCCGACGGCCCTCTTCCCGAATGTACAAGCCGTGCAGCTCTCCCGCGGCCGAGCTGGGGCGGCTGGCCAATACGCGCACGCTCACCTCCTCGACCTTGAACTGACGACAGAGCTCCTGACAAAGCCGGGCACAGGTACGCTGTACCGCTGCCGTCTTTTCGCCGGCCAAGGATTCTTTTAATTCCTTGACCAGGGGTTTGGCCGAGGCCACCGAGGGAAGATTCAATTCGATGATGGCGTCGCTGGCGCGATAGATAGCCTGGTCGTCATCGGACAGTTTATCGAAATAGTCAAAAGCCAAGATCAACCTCCACGTTCTTCAACTCCGAGTCTACACCGGCCAGCCCAAGCTTGCCAGACCCCTGTGTCCAAAGCTAAGCTTTCGATTCATGAGCCCTCCACACGATCCTTACGCCCCTATTGATCTGGGTGCCGACAAATTTTCCAACAGCGACAGACTGAAACAAGCCCTATCCAAAGACAATGACGAAGCCATCCTATCGGCTTTTCGCCTCATGGAGGCCTCCGGTCGCAGTTTGGAAATGACTCCGGACGAGCAAATGCATCTGGCGGACGCGTTGGCTCGGGGCGGCATGCATATCCAGGCGATTCGCCTCTACCAGGAACTACGGATTGAAAAAAACCCGGAGGCCGACTTCAAAATCGCCGCCTTGTGGCTGGGCCCGGCCCAACGGGCCGAAGAAGGTAAGGCCTTACTGGCCCAGCTCGCCGAGACCCATCCGAACCATCCCCTGCTGAAAGAGGCCCAGGCCGTCCTGGCCCAAAGCCCAGAACAGGCCCAATCAATCTACTCAGCCCCCTCGCCGCCTCCAACGCCAGCCCAAAGCCCCACACCGGCACAGGCTACACCGGCAGCACAGGCCACACCGGCAGCACAGGCCACACCGACGGCACAGGCCGCACCCGTCCTGCCAGAGCAAGCGGTGCCGGAACTCTCGACCTGGGGTCTTCGGGCACAGGCGCTCTTCGGGCCGGTTGGTTCGAATCGCTACAAGCTAGCCATGCGCCTCTTGCAGGTAATCTTGCTGGCATCCATTGCGGGTTTGCTCATCGGCTATCTGGCCAAAGACCGCTATCGAAATCTCGAAGAGGTCCATCCCGCCCTCCTGCAAGAACCCAAACAAAAGAAGCTTACGGAACCCACCCCCATAGCCCACGACATCGGCAAAATACAGGTGCGCCTGAATCCACGCTATGGCTACGAACTGGCAGGCCTGTTGGTCAGCAAGATGAGCTACGGCAGCTGGTGGCTCAAAGACATGGACGACATCGCCCCCACCGACCTCTGCCTGATCTGGGGCAAGAACGTCAAAAAGGGATGGTTCCGCTCCCCTGACTTGGGCTTCCATCAAAACTTCCGCAAATGCTACGTCAAATGGACTTGTGGCCTGCCATTCGAATCCCAGGCCTTCTCGAACAATCACATCGTGGCCACGGCCGAGGTGCAAGCCCAGCTCGATGACCTGGAAATCGGCGACCAGATCAAACTATACGGGCGTTTGGTCAACGTACGCGCCATCGAGCGGGGCACCGCCATGCATGCTTTGGGCTTCGGCTCCAGCAACTATTCCTGGAACACCAGCACCAAGCGAGATGACAAGGGCATGGGGGCCTGCGAAGTGATCTTTGTGGAAAAGCTGGACCTATTGCGCCGCGCGCCCCGTTGGCCACACCAGTTATTTCGCCTGTCCTTTGGGGCCTTTCTCTTGGCGGTGGGTTTGTTAATTTTTCGAGCCGGTACCCTGCCCTTTCAGCCGTACTCGCGCCAGGGTCGCAAACCTAGAAGACTCAATGGTCCTTGAAGCTGCCAGAAAGGGGGCGCTCAAAGCGGATGCTCGGGCTCCTCGCGCGTCTCGCCGAGCATCTCGCGAATCGTCTGTACCAACTTATCGGGGTTGACCGGCTTGTCCATGAAGACATCGACTGGCAAGTAGTTCTCGTCGGGTGCGAAACGATACGGGATCTCCATGCGCTCGTGGATGGAGGTAAGCAGCAGGATGGGCAGTGAGCGCAGGCCCATCTCCCTGCGCACCTTGCAGGCCACGTCAAAGCCCTCGTAGCCAGACGGCATCATCACGTCGAGCACGACCAGATCGGGCTTGGTGGATGCGATTTTTTCCAGGCCGGACTCCGGCGTTGAGGCCGTGTCGACCTTGAAGCCACTCTTCTCAAGAATCAGCTCGTTGGCTTGGAGGAAGTCCAGATCATCGTCAATCAAAAGAATCTTATTACCGGGCATCTCGGCAGACCTCCCTACATCTTCTCGATCGCCATCTCGGCGGCGTTCACCAGATGGTATGCGATGGGGGAAGCGGTCAGCGCTGGATGGGTGCTGATCGCAAACATCGCTATGTCATCAGCGCGCATTCGGTTCTGAACACAGGACGAGATTACGTTGACCAGCTCGCCGACTGCCTGATCTCCCATGACCTGACCACCGAGGAGCACGCCGGACTTTCGTTCGAAAACAGCCTTGAGGCGCATATCGACAGCTCCGGGCATGCCGCCCGGGTGCCGGTTAACGCCACCGATCTCCACGGAGACAAAGTCGTAGCCGTGTCTGGTTGCCATCTCCTCGGTCAGGCCCGCCGTGGCGATGGCGGTCTCACCCACCGCGGTGGCCCAGGCCCCGACGATTCCAGGGCTCTCGCGGCGCAGGCCATAGAGGTTGGCACCCGCGACCCGGGCCTCTTGTGCCGCGATGGATGCGAGCTTGAGCGGAGAGGGGCGCCCGCCGAAGAAGGAAATCTTCTCGGCGCAGTCGCCGCAGGCGAAGATGGAGTCGTCGGAGGTCTTCATGGCCAGATCAACAGCCAAGCCGCCGGTCAGGCCGATGCGCAGCCCGGCCTGCTTGGCCAGGTCGATGTTCGCGACCGAGCCGATGCCAAGGATGACGAGATCGGCGTCGATCTTGCTTCCGTCTCCGAGCGCCACGCCGGTGACGCGGTCCTCTCCCAGGACGCGATCAACCTTTACGCCCGTGACCAACTCGACGCCGCGAGAGCGGATTATCTCCTCCATCGCTATGCAGAAATCCTCGTCATATGCCAGAGACAGGCAGTGAGGCAAGAGCTCGACGACATGAACGCGCTTGCCACCAAGCTTGTTGATCTCGTCGGCGAACTCGATGCCGATGAATCCGCCGCCGATGATCACGATATTCTGCGCGGCCTCGATGTGCTGTTGGAGCTTCGAGAGATAGGACACATCCTTGACGATGGCGTAGACGCCCTCCAGGTCGAATCCCGGCACCGGCGGCATCGCGGGGCGCGAGCCGGTCGCGATAACCAGCCGTTCGTAGCCGATCTCGCCGTCGCTCGTCTGGAGCACTTTCTTCTCGCGGTCGAGCCCGGTCGCCTCGGAGATGACGAGATCGAGGCGGTTCTTATCGTGGATCGCGTCTGGAACGAGATTCATTTCCGGTTTGCCGAGCGTGCCGAAGATGTAGGGGATACCGCAAGGAACGAGGACGCGCTGCTCCTGCCTGACGATAGCGATCGACTTGTCGGGATAGTGTCTTCGCGCGGTAATAGCCGCAGTAAGCCCCGCTGCGCTACCTCCGACAACAACAACATCAAATTTCTTCATCAAAATCTCCTTTGGATCGCGTCACGAAATCCCAAACCCTTTGGGTCAGGATTCATCAAAAACCGCCCAAAAAACAGACATACCTCACGTAGACCGCTTGTCAAGAACTAAAAAATGACTTGTTCCAACATTCCGACTTTCCGATATGCCGACAATAAGTAAAACACCAATCTGCATAGAAAATCTCGACTTTTTCGCGCGGGCACAGAAAAATGAAAAAAAAGACTTGACTCCGACATTTCTTGTGATGTATTTCACAAGCATTGCGTTAATGAAATTGTGCGTGAAGATTTTCTCTTATTTTCTAGGGATTTTGCTTTTTTTTGTCGTTTGGAGTTTCACATAATGCCGCATAAGGACAAATTTTTGGATTCCAAAGCAATTCCCATCTCCACCCTTCGACGATCGATTTGCTACCTTCGCACTCTTGGCGCAATGAGCAAACGCGACGACGACGTGGTCTCGTCGGAAGAACTTGCAAACTTCCTCTGTCTAAGCGACGCCACGGTGCGTCGAGACCTTTCAGCATTCGGAAAACTCGGCACCCGCGGACTCGGCTACCGGGTGGGAGAAATGCGAAGCAAGCTTCAGGAAGCGGCACGTCCCAATCAGATCGTTTTTGGGGCGATGGTGGGGGTGGGTCGACTTGGCGAGGCGCTGCTGGGACACGGTGGCCTCCTGAATGCGCCAGGACTCCTGATCCGCTCGGCCTTCGATGTAGACGTGCAAAAAATTGGAACCGTCATTTCGAACATTCGCATCCTGGACGCCTCTCACATGGGCGACACGGTACGGAAGGAAAGCATCACTGTCGGTATCATCACGGTGCCCAACAATGCAGCACAGCGCTCCGTCGATCAATTGGTGGAGGGTGGAGTCTCCGCAATTTTGAACTTCGCGAATATCCATGTCGTCGCACCACCCGACGTACTCATATCCCACATCGATATCGCCCTTGAACTCGAAAGCCTGTTGATGTCTCTGACCCTAAAAGCCAGGTCAAAGCCCGCGCCTTAGTGAGTCAGTGTCGCAACCGACAAAAAGGAATGCCTGAAGAATGAAAACCAAGGGAACAACAAGTGCGGTCAGCAGATACCTGGCCACGGTGATCGCCCTGTTCAGTTTTTGGATTTTGGTCACCTCGGAAGTTTTCACCGGTTTCCTCTCAGACGGCGGACCCCCAGGTGCGGCGTTCCAGGAAATCATGGCCGGAGCGTTCTTGTCCTTGCTCCTCTCCTTCTGGGGCTACCGCTACCTGACCGAAAAAGGACTTTCCATTTTTGCACCCAAGAGAATTCTCAATTTCATCCTCTTTATCCCGGTTTTTTTCTATGCCTGCCTGAAAGCAAATTTGGACGTGGCATACAGAGTAATTCATCCAAAAATGCCGATCAAACCCGGAATCGTCGCCATCAAAACGAATCTCAAGACCGATGTGGGCAAGCTTCTTCTGGCGAATTCGATCACCCTGACGCCTGGAACCCTGACCATTGATGTCTGCGGCGAATACCTGTTCATCCACTGGATCAACGTAAAAACTGAAGACGAGCAAGAGGCAGCCAAACTCATTTCTGCTCGTTTCGAAAAATACATAAAGGCGATTACGGAATGAGCCCATTATTCCAATTGGTGTTTTTTTCCATCGGTTTTGGCGGTGTGTTGCTATGCATGATCCGGGCGGCAAAAGGCCCAACGGCTTCTGACCGGATCATCGGCGTGGATGGAATGATCACGATTACGACCGCGCTTCTTGTGCTGCTTGGACTGATCCTGAAAAGGCAAATCTACCTCGACGTGTCTCTGGTATATGCCGTTCTTGCTTTCGTCGGGGTTCTCGTTGTCGCCCGGTATCTGGAGAAGGGAATATGACGACTACCGCCATTATCGGATATGTAGTTATCGCCATGGGTGTCGTCTTCCTCTTTCTTGGCGGCCTGGGCATCCTTCGGTTCCCGGATGTCTATAACCGGCTCCAGGCAGGAACGAAGTGCACAACGTTTGGTGCTTTTTTTACAGTCATTGGCGTAGGCATAGCCGAACCGACTTGGTTTTTCAAAACCCTGGTCATCGGCGTATTTATCTTGCTGACCAATCCCATTAGCGCTCACGCGATTGCGAGGGCCAGCATCAAAAGCGGATTGCCTCTCTGGAACAAGAGCGTCGTTGACAAGTATAGCGAAACGAAAAAATGCAAGGAGTTCGATGAGGACCCCAGCGTTCAGGAGGGAGAAGCGTGATCGTCCTACAGGCCCTACTGATTTTGATCATGCTGGCTGCCGCCGTGGCGACCTGCATCTTCAAAGACCTGATGAACGCAGTGATCTCCTCCGCCGCGGTGAGCCTTTTCGCGTCCATCCTCTTCTACATGCTTGACGCCCCGGATGTGGCCATGGCCGAAGCGGCGATCGGAGCCGGCTTGACCATGGCTATATTCGTTCTCGCCCTGCGCAAAACGGAGAGGCACGAGCGATGAAGAAACTGACAGCGGTAATACTCTTGGCCTTGATCGCCGCGGGATTCTCGATTGCCCTTGCCGAGATTCCTTTCGGCCAGGATAAGATCGACGTAGGAAATTACTATATCGACTCGGGCATCAAGGATACGGGGGCGACCAATATCGTGACCTCAATCGTCGTGAACTACCGGAGCCTCGACACCCTCGGAGAGATCACGATTCTCTTTGTTGCGGCGCTCGGAGTCGGAGCCTTGTTGTTCAGAGAAAAGTCAAAACCACGAAAGAAACACCAGGCACCGAGCCTGATCGTCGCCACGGGTTCGAAGATACTTTTCCCCTTGACGATACTCTTCGGCATCTACATCTTCCTGCACGGCCATCTAACTCCTGGAGGCGGATTCCAGGGGGGCGCAGTCATTGCCTCTGGATTCCTGCTGCTCTATTTGTCACGCCCCGAATATACGATTGACAGAAAGAAACTGAACGTGGCGGAGAGTCTCGGGGGACTGACGTTCATCGTCTTCGGCCTGCTGGGTCTTGCTTTCGGCGGACATTTTCTGCAGGACTTTTTACCCAAGGGCCACCCCAACGCCTTGCTCAGCGCAGGTGTCATCCCTTTGCTGTATTTGGCGATCGGCGTCAAGGTGGGCTCGGAGTTGGCCAGAATTATCGGCGATCTAATGGAAGCTGACTGACATGCACGATCTATTTAGCCCTGCGATATTGAATGCCCTTTACGACTCGATGTACTACGTCGGTGCTGTCGCTCTGATTCTTATCGGACTCTACATCGTCTTGGTAAAAACAAACCTCATCAAGATCCTGCTCGGCATCACTCTCATGGACACCGGCATCCACGTATTGCTGGTTGCGATTGGCTACGTAAAGGGCCGAACGGCTCCCGTGTTTACACAGGCCATGCTGGATTCCTCTTCGGAATGCCTACCCAAAGTCGTCGATCCCTTGCCACAAGCCCTGGTGCTGACTGCGATTGTGATTGGGGTGGGTGTCATCTCTCTTGGCCTATCAATCGTTGTGAATGTCTACAAGCATTACGGCACATTGAACGCAGAAAAAATCAAGGGGCTAAAATGGTAATTGCACCGCTTCTGATCGCAATACCCCTTGCGGCGGCATTTTTGATCCCACTCTTGGATCTCGTATCCAAGAGGGCAGCCAAGTACGTCCCGCCTCTGGTACTGCTCGCCAACCTCGTCCTGGCTGGATTGCTGGTCCCAGCCGCACTGAATGAGCCGATCATCGTCCTGCTCGGAGGATGGAGCCCGCCATTCTGTATCAATTTGGTGGTGGGCCCGCTTGGCATCATGATGACCTTGCTCATCTCTTTCGTGAGCTTTCTTGTTTCCATTTACGCGGCAGGCTACATCAAGAAGGGACCAACCGACAGATACCACATGCTCTTTCTGGTCCTCGTTGCCGGCGCTACGGGTGTGGTCCTCACCGGAGATATATTCAACCTGTTCGTCTTCTTTGAAATCGTCTGCATCTCTTCCTATGCCCTGACAGGCTACAATCGTGACAAAAATGGATCAGAGGCGGCCTTCAAGTATCTCGTACAGGGCACGGTGGGTTCAACGCTCATCCTGATCGCAATCGCCCTGATCTATGGTCTTTTCGGCACCCTAAACATGGCGGATATCGCAAGCAGGATATCTTCCGCCGAGCCGGCCCATCTCTCCGTCATCCTTGCATTGTTCATCACAGGCTTCGGTGTCGAGGCTGCAATTTTCCCCCTGAATGCATGGCTGCCGGACGCCCATTCTTCAGCTCCTTCCCCCATCAGCGCCATCCTTTCGGGTATCGCCATCAAAACAGGAATCTACGCCATCGCGAGGACGACCTATACACTTTTCAATGGGGGAGACTTTCTTCTACTTTTGTCGACCATTGGACTCGTCACATTAATCGTGGGAGAGATGCTTGCGTACAGGCAACGTGAGGACATCAAACGGATGCTTGCCTATTCAAGCATCGGTCAGGTTGGACTGATTGTCTTCGCGCTCGGGATCGCGACTTCCTCCGGCCTCTTCGGCGCGCTTTTCCAATTGTTCAACCATGCCATTGCAAAATCCCTTCTCTTTCTCGCTGTCGGCTATATGATCATCAAGGTTGGCTCCAACAAACTCTCCTCATTTGATGGATTGGGCAAAAAAATGCCCTTGACCTGTTTGCTCTTTGCGATCGCGGCCTTCTCGCTTATCGGCCTGCCTCCCTTTGCAGGCTTCATCAGCAAGCTCTCTATCATATACGCCGCAGTCGAAACCAATAACGGAGTGATGTTCGCCTTCGTGGTCGTCGTTTTGCTGACCACGGTTGTGGAGGCAGGATACTTCTTCCGACTCATCCAGGCCTTTTACTTCAAAGGAAACAAGAAACCGGAAAAAACGGACGAGGCCCCATTTTTCGCGCTTTTCCCGCTCATCACACTGGCAATACTCATCATCGTGATTGGCATTTATCCACAAGTGGTTACTCGATTATTGCAGGGAGCCGCTGAAGAGCTCTTGAATCGAGCAGATTACATCCACCAAATACTGGGATTAAAATAAATGCACCTCGTTATTCTCATATCCACCGCCTTCCTCGGCGCCTTGCTCGTCTATCCATTGGGAAAAGTCTCCAGCACGGCCCGCAATGCACTTGCATTGGTCGTAGCCTCGATTCCAGTCGTTTGGCTGGCTCTGCTTTATGGCCAGACTCCACACATCGACTACTACAACCTGAACTTCATCCAAATCCAGCTATCTTTTAGGCTCAATGCACTTTCCTGGTTCTTCGGCATCATGATTGCCGCCATCGGCTTCCTTTCCATTCTCTTCTCTTTCGCGTACATGAGGGGCAAAGAGAATCTCGACTTTTACTATTTCGCAATGCTCTTGGTCAATGCCGCAATGTTGGGCATCGTGCTCAGTGGAGACTTGATCTCTCTATTTGTTTTTTGGGAAATCATGAGCTGGAGTACCTATCTCGTCATCAGCTACAAAGGAGGAAAAGCAGTCTCCGCCGGACTCAGGTACATGGTCATGTCAACATTCGGGTCTTGTGCGATGCTACTGGCTATCGCCAGCCTATATGCATTCAGCCAAAGCATGGAAATTGGGGCTATCTCATCGGCGATGCAGCACGCCTCGCCAGGATTCACCTTGTTTATCCTGTTGATGTTCGTGATCGGATTCGGCATCAAAAACGCCATTCTTCCACTTCACACATGGCTACCCGATGCTCACAGCGAAGCGGTCTCACCATTTTCCGCTGTTCTCTCCAGCATCCTTGTCCGGATGGGTATCTTCGGGCTCCTTTTGATCATGTACGGAATCATGGGCACGGAAGTTCTTGGGAAACTCACGATCGGGCCTGTATCTTTCAACTATATCCTCTGCTGGATTGCAGCGCTGACCATACTCATCCCGCTCTTTATCGCAATACTCCAGGATGACGCCAAACGGCTCATCGCATGGTCGTCGGTGGGTCATGGTGGCTATATGGTCCTGGGCATTGCCCTTGCGACTCCCCTGGGTGTAGCTGGAGGACTATTTCACACTCTGAACTACGCCATCTGTGTTGCACTTCTCTTCCTTTCTGTCGGCGCCGTCGAGCACCGCACAGGGGGAGTGCGAGACCTCAACAAGCTTGGCGGATTGATGCAAAGAATGCCCCTTACGTTCGCATGCGCGCTCATTGCGGTGCTCGGACTGATCGGCATTCCATTAACAAACGGCTTCGTGTCCAAGTGGCTTATCTATAAAACGCTGATCGCTGATCGATATGCATTTCTCGCACTGGTGGCGCTTATCGGAACCTGGTCAACCGTCCTGTATGGCTACAAGTTCATCCACAATATCTTTTTGGGTCAGCTCCCAGAAAAATACAAGGCCATCAAAGAAGTACCTTTTTCGATGAAGCTGCCTATGGTTTTGCTGGCGACGGCGGTGATTGTTTTCGGCGTCTTGCCTGGAATCCCGCTCAAGGTAATCGGTGAAATCCAAGGTTCTTTGGGGATGGAAGCGATAAAAACAGGACTCTTTGCGATGCCCCCCGAACTGGGCGAACTGAATATGATCAACATTCTTGCGGCACTGGCGGTTGCGTGCCTGTCCGTGTTTGTTCTGATAAGGATCTTCCGCCGCTCCAAAATCGTGTCACAAGACAACTCCTATGCTGCTGGAGCCTATGTGCCGGTTGACAAATACCAATACAGCGCAAAATTTTTCGACCCCGCCTATCGTTTGCTCGAACCCTACGTAAAAGACCGAATCGATGCGCTATATTGTTGGATGGTAGAAAAACTCGAAGCGTTCTTTGAAGCCGTGAGCAGGCTATACACCGGCAACGTGAACACCTACGCATTCTATATCATTCTCTTTCTCACGGCGATATTCGTCGTGCGATTGGCATGAGGGCGATGACCATGGTGGTTATGTGGAATATAATACTGCCGTTGATGGCATTACTTGTCGCTGTGTTTTTTCTTGGGCTGTCTAGAAAAGTAACAGCCCGAATCCAAAGGCGCCACGGACCTCCAATCTATCAGCCGGTGATCGACATCGTAAAGCTCTTCTCTCAAGATGAGCATGTTTCTCATGGTGTGCTTTTTGATCTCGGCATCCTGATGGCGCTCGGCGGTTCCCTTGTGACGGTTCTTTTCATTCCCGCCGGAGGAATCCACCCACTCAGTTCCTCCGGAGACCTGATTGTGGTCATCTATTTGATGCTCATTTCTCCGCTGGGCATGGCCCTGGCCGCGGGGGCCTCAGCCAATCCGAACGCGAGCATCGGTGTCTCCAGAAAACTCATCATGGCCTTTGGCTACGAGGTGCCTTTCCTTCTCGCCATGCTGACCGTCATGATGCACTTGAATACGACCTCGCTTCTTGAAATCACCCAGTCTCAGCAGGGTTCTTTGTTAAATTGGGGCTTGATCCGCTGGCCCATTCCATTGATTGCCACCTTCTTAATCCTGCCAGCGATGTTGGGCATACGACCCTTCGACGTAGTCACTGCGCCCCAGGAGATCTCCTCAGGGCCTCTTGTGGAATTCGGCGGCAAGTACCTCGCTATAGCGGAGTTGCAGAGCGCTCTGCATATTTACATCGTCATCGCCCTCTTCGTCGATCTCTTCCTCGGGGGCGGTGCAAACATTGGCACCTTCCTTATCAAGGTACTCTTTGTTTTTCTTTTGGGCATTTTCATCAATGCGGTCTTCCCCAGGTTCAGGATAGACCAGGGTCTCCGGTATTGCTTGAAATGGCCTACTCTAATCGCGCTTATTGGCTTGATTTTGGTGCTGATCATCGGGAGCTAAGACTTATGGACCGGGCAAACATCATCAAAACCCTGAAAAGTCCCAGCAAATGGGGCCAAAAGTACTCATTGTGGGCTGTTTACTTCTGCACAGGATGTGGCGTGATCGAAATTCCGCCCGTGATCACCTCGCGATGGGATGCCGAACGCTTCGGCGTCATACCCAAGGCGACGGCAAGGCAGGGCAATCTTTTTCTTAGCACAGGCTATGTCTCGCTCAAAACGCTGGGTGCAGTCATCAGGACCTATGATCAGATGCTTGACCCCAAGTATGTGATCGGCTTCGGCTCATGCCCCGTCAACGGCGGCATGTACTGGGACTCCTACAACACCATCAAAAAACTCGACAAGTATATCCCCGTAGACGGCTGGATTTCCGGCTGCATGCCGAGGCCGGAGGCTATATTCATCGCGGTAACACACCTATGGACATTGATAGACAAAGAACTGGCCAACGGCTACAAACGCTACAAAGAAAACTACAACTTCTATGCAGACAACCAACGACGCGTCCTTCCCCATCTGCCGAAATTTGCGGGGGAAGGAACCTTGCAGACGGCTCTAGAATCACATGGCTGAAGAGGTTGAGATGTTCGAAGAAGAACAAAAAAAGAGAATCGAGACCAATTTTGATTCCAGCCTGGTATCGATACCCAAAAAGGGACGCCTGATCGTCTCCACTTCGAAAGAGTCCCTCTCCTCGCTGCTGCTGCTGTTGAAAGCAGGAGGCTTCGCTCACCTCTCCCTTATCTCCTGCGTAGACTGGATCGATGACGGCGAACTGGAGCTTTGTTATCACGTCTGGTCCCAGGAGCAAAAAATTCACGCGATCGTGAAGACGCGCATCCATCGTGACTCAGCGCATTTCATTTCCATCATTCCAATCTTTCAACACGCGCAAACTTATGAACGCGAAATTCACGAGATGTTCGGCGTACACTTCGAGGGCAACCCCCGACTGATCCCTTTCTTGCTTGAACACTGGGAGGATATCCCACCGATGAGAAAAGATTTCGACCTCCGCAAGTACGCCAAAGACCGATTCGGAGCCGAGGAACGAGCGGAATGAGCCAACCAGAATCAACCACAAAAGCCGGTGAGGGCATGCGAGAGTTGGAGCTCTATTTTGGCCCCCAGCACCTCGGCATGATCGGAAATTTCGGTATCATCCTGAATGTCGAGGGAGATACCGTTATCCGGGCAACCTCCAATCCTGGGTATCTTCATCGTGGTTTTGAAAAATTGATGGAGTATCGGACCTACATGCAAAACTTTCCCCTCGTCTGCCGGCTCAACGTGATGGATCCAGATCCCAATGAGGCCTTGTATGCAATGGCTGTTGAGGAACTGGCCGGACTGGAGGTCCCTGACCGAGCTCAGTACATCCGAACCATCGTGCTTGAGCTTTCCCGGATATCCTCACACTTATTTTGGGCTTGGGGCTTCGGCAACCTGCTCGGGTTCGACACCTTCGGCCAATGGGCCATGGGTGACCGTGACTATATTCTCGATCTGTTTGAGATGCTGACAGGGGGTCGGGTCTATCACACCTACATCTGGCCCGGCGGCGTTCGTCGAGACCTGCCAGACGGGTTCACGGAAAAAACGCTCCATGCTTTGAAGCACCTAGAGGACATGCTGCCAGAGTACGACAACCTGTTCTTCAATAACCGCATCTTTGCAGACAGAACCCAAGGGTTGGCCGTGCTGGGCAAAGAAGAAGCCCTGCGATTGGGCGTGACTGGAACCAACCTCAGAGCGACGGGCGTCACGAACGACACGCGGAAAGATGAACCCTATGCGGCTTACGCGGATCTGGACTTCGACGTCACCACCATGGAGGATGGAGACTCCTATTCCCGTGCGATTGTCATTCGGCTGGAAATCGAACAAAGCATTTCTATTGTGAGACAAGCTTTGAAACGCATTCCGCCCGGCCCGGCGTGGATCAAAACACCGAATCCCTTCAAATGGAACATTCCCCGCGGTGAGACATACGTCAAAATCGAGTCCGCACGAGGCGAAGCCGGTTTCTACATGGTCAGCGATGGCTCCAACAAGCCATACAGGGCTCACCTCCGATCCCCCTCGTACACCGCTGGCATCCTCGTCTTAGAGAATTTACTCAAGGGCGCGAGCCTGGCAGACGTCGGCCAAATCATGTTAAGTCTCAATATTGCCGCGCCAGAAATAGACAGGTAAGCAAGGCATGATCACTAAGAAAAAAAGCATTTTCGCCCCTTTTTCGGCCCTTAAGTATCTCTTCAAAAAGCCGCATACCCTCTTATTTCCTTTCGAGAAAAAAGAGCCCGCCGCGAGATGCCGAGGACTGCATCTCAACGATCTGGAGGCCTGCACCGGTTGTGGCAACTGTGCCGACATTTGCCCCAACCAGGCCATTGATCTGATCGAGATGCCCGGTATCGAAGCGAAACCGGGCGACAAGGGGGAGCGACCACAAGTCGACTACGGTCGCTGCTGCTTTTGCGGTTTATGCATTGATGTCTGCCCACCAGGGAGCTTGAGCCTCTCCAGAGATTTCTATCATATCGACAAAACCACCGACAGCTTTGTCTACCTCCCGAAAGACGAAAAGTCCGATTCAGAAAGCTTCTTACCCTCGACGGAATACTCGTTGCTGAAGGCCAGCCTGAGCCATCGTTTGAAAGACAACAAAGGCTTCGATACCGACATGGACTACTCGCTTATCGAATTCGAACGCAGCCCAATGCCGATGCTCTCGCCGGATGAAAGAAAGAGTTCCTTTGTCGAAATCGTCAAGGGCTTTTCCGAGGAGCAGGCCCACCGTGAAGCGTTACGCTGCTTCGAATGCAACCTTTGCGAGGCCGCCTGCCCCGCCGGCATGAATATTCGAGACTACGTCCTTGCCATCTGGCAGCAGGACTACCACGAGGCTCTGAGGGCCATCTACAAAACGAATCCACTGCCCAGTATCTGCGGACGCGTTTGTACTCACAAATGCGAGGGGACATGCGTCATGGGGAAACGCGGCGAGCCGGTCGCCATCCGTTGGCTGAAAAGTTTCGCGGCCGATCAAGTCCCTCTGCAAGAATACAAGAAAGTGCTCGGAACCGAACACATTGAACCGCTGGATAAAAATATCGCCATTGTGGGAGCGGGCCCAGCTGGTCTCTCTGCTGCATATTTCCTCGCCATCAAAGGATATCGAGTCACTGTCTTCGAAAGCTTACCGAAACCCGGAGGTACGACTCGATATGGCATTCCCGAGTATCGGCTCCCTTATGACGCCCTGGACAAAGACATTGATTATATCAAGTCGCTCGGTGTCGGAATCAAGTGCGACACCCTCTTGGGTCGAGACATCTTGCTATCAGAATTGCATGAGCAATTCGATGCTGTATTCATCGCCAGCGGGCTGAGCATAGGCCGCAGCACCAATATCGAGGGAACTGATCACGCGCATGTCTTTCAGGCACTCCCCGTGCTCAGGGAAATCACCCAGGGCAAGGAAATCTTCGTGAGCGAGAACATCGTGGTGATCGGCGGAGGGGATGTCGCCATGGACATCGCTCGCAGCATGGCCCGTCTACAGATTCAGAAGTATGGACGGGTGGGAGTGACGCTCACCTGCCTCGAGTCGGAAGAGATCATGCCGGCAAGCCGAGAGGAAATTGACGAGGCCCGAGAAGAAGGCATCCTGATTATTCCCGCCAGAGGCCCTGAACGCATCGAGATTGAAAACGACGAGATAAAAGGTCTACACACAATCGCCTGTGTTTCTGTCTTCGATGAGTCGGGAAAATTTGGTCCAAAATTCGATAAGGATGACCAATCATTCATCAAGGCAGAAACGGTGATAGAAGCCATCGGCCAGGCAGCTGACACTTCTTTCATACCGAAGGAAGTGGCCGATAAACTCGAATATGATGGTCATCGCATCAAAGTCGACGCACGATTCCAAAGCAGCATCCCCTGGCTTTTCTTCGGTGGTGACATGGTGCGAGGACCTGATGTCATTCATGCAATCTACAATGGTCATGAAGCCGCCGAGGGCATGGAAGCATTTATCACGGGTCGCTCCTAGCCGCCTCTCTTTTGAAAAATGCTCCTTGCCAATTTTGTATTTGGTATAGTGTAATGATTTCGAGAGGGGGCACCAAGCATGAAAGACGGAAAAAAAGAGTCCACTGCTCAGGAACAAAACAAAAAGAATCCCAAGCCCAAAAGGGCCAACAAGTTAGCATTCCTGCTCACCAGCGCGCATCAGGTACGATCACCGCTGACCACGGCAGACACCTCTCTCATGGTGCTGCTCCAAGACTATGCGGGTGCTCTTTCCGCCAAACAAAGGATGTTGGTCGAAAGCGCCGAGCGGAAAGTAAGGCTGGGACTCTCTCTCGTCAATGACATGCTCGCCATCAACAAGCTTCTTTCGGGCAACGTGCTCGATGCCTTTGAAGCGGTCGACCTCAGCCAGCTTGCAGGAAAGGTAACCGAAAGCCTCTCCTCCGCGGCAAAAGACAAAGGGGTGGAATTTCTTACCCATGTCAAGGGCAGGCTGCCGACCGTGTGGGCACACCCCGAGGGAATTCGCTCAATCATCTACAACCTTCTTGACAACGCGATCAGGTACACACCCAGAACGGGTCGAGTGGATCTGTCGCTTTCATACGATTCTGAAAAAAACACCCTGCTTGGCGAGGTTTCCGATACCGGGATAGGCATTCCAACGGAATGTCATGAGATGATTCTTGAGGATTTTTATCGGGCACCCAATGCGAAAAACACAGTCGTCACGGGGACAGGCCTCGGCCTCTCGATTGTTCGCAAGAGCGTGGAACTTCACGGCGGATCCTTGGAGTTTAAAAGCAAACCTGGCAGCAAGACGACCTTCAATTTCAGTTTGCCTCTGGCGCAAATTTCAGCCAAAACGCTGGACAACATCGAGAAATCCAAAAAGCGGCGTATGCGCATCATCGTGATCGGTGGAGTCGCCGCGGGACCCAAAGCCGCAGCAAAGGCCCGCCGGATGGATCCCAGAGCCGAAGTCATCATCGTGGAACGGGGGATGTTTCTCTCCTATGCCGGCTGCGGGCTGCCATACTACATATCCGGTCAAGTCGCTGACCAAAAAGACCTCATGACCTCTCCCATTGGGGAAAATCGAGATCCGGAGTTCTTCAAGTTAATCAAGGACATCGTAGTCATGAGCCCGGCGGAAGCCACCTCTATCGACAGGGAACACAAGCTGCTGGAGGTAAGAAGTCGAGACAAGACCAGGAAACTGCCGTATGACAAACTCATCATCGCCACAGGCAGCACCCCTGTGCTCCCGAAAATCGACGGAATTCGCAAAAAAAACGTCTTTACGCTTCACGGAGTTGAGGATGCCGAGGGGCTCAAGCGAGAGCTCATGGCTGAAGAGTCAAAGGATGCAGTCATCATCGGTGGTGGCCCATTGGGAATCGAACTGGCTGAGGCGCTTACCGTTGCCGGAGCCAGGGTCACGGTGATCGAAGCCCGTCATCAAATCCTGGGTATGCTCGATTTCGAAATGGCGGCGCTGGTCCGCAGGCATCTGGAAAGCAAGGGCGTGCGTATCCTGACGGATATCAAGCCCAAAAAAATTGAAGGCAAGAGCGCGGTGAGCGGCGTGGTCATAAAGAACAAAGTGATTCCCGCCGATCTGGTCATCTCTGCTGCTGGACTCCTCCCGAATGTGAATTTGGCCAAAGAGGCCGGCATCAAAATCGGCCCGACTGGCAGCATAGAAGTGAATGAGTTCCTACAGACAAGTGATCCGGATATTTTTGCTGCCGGCGATTGCGCGGAGAACCAGAGCATCATCACCGGCAAAAAATCTCGTTCCTCTCTGGCCTCCATCGCCAACCGACAGGGACGCGTTGCCGGAATCAATGCAGCCGGTGGACGCGAACAATTTTTAGGCAGCATCCGTGCAATGGTCTTTAAGGTATTCGATTTCCATGTCGGCTCTTCTGGCCTGACCGAAAGAGAAGCCGTGGCCTCAGGCCTTGATGTAGAGAGCGTCATCGTGCCCGGCCCCGACCGCGCACATTATTATCCGACATCGAAGATGCTTTATATCAAGCTCATCGCCGACAAAAAAGATGGAAGGCTGCTGGGTGCACAGGTTCTCGGCCCCGGAGAGGCGTCCAAACGCCTCGACGTCGTCACAGCAATGCTCTCCCAGCATGCAAGCCTGGAGGAGCTTTCGAAGCTCGATCATTCCTTTGCACCTCCTTATTCGACGGCCTTGGACTGCCTCACGGTCGCCGCAAACGTTTTGCGTAACAAGCTCGAAGGACTCCACCGGAGCATCTCGTCCATAGAATTAAAAAAGAAGCTGGATCGCGGAGACAACCTGTTTCTTCTAGACGTGCGAACACCTCACGATCACGAGCGGCATTCCTTACCGGGATCGCGATTGATGCCGCTTGCCGCGCTCCACAGTTGCATGAATGAACTGCCGAGAGAGAAGGAAATCGTCATCATCTGCGAGTTGGGCTCCTTGGCATACGAGGCGGCTCTCATCCTTCAAGCCAACGCCTTCCCCAATGTCGTTGCCCTGGATGGAGGCTTGGCGTCCTGGCCGTACCCAATAGGCAAATAAATGGGTGACCCTCGGCAGATCCCCTCCCCCATCCCCTGAAAACATCCTAGTTTAGATCCCGGCACCCGGTCGTGCGTATGATCCCCTATACGCCATGACCAACCCACGGAGGTATCTGACATGAACCGCCTGAATCGAATCAGCTTTTTCCTCGGCCTGCTGGCCGCCTGCTTGTTCTGCCTGCCTCAAACCGCATCGGCCGGAAAGGCCAAGCGCCCCTTCCGACCCACCGTGGACGTGGTCTTTGTTTTGGATACGACCGGCTCCATGGGGGGCCTAATTCAGGCGGCCAAGACGAAAATCTGGTCCATCGTCAACGAGATCGTCAAGGGCAAGCCCACGCCCAGAGTCCGCTTAGGCCTCATCGGCTATCGGGACAAGGGAGATCAGTACATCACCACCTTGAGCGACCTGACCGAGGACGTGGATGCCATCTATGAAAAACTCATGGCCTTTCGGGCCGACGGGGGCGGCGACGGACCCGAGCATGTAAACCAGGCCCTGTCCGAGGCGGTGAACAAGATGAGTTGGACGCAGAACCGCCGTGCCTTGAAAATTGTGTTTTTGGTGGGCGACGCTCCGCCCCACATGGACTACCAGGACGACGTAAAATACATGGACACCTGTCAGCAAGCGGTCAAAAAAGACATCATCATCCACACGGTCCAATGCGGCAACTACGCCGCCGCCACGACGCCGTTCAAAGACATCGCCCACCGTTCCGAGGGCAGCTACATGGCCATCGCCCAAACCGGCGGTGCCGTGGCCGTGGCGACTCCTTACGACGGTGAACTGGCCAAACTCTCAGGCGATCTGGATCGAACCCACTTGTCCTACGGCAGCCGGGCGGAACAGAAAGCCTCCAAGGCCAAGCTGAGAAAATCAAGCGCATTGGCCCTGGAGGCAGCCCCCGAGGCGGCGGCCGCCCGAGCCAGCTTCCGCGGAAAAAGTGGAACCATGGGCAGCAAGGATCTGCTGAGCGATGCGGAGGAAGGTCGCGTTGACCTGGACTCGGTGGACGACGAGGCCCTACCGGAACCCATGCGCAAGATGAGTACAAAAGAACGAAAGGCCTACCTGAACAAAACAAAAAAAGAACGCAAACGCATCCAGAAACAAATCGCTGAACTCTCCAAAAAACGTGACGCCTTCGTCAAAAAAGAAATGTCCAAGAAATCCGGTGCCAAGGACTCCTTCGACGCCAAGGTCGTAGAGTCCATCCGCGACAAGGCCGCCAAGAAGGGTATTGAATATTAGACGTTCTCAAAAGGCCGTCATCAAGCCACCACACCAAAAACCGAAAATACTCATGCCGCAACTAGAACGTCTTATCCCGCAACCCGCAGCCCTGCGGGTTGCGGGGCTAGACGTTCTCAAAAGGCCGTCATCTAGCCACCACAAGCTCCATAGCCAACCCAGACATCGGCATTTGAGGACTAGCCGATCTTGAACTACCGTTGCGGACCAGCGTACTATCCGAAGACACAACGCCACCTGACAACAAACTGGAGGACCAAATAATGCGCGGAATCAAAACGTATCTCGGACTGCTGCTGATATGCACGTGGACAGTAACAAGCACAGGCTGCGGGGGCACCGACACGGCTACTGATGTCGATGGCGGAGGCTG
>JAFCZJ010000202.1 GCA_019314375.1 Deltaproteobacteria bacterium | reverse complement strand
TGGCCACCACCATGGCCATCGTGGCCGTGTTTTTGCCGGTGGCCTTCATGGAGGGCATGGTGGGCAAATTCTTCTTCGAGTTCGGTTTGACCGTCGCCGTCGCCGTGCTCATCTCCCTTTTCGTCTCCTTCACGCTGACCCCCATGCTTTGCTCCCGCCTCCTGAAAGAAACGCCATCCAGGCCCAATGCCCTTTACCGGGCCCTGGGGTGGATGCTCGACGGACTGGATACCGGCTATCGCAAGCTCATCGGCGGCGCCCTTCGCTTCCGCTGGTTGACCGTCCTGCTGGCCCTCGGCGTTTTCGCCCTGGGGATCTACATGGCCGGCGGTATCAAAACGGAAATGATGGGTGCCATGGACACCGCCGAGGTGGATGTGCGGGTCAAGCTACCCGTGGGCACCGCCCTGGCTGAAACCGAGCGCGTGGCGGCCGAAGTAGCCCAACGCATTCGCGCTCACAAGCAGGTCCTGACCACCGTGACCCAGGTGGGCTCGGACCCCCAGAAAAAACAACATCTGGGGAAGGTCTACGTCAAGCTGCGGGACAAGGATCAGCGGCAGCTGAGCCAGTCGAAAATCATCGCCGAACTCCGTAAAGACCTGGCCGACGTACAGGGTGCCGAAATCCAGATCAACCCCTTCGGCATCATGGCCAGAGATGCCGGCATGCGCGCGGCCACGGTGGAGGTCAACCTGCGCGGTGACGATCTTGAAGAGCTGACCCGACATGCCCAGGCCATGATCGTCGAGTTACAGAAAATCAAAGGCTTCACCGAGTTCGACATCAGCTACGAGGCAGGCAAACCCGAGGTCCAAGTAAAGATCGACCGGGAACGCGCCGCCCGCCTTGGCGTGCCCACGGTCTTCGTGGGCCAAACGCTGAACGCCCTGGTGGGTGGGGTCAAGGCCACGAGTTTCCGGCAGCAGGGAGACGACGTGGAGGTGCGGGTGCGCCTGCTGGCTTCAGCTCGACGCCAGGCCGAACAGCTCAAAAACCTGCAAGTGCGCTCAAGCTCCGGGTCGCTCGTGGACCTGGGCAGTCTGGCAACATTCCGAGAAGGCTCGGGTCCCGCGCAAATCGACCGGGAACAACGCTCTCGCCAGGTTGTGCTTTTCGCAAGCGTCGCCAAAACCTTTGCCCAAAGTGAAGCCATGCAGCGCATTGAGGAGGTCTCCGCCAAGGTACTGCCCGCCGGCACCCACATGTCTTTTGGCGGCATGGGTCGCGACATGAAAAAGTCCTTCAAGGCCATGTTCACGGCCTTGATTTTGGCCGTGCTCATCATCTACATGCTCTTGGCCAGCCAGTTCGAAAGCTTCATCCACCCCCTGACCATCATGATGGCCTTGCCCTTGAGCGTGCCCGGGGCCCTGGGCGCCCTGAATCTCTCTGGGCAACCCATGAGCATCTTTGCCATGATCGGCTTCATCATGCTCATGGGCCTGGTGACCAAAAACTCAATCTTGCTCGTGGACTACACCAACGTGCTCAGACGCCGGGACGGCTTGAGTCAACGCGAAGCCCTGCTCAAAGCCGGCCCCACCCGACTCCGACCCATTTTAATGACCACTGCGGCCATGATCTTCGGCATGTTGCCCATCGCCTTGGGCAACTCCATGGGTTCCGAGTTGCGCTCGCCCATGGGTATTGCGGTCATCGGCGGCCTGGTGTTCTCCACCCTGCTGACCCTGGTGGTCGTCCCGGTCATTTACAGCCTGCTAGATGACCTGGCGGGCCTCTTCTCCCGAAACAAAATTTCTGTCGCTGTGACAGAAACGTGACACAGCCCTTTCAGACTGGGAAGCGAGACCCAGCTGAAAGGAGCATCCATGTCCCCCATCGCGTTGTTGAGTCGCGTCAGCCAGCCATCGAACCACATAGACAAAATAAAAAGGCAGTTGACAAGTTTGATTCCGGAATTGTTGCGCCGAACGAGAATTCGCTCGCGCTTGCTACAGCGGCTCTTCGATAGTCCCCTGGCCGGGCATGCCCTGTGGCCATCCGGTCCCTGATCTTGCTATGCTAGGAACCTCACACCGCGACCCAAGGGACGCGGACTCAGAGGTTCGTCCATGATCAAAGTCTTTGTCTTTCTTGGTGTCGGGGTCATACTGCCCGTGCTGTTGTCCAGTGCCGTGGGCATCGTCAGCCTGGCCCTGGGGGATACCGCCAGCTCCCTGGTGGTGGGCGTACTCGGGATCTCATTCGCCGCAGCGGCTTTGGGTGGTGCGGTCACGGTGACCGTGCTCTTGGGCAACCGGGCACGACGAGCAAGGCTCAGAGACGATCTGACCGCCAATGTTTCACACGAACTGCGCACCCCCTTGAGCACCATCCGCATGTATGCCCAGACCTTGCTGGCCGGCACCTTGGAAGACGATCCGGAACGTAGCCGCGAAAGCTTAGAGATCATCGTCCGCGAAAGCCAATGGCTCGAAGCCATGATCGACCGGCTGCTCACCTGGCGCTCCACCGAAAAGGATCGCAGCGCGATCGGGCAAGAGCTCGATACAGTCCAAGCCGCAGTGGAAGAAGCCGCCGAGCGTTTTACGCGCATGGTTCAGCCGGAAGACACTCACTTCGCAAGCCAGCTCCAAACCAAGGCCCTGGTATTACATGAACCCAAGATGCTCATCACGGCGGTACTCAACCTGCTTATCAACGCCTACAAGTACAGCCCGGCCCCGCGACACATTCTGCTGCGGGTCGAAGATGAAGAAAACAAGGTCAGCATCAGCGTTCACGACAAGGGCCCGGGGGTACCCCGAGGCCTGCGCAAAAAAATCTTTGAACCCTTCTTCCAGGCGGAAAAAGACGGCCAGAGACACAAGGGTGGCATGGGCTTAGGCCTGGCCATCGTCAAACACCTGGCCAAATCCCACAAGGGCAGTGTCACGGTAGAAGACGAACCGGGCGGTGGGTCCAATTTCATCCTTCGCCTGCCGTCACAAAAAACCGAAAGCAGAGATTCATGAGCGACGACCATCCCGCCACCATCCTGATCGTCGAGGACGACGGCGCTTTACGAGAAGGCCTGGCCTTAAACTTTCGCCATCGCGGCCATGAAGTCCACACGGCGGCCTGCGGCGAGACGGGCCTGACCGCGGCCTTTAATCTGCGACCCGATCTGATCGTGCTGGACTTGATGCTCCCGGTCATAGACGGCATGCAGGTGCTTGAAGAGCTCCGCAATAGAAAGGTGGACACCCCTGTGCTCATCTTGTCCGCTCGGGATGCCTTGACCGACAAAGTTCAAGGCCTGAGTCAGGGGGCGGACGACTACGTAACCAAGCCCTTTGAGCTGCCCGAGCTTCTGGCCAGAGCCGAGGTCATGCTGCGCCGCAGGCGGCAAGAACAAGCCCATGAGCCCGAAATCCACTTTGGGGAGATCATCATTCAACCCGGCCCGCACAAAGTTACGCGCCAGGGCAAGCCGGTGGCCTTGACCGCCCGGGAATTTGAATTGCTGCTCTTGCTGGCTCGCCGGCCGGAACAGGTTTTTTCCCGCGATGAAATCCTCAACCAGGTCTGGGGCTGGGATTACGAAGGCACGCCCCGCACGGTGGACAACCTCATCGCCAAACTCAGGCAAAAATTGGAAGACGATCCCGCCAATCCCCGCCACATCCAAACGCTACGCGGCGTAGGCTACAAACTGACAACTTGAACATCCCTCGCTTGCACAAGACCGCCCTTCTGTGCTTTGAACAGGCCATGGGACAACACGAGGAAATCCAGCGCCTGACCTGCCCTTATTGCGGTGCCGAGAACCTGGTGACCGTCTACGGCATGGACAAAGCCTACATCACCAACCTGCCGCAACGACCCAATCGCTTTGATCACCCCGAGAAACAAAAATGCGTCAAATGCCAAACGCGCTTCACCTATTACTTTGTAGAACCCCTTGAACGCGAAAAATAGTCACCAGAAGGAAGCCGCCATGACAACGACGCGCTCTCATACCCTTGACTCGATAGGGATCAACACAAAATCGCACAAGCTCCTGGGCCAGTTGCTCGGTGAAAACCGAATGCTCGAAAAGATCATGCGAAACGCCCGTAACGAAACCGAGGCCCTGGTTGGGGTTCGGAACTGGGTGATGGGAGTCCTCGAAGAAAACCCTTCTGCGGTCAAATACTACAGGGGCAAAGACGCCGGGCGCGAGGTCTTTGACTCCCTCGCCTGGCGTGACTATGCGGCCATCAGAATTCTCGACTACATCGACAACGCGGGACGAGAATTCGAAGATCTCAATCTGCGGGGCGGAGCGGCGGTCAGCAATCCCATCAAGCTCATCTGGCTCGCGGTCACCCAGGGCACAGGCGGCGCAAAACCCTTCTTCTTCGAGGACATGCTCCATCTCTTTCGACAGCTCTCCGGGGTCGAAGAGCGAAGACTGCCCACACGGGAAAAGGTCATGAAGTGGATGGCGCGACACCCCTCCGGACTCGATCCGCGTATCGTCAAGTTACGCGAAGAGAACCGGGATCGCATCATCAAGGTCATCATCAACAAAATTGACAACGGCGAGAGCGTTTCCGAAAAGTTCAAGTTCGACCCGGACATGTCCTTCGAACAAAAATACTTGCGCTGCCTCGATTGGTGGAAAAATCACCTCTTCCACCTGAAGTTCGCCGTTCGTTCGGCTGATTCCCTAAACGAAATGCTGGGCAAATCACTTGATCCCGACACCATGAAAGTCCTCTATGCCGCGGAGAAGGCCGGCATCCCCTTCTTCGTGAACCCATACTACCTATCGCTGCTGCACGTCAGGGTCCCCTACTTCGCCGTCGGCGCCGACCTGGCCATCAAAGACTATGTCGTTTACTCCCAAAAGCTGGTGGACGAATTCGGAAAAATCGTCGGATGGGAAAAAGAAGACAAGGTCGAGCCCGGCAAACCCAACGCCGCCGGCTGGCTCTTGCCCTCCCGGAACAACATTCACCGCCGCTACCCGGAAGTGGCGATCATGATTCCCGACTCGATGGGGCGTGCCTGCGCCGGCCTCTGCTCGAGCTGTCAGCGCATGTATGATTTCCAGCGCGGCAACCTGAATTTCGATCTCGAAAAACTAAAGCCCAAAGAGCCCTGGAAGGAAAAACTGGTCAAGCTGATGGCCTACTTTGAAAACGATTCACAGCTTCGCGATATCCTCGTTACGGGCGGCGACGCGCTGATGAGTTCAGACAAAACCATAGAAAACATCCTCAACGCGATCTACGACATGACCAAGCGGAAGGTCGAAGCAAACGCAGAGCGGCCCCAGGGAGAAAAATTCGCCGAAATGGTGCGGGTCCGACTTGGCACGAGGCTTCCCGTCTACCTGCCGCAACGCATCACGCCTTCTCTGGTGAAAATCCTCGGCGACTTCAAAAAAAGGGCGTCGGTTCTGGGCGTAAAGCAATTCATCATCCAAACCCACTTCGAGTCGCCGATGGAGGTGACGCCGGAGGCCAAAGACGCGATCAGGCGCCTGCTTCAGGCCGGCTGGATGGTCACCAATCAGCACGTCTTCATCACCTCCTCTTCAAGACGAGGCCACACCATCGCGCTGAGAAAATCGCTCAACGACGTCGGCGTGCTCACCTATTACACCTTCACCGTGAAGGGATACATGGAGAACAACCACAACTTCGCGACCAACGCTCGAGCCGTCCAGGAGCAGATCGAAGAGAAGGTGATTGGCACCGTGCCAGACGATTTGCTCGGCCTGCTAAACGACGTGCCCGATGACGCCGAAGACATTCTTAAAGAAATCTCCGAACTCAGGCACAAGGCCGATATTCCTTTTCTGGCAACGGATCGCAACGTGCTCAATCTGCCGGGCGTCGGCAAGAGCCTGACCTATCGGGCCATCGGCATCACTCGTTACGGGCGGCGCATCTTAGAGTTCGATCACGACGCCACAAGATCGCACAGTCCGATCATCCACAAGATGGGCAAAGTACTAATCGTCGAATCCAAGTCCATCGGCGAATACTTACAGCAACTCTCCTCCATCGGAGAAGATCCGGACGAGTACCAAAGCATCTGGGGCTATTCACTGGGAGAAACCGAACCACGCATGGCCCTATACGAATACCCCGAGTACGACTACGAGGTCACCGAAGAGCTGACCAACCTCCAGCTGGATTGAGTTCCGAGTCAGATCCGATCGCAGAAAATAATCACCTTGCTGAACATATTCGCCGAAATTATTGACCATGGTGAATATTTTCTGTACCCTTGACCCATGAACTATCTCCCCCGAAGGCTGGAACCCTCCCTCCATCATGCGCTCAAGCGCGGCAAAAGCGTCCTGCTCTTAGGCCCTCGCCAGACCGGCAAAACAACCATGATCAACCGAATCGAGGCCGACCTCTCCATCTCTTTGCTCGAGCCAGGCGCCAGAAGAAGGTATGAGGCCGAACCAGACTTGCTCTCCGGGGAGGTTGAAGCGCTCACAAGCAAAAACAAGCAAGCCTCGTCCCTGGTCGTACTGGACGAAATCCAACGAGTACCCGTGTTGTTAGACGCAATCCAGCATCTGATTGACGGCAAGAAGGCTCGCTTCATCCTCACGGGCTCCTCCGCCCGCAAACTCAGACGCCGCTCCAACGTCAATCTCCTGCCCGGCAGGCTCGTGTCCCTTCGCCTGGATCCCTTCGTCTTGTCAGAAGCCCAGGACTTACAGCGGCCCATAGAGGATCACCTGCTGGAAGGAGATCTGCCCCTGCTCTTCGACGTGGAAAGCCCTCAAGATCGAGAAACGGATCTTCGCTCTTACGTCAATGCCTACCTGGAAGAAGAAGTGCGCGCCGAGGCCCTCGTGCGCAACCTGGGTCCCTTCTCCCGCTTTCTGGAGCTGGCCGCCTCGGAATCCGGCAATCAAATCAATGCCCGAAAACTATCCATGGACATCGGCGTGGCGCAGAACACCATTGCTTCATATTATCAAATACTGGAAGACTGCTTAATCATCGAGCGCATCCATCCTTTGACCCAAAGCCATAGCCGAAAAAAACTAGCCAAGACCGACAAGTTTCTGTTCTTCGACCTGGGTGTGCGCCGACTTGCGGCAGGCGAAAGTCGCAGGCAAACCCCCGAACGCATGGGCGCTCTGTTTGAACAATTCGTGGGGCTTCAGTTGTTGCGCTGCGCTCGCCTGAGCCCGGAAGCATGCCAACTTCGCTATTGGCGAGATGGGAACGGACCGGAGGTGGACTGGGTATTAGAACAAGACGGACGCTACACACCCATCGAAGCCAAATGGACCGACACACCCAGGACCAAAGACATCCGTCACCTGAGACTCTTCCTCTCAGAGTACCCACAAGCCGAACAAGCCTACGTCATTTGTCGCGTACCAAGAAAAACCAAACTCGACAAAAACATCTTCGCCATCCCCTGGCAGGACTGCAACAACCTGGTCCATGATATGCTGAGAGGGAAGGAGTGAATGTGATGGGCAAGTCCAAAAAAAATCGTCTCGAGGCTGCTGGATGGCGCGTCGGAGACGCCGCCGAGTTCCTTGAACTCACCGCCGAAGAGGCTGCCTTCGTTGAACTGAAATTGGCGCTTGCCGGTTACTTGCGTGACCTTCGTGTGCAGCATGGATGGACGCAGACCCATGTGGCCAAACAACTCGGTTCGAGTCAGTCAAGGGTCGCGAAAATGGAGTCCGCGGATGCTTCCGTTTCCATTGACCTGCTCGTGAAGTCGCTCCTGACCCTCGGGGCCTCTCGCAGTGAGCTCGGCCAAGTGATCGGACAAGCGGCATAAAGGCGGATCAACTCAGATAGCGGGTTTTCTGCCGAAAAAATGATATCTGAGCACCCTTGACCCCCTCGCTGATTTGAGACTACAAACATCTTATGGATTCATTCTCCCGCGAATTGCGTCTGCTGGCCGTCGTTCCTCATCCGGATGATGAGGTTTATCTGATGGGCGGCACCTTGGCTCGGGCCGCCCACTTTGGGGCTCGGGTGAGCGTGGCTTTTTGTACTCGGGGCGAGGCTGGGGTGGACCGCAGCGGCGAATGCAAGGCGGGCCCGGCTTTGGCGGAAAAACGTACGGCCGAGGCTTGTGCCGCAAGCGAAGCGCTGGGACTGGGCGAGCCTCATTTTTTGGACCTTGGCGCCGACGGGGCCTTGTCGGTGGAAAAGGAGGAGAGCGCCCTTGGGCGTCTGGGGCGTTTTCTTGATGAACAGAATCCTCAGGTCGTTATCAGCCTGGCGCGCAATGGGGTCTATGGCCATCGGGATCACATCTGCTGTACTCGCTGGCTCGAACAGGTCATGGCCTCGCGCGCCGAAAGCGCTCGGCTGCTGCTGGCCGACGCGCCCCATGGCTT
>JAFCZJ010000201.1 GCA_019314375.1 Deltaproteobacteria bacterium | reverse complement strand
CACCATTGGTTGCTATCTACTCCCTAACTTCTCGATCGCCTTCAATACCTGCTTGACCTGATACGCTTTCGCTTTGCCGTCTTTGCCCTTTTGGATATTCACTCTCGGATCACCCTTCCAGGGCGTCTTGTATACGCGGTGGCTGCTGCTCTGTTGACGACATCCACCAAAAAATTCATCACAAATTCTACACAAATCGTCGAATCGCACGTTGCCTGGACTCTCTTTTATCTGTACCAGAATCTTCTTGATGCTCTTGCTCACCGGTCTGACTCCATTTCCATTTTCTCCTCTCATCGCAATAGTACTACATACAGTACTATCCGTCAAGGCTGTCCGACAACATGCCCCCTCCTCCACTGCGTTTCCTACATTGACAAGTGGGTCGGCTTCCCGTTCAATAGCCTCCATGCGCATCCTTTTTCGCTGCGAACAAGGTGAGGAAGTTGAAGGTTTGGCCGAACGGATTTCGACCCGGGGGGCCTTTGTGCGCACGGATCGAAACCCCATGAACCGAACGGACATGGAGTTACACCTCTGGCACGCAGAAGAACAAATGCGCGTGGATGCTCAGGTTCTGGGGATTGAGAGCGAGGGCTTCACGGTGATCTTTCATGCCCTGCACCCGGACGACCTGATCCGCTTGCGGGCTTGGCTTGAACCTGGGGCACAAAGCCTGGAAGAAGAGCCGGCAAGTCTTGCAAGCCCCGAAAAACCCACCATGACGAACCTGCTCTTGAAGGACTGGAGCCCCAAGGTCAGCGAACCGACCTTGCACCAATGGCGACCCAAACACGAAATGGCACGTCCAGGAGGCGGAGGCGGGGTCGAGGCCGGCACTTGGCACAACCTGGCGACCATCGCCCCCACGGTGGCCCCACCCAAACCTGAGCAAATGCCCAGGCAAGAGCTACCGCCCGCTACCCAGGCGCCGACCCAAGAGACGAATCAAACGGTGACGGGGGTTCTGGTGGAAGAAAAAGCACCGGAGCCTTCGGGGGGACGCGAACAACGCACGGAAACCCGTGAGGAAAAAGCCATCCCGGTCACCTTTGATGACGTCACGGGCTTAATTAAGGAATTCACGCACAATATATCTTTCGGCGGCTTGTTCACGTACACATCCAAACCCTTCAAGACACAAGAAGAAGTGGCCGTGACCCTGATTCACCCCGTGCACCAGGAACGTCTCACCCTGTTGGCCATCGTGGCCCACGCAACCGATGCCCCCAGCCCGGATCCGATCACGGGCCAAAACCGTTATGGCGTGGGCCTGCAGTTTCGACTGCCCATTGAAGAACTCAAGCGCCTGCTGTCCGATTTCATCAGTTCCCACAAGCTGAGCAAAACAGAACCGGAAGACTCTGAAATTCTCAACTTGGCTCGCCAGGCCTTGGCGCGCGCAGAGCGGGGACACCATGCCCTTCTGGAGCTTGAGCAAAACGCCAACGCCGAAAAAGTAAGACAGGCATACTTCGCCCTGGTTGACCGTTTCCACCCGGATCGGTATTTTGACAAGGTGAGCGATACGACCAGGAAACTTCTGGAAGAACTTTTCAGAAAACTGACTCAGGCCTACGAAGCACTTTGCGCGTAAGCCGGTGAGGAATTCCATGGCTGCGGTCTTGGGGATTGACCTGGGCACCACCAACTGCGTGCTGGCCTATCTACACAATGAACAAATGCATATTTTGGCTGATGCGCAGGGTCAAGAGCTCTTCCCCTCCGTCATCACGATCGGCGAACAAGGGCAGATTTGGACCGGGCGCGAGGCCGTGGCCCTTGGGGCCACAATGCCGGGCCGCACGGCCTATGCCGCCAAGCGACTCATGGGCCGCTGGTACAGTGACGAGGTGGTGAAGCGAGCCCAGCAAATCTATCCTTACGAAATCCGAGAGGCCGAAGGCGGCGGGGTGCAACTCAAACTGGGCTCCGCCGAATACAAACCAGAACAGATATCCGGCCTGGTCCTTAAAGCCTTGGTGGACCTGGTAGAGCTGCGTATCGGGGAACGCCCCACCGAGGCCGTGGTCACCGTGCCGGCCTACTTCAACCACGCCCAGCGAGAGGGCACCCAGCGAGCCGCGGCCGAAGCAGGGCTTTCGGTTTTGCGCTTGCTCAACGAACCCACGGCCGCGGCCTTGAGCTTACCCGGCCAAGGTGACACCTCCCGCCTGGTGGCTGTTTACGATTTCGGTGGAGGCACCTTCGACATCTCCATCATCCGCATCCAGGGTCAAGTCTATGAGGTCTTGGCGACAGACGGCGACACCTTCCTGGGCGGCGATGACATCGACGGCATCCTCTGCGACCGCCTCTCGGAGCGTTTCGCTGAAAAGACAAGCGTCAACCTGCGCCACTTCCCCCTGTCGTGGTACCGCTTACGAGACGCCGCGGAGAAGGCCAAAAAAGAGCTCAGCCACGCGGAAGTTTGCAGCATCTTTTTGCCACGACTGGTGGGAGAAGACGCCCTGGTGACGCAGTTGCATCGCAGCGAGTTGGAAACCATCGTGCGCCCTCTCTTGGAGCGGTCCCTGCGCATCTGCGCTCGGACTTTACAAGCGGCGGGCGTGAGTGCGACGGATCTGACCGAGCTGGTGTTGGTAGGCGGGCCCACCCGCATGCCTCTGCTCAGAACCATGGTACAAGAATTTTTCGACCGCCCCCCGACTTCTGGCGTCAACCCGGATACGGCCGTGGCGGAAGGTGCCGCCCGGGAGGCGGCCATGCTGAGACAAGGTGGAGGTGCCCTGCTGCTGGACGTCACGCCGATCACCCTGGGCATCAACATCGCAGGCAATCTCCTTTACCCGCTCATCCCGCGCAACACCAAGGTCCCGGTTCGTCGCGAGCACGCTTTCACAACCGCCCGCGACGCCCAAACCCGGGCCCGCTTGGTCATTTTGCAAGGGGACAATACGGTGGCCAGCGAGAACAACAAGCTGGGCGAGGTCGTGCTCGACCAATTGCAGGGTTACGAACGCTTCCATAGCCGCATCACCGTGGTCTTCGAAATCGACGCCAACGGCATCCTGCACGTCAAGGCCGCAGACAAAGACACGGGTGAGGAACATGATCTGGTTATTCAAGATTCCTTCAACGCCGAAGGCGCGGAAGCCGTCGATTCCCTCGAAGAAAACGAGACCCTGACCGACGCGGAACCGCCCTCGCGAGCCACCATCGCCGGTCCATTTCGGGCCACGGAATTGGTGGACGTGCTCTTCTTTCTTCATGCCAACCAAAAATCAGGACGGGTGGATCTCAAAGGCCCTGCCGATACGGGTTCATTGTGGATGCTTGACGGCGAGTTGACCCATGCCGAGGCAGGCCCGATGACGGGTTTGGATGCAGCTGCGCTCCTGCTGAGCCTAAAGCAAGGTGACTATGCCTTCTTCGAGGGCGAGCTTCGAGATGGTCCGGCACAGTTGGACAGCCCATTTGAACGTCTGGTCGGCACCCACAATGAATAGACCTGCCCACGGGCACCACCGGCGGCGAAACACGATGCGATATTTCGCCACCCTGATGTTCTCAGGCATGGGGCTGTTGCTCGCAAGCTGTCAGGCCGAACGCCCCCAACCCAAGGTGCCGGACGACGCCAGCCAGATCCACAAAGCCACGGACCTATTTTGGGCTTTGCAAGAATTGGGCTTCATCGCGGCCAAGCAGAAACCACCCAAATCCAATTCTGGCTGCAAGCCCACCGAATACCTGGTGGCCAAGGACTCCAACAAATTTCGCATCTCGGTTTTTGAATGCGCCACATCCAAGAAGGCGAAGGAAGTGGTGGAACACACACACACACGGAAAATCGACGACCTTTTGCGCAACCGGCATGAGGGCGGGGTGCTGCGCCGCAACAAATTGGAAATCATCCTGCGCCGGCTCGAAGGCGATGCTGAAGCCACCGACAAATTACTCGAAGACCTGGGTGCGCTGTGAACCCCATGCTGCGCATTTTGCCTGAAGTAGAAGCCGCCTTGCACGACGGGCGGCCGGTCGTTGCCCTGGAATCCACCGTCATCGCCCATGGCATGCCGCGGCCCCAAAATCTAGAGGTGGCACGGAGCCTACGAGATCAAGTTCGACAAGTGGGTGTCATCCCCGCCACCGTGGCCTTGGTGGATGGACAAATCTCAGTCGGTCTGGACGAAGTCAACCTTGTCCGCCTGGCGGCCGACGAAAATGTGGCCAAGGTAAGCTGCCGGGACTTGGCGACCGTGTTGGCGGAGGGCCGCACCGGAGCCACCACCGTAGCTGCCACCATGCGCTGCGCCCACCTTGCGGGCATTCCCATCATGGCCACCGGGGGCATCGGGGGTGTACATCGGGGCGGTCAAGACAGCTTCGACATCTCGGCGGACTTGACCGAACTGGGACGCACGCCGGTGGCGGTGGTCTGCTCCGGCGCCAAATCCATTCTCGATCTACCCCGTACGGTGGAGGTACTCGAAACCCTGGGGGTCCCCGTCATCGGCATGGGGACTGATCATTTCCCGGCTTTCTTCTGCCGAGGAAGCAGACAGCGTGTCGACGCCCGCTGCGACTCACCCGAAGAAATCGCAAAAATTCTGGCTTTGCATTTCGCCCTGCCCGCGGCCGGCGGTGTGGTGGTGGCCCAAGCTGTCCCGGATGCCCACGCCCTTGACGAAGCGAAGATCGAAGAAGCCATTTTGGCTGCAATGGAGCAAGCCCAGCGAGCAGGCATCCTGGGCAAGGCCCTCACACCCTTCTTGCTTGCGGCTTTGGTGCAAGCAACAGAAGGCAAAAGCCTCAAGAGCAACATCGCACTCTTAGAGGCCAACGCCGGACTGGCTGCACGGATCGCGAAAGAAGGAGCGGCTCAGCGAGGCGGTTAGAAAAGACATCATTTTTATTGGGAAATGCTTTTCCCTGTTGACGCGTAGAACAAAAGGATGCTATTTGACGGTTCAAAATCAGCCAACCAGGCGAAAGGGAGTTAACATGCCAGTAGCAAAACCGATGACCAAAGCGCAGATCATTACCCACTTGGCCGAAAAATTCGAGATGCCCAAGAAAGAGGTCGTCACATTCTTGGAAGGCTTCGCGGACTTGGCGTACGCCCAGACAAAAAAAGTCGGCGCCTTTGTGTTGCCGGGCTTCGGCAAGTTGGTACTGAGCAAGCGCAAGGCTCGCATGGGTCGCAACCCCGCCACCGGCGAAACGATCAAGATCCCGGCCAAGAAGGTCGTCAAAATGCGCTTAAGCAAGGCCTGCAAAGATTCCATCTTGCCGCCCAAGAAGTAATTATTCGGCCTAATTGTTTATTTTGCGGCCCTGCTGTCCGCCGGTCCCTCGCGGGACGGGCCGAACACGGGGCCGTTTTTTTAGCCGGCTGGAGGCGTCATGATCAAAAAAATCATCATCCTGGCCTTGCTGGTGGCCGCAAGTTATGTGGGCTATCGCGTTTGGGGCAACCTATCACAGTCTGAAAAAGCGTCCGTCTCCAAGCGTTTGGACAAAACCATGGACGGGGCCAAAAAGCTGCTCGACAAAACCGCCGACAACCTGACCGACACAGCCAAAGACGCCATCAGCGACATGGACAAAAAAGGCAAAGCAGAAAACAAAAAAGAAGAAGACAAGAAAACAGACAAGAAAGCAGATAAAAACAGCAAAGAAGCCTCGCCGGAAAAACCCAGCCCCCAGCCCCAGCCCTCGACCAATTGAGGACTCAAGCGTCGACGAGCCAGGCGATTTCCGCGGGACCCAGGGTCACACGCGAAGACGCGGCGACTTGTTCCACGCCGCCGAAGTCGCGAAATCGAATCAAGCGGGCCGCCGCCGGCAGGTCCAAATCAGCCAGGTCCAACTCCTGAGCCTGATACCAATCCTTGTTGATCACGAACAGGCAACGCTGACCGGCAGCTCGCTTTTCAAGCACAAGCAGCGGCCGATCGAAAGGCCCCAGGGCAAGCAAGTGCCCTTCAGCGCCCAGGGCGGGCAAGCTACGTTTCATGTGGTTGACAGATCGAATGAAGCCGGAGAGATCCGTTTCTGTTTCTTCCCAGTCCTGAGGCTTGCTCTGCACGACGTCCATCTTCACGCTGAATCCAAACTCATAGCCCATGGGCATGAGCAAGCCCTCACTGAACACCGAGGCCAGATTGTATCGCTGGCGTTGCACGGCCAGGTTGCCCCCGGTGTCCGCCATCAAGCGGGGGGTATCATGAGACTCAGGAAAAGAGATGGACGGGGCGATCCGGCCGAATTCGGCATGCTGCGACAAGGCCCAGGGCGCATCAAAATTCCAGTACTTGGAGCTGTTGAATAGATAGTCCATACCGGCCGGTGCCAGGTCGGCCACCTCGTCGAGTCGGCAACCCAGGGTCTCGGCAAAAAACTTCACCTCCGGGCATTGAGCGCGTGCCGCTTCAACCAGTTGCCGCCAAAGAGCCGCCGGGACCTTGTATGCCGCATCGCAACGAAAGCCATCAAAGCCCAGTTCCAAACTATCTGTAACCAGCTGAGTCCAATAAGCCCAAAGACCCACCCGATCTGAACTGGCCTCATTGTCGATCTCGGCCAAGTCACCCCACACCGTCACATTGCGAGCGTCCGCCGGATCGATGGCGGAGGGCCTCAGCACCTCACCATCCTCATCTCGCTTGTACCAATCGAGATGCTGTTCGACCAGGGGACTATCGATGGCCGTGTGGTTGATGACCAGGTCCATCATCACCTTCAGGCCCAGCTCGTGAATCTGCCCCAGGCAATCGGCCAGAAGGTCCATACCGGATCCGCTCTCGCCCGCCGGCATGAAATCTCGATTCAGCTTGTCGTGCTCACGCACGGCGTAGAGGCTGCCGGAAAACCCGGGCTGGGTCACCGGATTAAGAAAAAGCCAGTCGAAGCCCATCTCATGCGCTCGGCGAGCGTGCTCGACCCAGCGGTCCACGGGTCCCGCCAAGCGGGGGAAAAGATTGTATATGATAGGTGCCGTCATGCATGCCTCCCTGCCAAAATTGCTCGTTTGACAGCTTCAAAGGGCCGACAGTACCATGGCCGACCCAGGTCCGAAAGGAGGTAGCACCATGTCCAAATTCCACCTTGAGCTCGGTTCACGCAGAGGATGGCATAAAAGAATCGATCGTCAAAACCCTGGCGGCCGGCCCTCAGCCCTGGTCATCGCCCTGGAAGAGCTCGACATGATGTTTCGGGCTCTGGTGTCTACGGTCTTCAATTGCGCCCCGAATTCCGGCCATCCCGGCGGAAGCCTATCCGCGGGCCCTCTGGTCAGCGGGCTTTTGTACGCCGGTTTGGACTACGAGCTTTCCCAACCCAACCGGAAAGGCGCGGATCAAATCGTCTTCGCGGCGGGTCATAAGGCCTTGGGCCTTTATGCAGCCTGGGCCTTGCGCGATGAACTGGCGAGGCTGTTCGCGCCCAAGCTCTTGCCTGAAACTGAAACCGACCGCCTGCGCTTGGAAGATCTGCTGGGCTTTCGTCGCAACCCGGTCAGGCCCACCGCTCTGCAAAAAAGCCTGAGGAGCAAGTTTCTCGACGGACATCCCACCCCCGCCACCCCATTCGTCCCCCTGGCCACCGGAGCCTCGGGCGTCGGCCTGGGTGCCGCCTGCGGCCTGGCCTTGGGTGCCATGGACCTGTATCCAAACGGTCCGCCCCAGGTGCACATGATCGAAGGAGAAGGGGGATTGACGCCGGGGCGAGTGGCCGAGGCCATGTCGGCCTCAGCCATCGCCGGTCTGCACAATCTGGTCTTGCACATCGACTTCAACCAGGCATCCATCGACTCAGACCAAGTTTGCAGGCAGGACGAACAACCCGGCGACTATGTACCCTGGAATCCTGCCGAGTTGGCCCGCTTCCATGACTTCAACGTGCTGGAGGTAGCCGACGGTCACTCCTTCGAGCAGGTACTCAAGGCCCAGGCCCTCACGCGCGAGATCAGCAACGACCAACCCACCGCCATCGTCTATCGCACGGTCAAAGGCTATCGCTACGGCATCGAGGGTAGGGCTGCTCATGGCGCAGGGCACGCCTGCTGCTCGGAGGGCTTTTACCAAACCCTGGGCGAATTGGAATCCGCCATGGGGAAAACGTTGCCCCGCCTTGGTGCGGATCCGAACTCCGAGGCCTTGGACGAACACTTCTGGGACTTGTTGCAGGCCATCCGAAGCCACATGGCAACGCAGGGCGAAATCTTGGCCCCCCTTGTGGAAAACCTGGTTCAGGCCCACCGCAGACTTGATAAACGTTCGCGCAAACCAAAACCGAATCGACCGCGCTACGAAGATTTGTTTTTTCCATCCAGACTGGAACCCCCCGAAAAACTTCGCCTGGAACCGGGACAGTCCATCGCGCTCAAAGACGCACTGGGTCTGGGCCTGGCCGAGCTTAATCACAAAAGTGGAGGCGCCCTGATTCTCAGCTCCGCCGATCTGGCCGGCTCGACCTCCATCGCCAAAGCGGCTGAGGCCTTCGGCGCGGGTTTC
>JAFCZJ010000200.1 GCA_019314375.1 Deltaproteobacteria bacterium | reverse complement strand
GCCGTCTTGACCTCAGTATGCACCTTGCTTATGCTCACAACATGAGCGACGGAATGATCCTTATCCATGAGTACAGCATCGTCGAAATGCCGAAGAAACGCCTGCTGCTTCTTTTCAAGGCGGGTGCCAAGCTTTTCAAAATCTGTGAAACCAAGACCTGCGACAAATACCAGGACTACCAGCTCATCACCTCGGACCGGGAACTGATGACCTATTGCTTGCGCTGTGGTCGCAAAGTCTTACGCTATGGTGTCCAGGAAAAGTAACTGCCGCCTCAAAGCAGATGACTCGCAATGCCATTATCTTTTTTGACCGGTTTAGCGGTTGGTATTTTGGTATCCGCATCAAGGCGGGGATTGATCAACCAGGTTCCCAGATCCTGCCGAGCCAGGCCTCCAAGGCGAGCACTCTCAATACCGGGCATCAAGAACAGACCCAAGGCTTCCGGTCTCTCTTTCATGGCTTGCTCAATGGGGCGAAGGTCTGCCCGTCCCGAGGGTCCCGGCCATTGCACGTCGACCAAGACCCCTGGATTGTCCATCAATTTAAGAAACAAGCCCTTGCGCCCCTTGGCCGACCAGTGCTGGACGGTCAAGCCCAACCTAAGACATTCCAGAAACACGGCATTCAGAGCCAAGACTTCCAGATCGTCCACGCCCAGGGCATGGGCCAAGCCAGTGTCTGCCGCGAAGACCAGGCGGGATGACTGGGCAACCGCTCTGGAGGCGTCGGCGATGCGCGGAACCAAAAATATGAGGCCCGCTCGCTGAAGATGCACAAGAAACATGCGTGCCTGGTCGATGGAACGGCAGAGTCTTCCCTTGAGCGAGGATGCGGAGACCCCTTGGCCTGTCCGGCCCAGCAGACTGACCGCTACAGCGGTTAGTATCTCGGGATCGCGCACCTTCTTCTGCATCAAGACATCAAGAAGGAGGCTACGCTGGAAAAGCTCAAGCAAAACCGAGCGTCTTCCGCTGAAATTTCTAGAAACAGGCAGCCCCCCTGCAAAAAGATAGGCTCGCAAGGTGCTCTCGATGCGCCCCATATCCACCGACTTATCGGTGAATATCTTCATCCATTCACTCAGCCCCATGGGCAACAAAGGCATGCCTCTCCATCCCTTGGGGCTTTCCCCCTGGGGAGGAGCCGTTTGGCTTGCCAGTACCCGAATACCCCGACCAAGCAATCTGCTCGCCAATTCCCCCCACTCCGTCCCCGAAGGTGGCGAGCCGCCAAAAGGAGGCAAGCCGTCAAGCAAAACAAGCCCCGGGGGGCCCGGTTTGTTTTCTATCATCTGTGCAATGCTTTGGGCGTCGGGCCGAGGAGCCCAGATCGGATCTTCCAAATCCAGATAACGTATCCGCTTGCGATCCAAACCTTCTTGCTGAAGTCTGCCCGCGAACTGGCGGAGCAGGGTGCTCTTGCCAACCCCCCGACTTCCATATAACAGGACTGGCTCTCCCTGCGCCCAGATCCGATGAAGCCTCTCCAGTTCCTTCCGCGGCCTGGGGAGGCCCCCCGGAAAACGATCCCACTCGCTCCAGGTGCTCGGTATGGAAAAGGGTGCTGTCACTTGAAAATCTCCGACATATCGGTCAATCTATACCTGGCATTCTTTGACGGGTCAAGCTCATGCCCCCTGGAGGATCTTCATGGACATCACGGATTTTCGCAAACACGGCCACGAACTGATTGACTGGGTCGCTGACTATCTGGACGGCGGCGTTGAGTCCATGCCCGTTTTGCCCGACATGCAGCCCGGTGATTTGAGGCAAAAGCTGCCCGATCAGGCACCTGAACAAGCCGAGCCCATGAGCCGTATCATCGAAGACTTTCACCGCCTGATACTCCCAGCCGTCACCCACTGGAACCATCCTCGCTTCTTTGCCTATTTTCCGGCCAACCAGTCTCCTCCTTCCATCCTGGCCGAGTTGCTCACCGCGGCCCTGGGCGTCAACGGCATGGTCTGGCAAAGCTGTCCGGCCAGCACGGAACTTGAAGAACAAGTCATGGACTGGCTTAGGCAACTCATCGGTCTGCCAGCCTCCTTCAAGGGCGTCATTCAGGACACGGCTTCCACGGCGACGCTTTGCGCTTTGCTTTGCGCGAGAGAGCGCGCGACCAAGCAAGCCTTCAACAACCAGGGAGCCTCCGCCATCGCCGACGATACGGCTTTGCGCATCTACTGCTCCACGGAGGCCCACAGCTCGGTGACCAAGGGCGCGAAGATCGCAGGCTATGGAGCAAAAAACGTAGTGACCGTCGACGTGGACGAAGCCTTCGCCATGAAGCCTGGTGACCTCGAGGCGCGAATCAAGGCCGATAAAGAGCGGGGTTTGCTGCCCACTTGCCTTGTGGCCACCTTGGGCACCACCTCCTCCACGGCCATCGATCCCTTGAGGCCCTTGGCCGATATCGCCGAACGCCACGATCTCTGGATGCACGTTGATGCGGCCCTCGCGGGTTCGGCCGGGCTTCTGCCCGAATTGGCCTGGATCTTCGAGGGTCTGGAGCGCGCCGATTCCTATGTCTTTAACCCACACAAGTGGTTGCTGACCAACTTCGACTGCTCGGCCTATTTCACACGTCATCCCCAATGGCTGCAAGAGACCTTCGCCATCAACCCCGAGTACCTGAAGACCCAGGCCGATCAACAGGTGAGCAACCATCGGGATTGGGGCATACCGCTCGGCAGGCGATTCCGGGCGCTCAAGTTGTGGTTCGTGCTGCGTGCCTACGGTGCCGAGGGCTTGCGCGAAATGATGCGGAAACACCTAGCGCTTGCCCAGGACTTCGCGGCCTGGGTGGATGCCGATCCCAATTTCGAACGCCTGGCCCCAACGCCTTTGCAGACCGTCTGTTTTCGCCTGCACCCAAAAGACGAGCCGGATGAACAGCGCCTGGATGAACTGAACGCCTTGCTTGAAGAAAAGCTGAATCGCTCGGGCCTGGTTTTTCTGACCCACACCCGCCTCAAGGAGCAGTACTGCCTCCGCATGAGCATTGGCCAGCGAAGCACAGAAGCCTCACATGTCTCTGAAGCCTGGGCATTGATACAAAAACTGGCTCAAGACTTAGACTATTGAATCATTTCTTGGTGAGGGTCGTCTTGGGTGATATGCGAGATGCAGTAATTCTATCTTCTACGTTAATTTCAACGATTGGAGAAAATATGCGTTCCCTGAATCTCTTTGGCCTGATTTTGATTGTGGCTTTTCCTTTTTTCGCACAGGCACAAACCGTGGAGTTGGAAGTAGAGGATGAATCCGGCAGTGTGAAACTGAAAGCCGGAACCACGGGTGTTTCGGTCAAAACCGGTGACGCCCGCCTGGAAGTGAAGGACGGAAAAATCAGCATCGCCATCGGCCGCCGCGCCAAAAAGGTGAAGTTGTCGAAATCGAAACCCATCACCTTGAAATGCGATGGCAATGAAGAAAAAACGCTAAGGAATCTTTACATTGTGGACAAAAGAGGCGACGGCCTCAAGCTGGAAGGAAATTGCGAATTGACCCTCATCGACAGCTACATCGAGGTAACGGGTTATGCAATCCGGGCCAGCGGCAACGCCGAAGTGAAGCTGATAAACTCTACGCTCATAGGAACAAAGGGAGCCATCTTCGCCTGTGACAATGCGGAGATAGAGGCTATCGGCTCGGTCACTGAAGGCAAAATAGTAACAGAAGACAATGGCGAATTTGAAGACAAGAAGTAGAGTAAAAAACGCCAGATACCAGAACAGATACTAGAAAACGTCTCAGGGCTTGCTCGGATGAAGCAAGCCCTCCAAGGTCTCCAATCCATCGACGACGCGGGGCCCCGGCCTGAACCACAGGGCGGAGTTGAACAGGTGCACCCTGCCCTCACGCACCGCGGGCAATACTTGCCATCGAGCCCAAAAAGCACTGGCCCGATCCTTTCGCGTGTCCGCGCCATCGCCCGCCATGGAGGCGTCCACGATCACCTCCGGCGCAAGCCTGATCACGGTCTCCATGGGCAGAGAGGGATAGCGCAGGGCCGACTTTGTCAGAGCGTTTTGCCCGCCAGCCATCCGAAGCATGGTGTCGGCAAAAGTGCCGGGGCCCGCCACCACCAAGGGCTGATGCCCGTATACCACCAACACCCGAGGTCGAGCCTGGCCTTTCACTCGCGCTTTCACTTGCTTAATGCGCTGACGCATGCTCGCCTCCAATGCTCGCGCCTGGACCTTTGCTCCGAGCAAACTTCCCAATTTCCTCAATGAACGGAACACGTCATTAAAGGAATAGGCCGGCATGATAAAAACCGGCACGCCCAGGCGCTCGGCCAAAATCCGCATGGTCGACTCATTGCCAGCGCTGGGTACGCAGAGCACCAGGTCCGGCTTGAGGGCCAAAATGCCTTCCAGGCTCGGATCCACGAAGCCCCCAACCTTGGGCAAAGTCTTGACTTCCGGAGGAAAATCATCGAAACGGCTCACCCCGACGACTCGCTTTCCCTGGCCCAAAGCAAAAACCATCTCAGTCAGGTTGGGTGCCAAAGAAACAATACGCTCGGGCTCCCCAGCAAGCCTGGCCGTCCCCAACCAACCCAGGGGAGCCCCCCCCTCCCCGGCCCCAGCCGAAGACATTAGCCCCAAGTAAACAAGGACATACACAGGTGCCAGGCACTTCGCAAAGCAGGCATTCACAGGTGCCAGGCGCTTCGTAAGGTTCGGTGCAAGATTCCTCATCGATCAATCAGCAGCAGGCTGGTGGGCCCGTCTCCGACGAGGACTCGTGTGATATCCTGCGCTTCGCCGTCAAACCAGGCGATCTCGTCGCTGCCGAAACAGGCCGCCATGACCTGGCCTCGGGCGTCGCATTGCACGTCGGCAATGAAGTTATAAAGACCCTCTTCGTAGTTACTCGGGCAAAGGAGCACCGGGTCCAATATCGTAGTGTTTGCGGGATCGTAACGAAGCAGTTGACCCTCCAGGCTGTCGCCTGCCCAAAGGATGCCCTGCGAATCGAAGGCCATCTTGCCTGGCGCGCCGCCGATGGCCACGCTGCCCAACAAGTCGCCCCGCTCAAGCGAAATGCGCTCCAGGGTCCCGCTGCCGTCATAAAAAGATGCACAGGAAATCCAGGCTTCCTGGCCCCCTGGCGCAGCGGCGATGGAAACAGGGTTGAGGCTGGGAAGGGGCTCTAATCGATCCTGGGTCCAGGAGGACAGATCGACCACCAGCAAGTGGCCGGGTCCCGCGGCGAAGTAATTGGCCCCCAGGTTGGTCAGGGTGACAAAGGCCCGATGCCCGCTGACCAAGACCCCCTGCGGCCTTGCAAAACCCGGCGCCCCCGGATCGTCGGGTGATAGCTCGGAACCGGCCGGCATGTCCATCCGCTCCACCACGACCTGGCCGTCCATGGCTGCCTCGGGATTCACCCGCAGCAACTCATTGGACTGAAAGCAGGTCACCACCAAAGCGCCCTCGCCGTCCTCGGCCATCCAGAAAGGACTGCATCCCTCCCCCAGGCCATACTCCCGCAGGGTCTGCCAGGTCTCCGGATCGAGAACCTGCAGGCTGTTGGAAGTCGAGTTGAGCACGAGTATCTCAGAGCCCCTGGCCATGATTTGATTGGGCGCCTGCCCCAAGGAAGCCACCCCCAGACTGACCGTGCTCTCTTCATCATTGCCTATCAAACTGATGTCCTCGCCCAGACTATTGACCACCACGGCCCTGATGTTCGCCAAAGGATCGTCCGTTTCGCCTCCATCCAGGCCCCCGTCTTCGCCTCCATCCTGGCCTCCGTCAGGTTGGACGTCCGGGTCCGTACCGGATCCACAGGCCAGGGTTAAAAACCCCAAAAATACACAGCAGCCAACCGCCAAAGTTTTCTGTTTCATCGTTTTATATCCTCCAGGATAAAGTCAAATATGCACCCAGGCCAGGCAACGGCAGCCCCCGCACGTCCTGAATACGATTATTGAGAAGATTGAGTCCCTGCAGCGCCAATTGAAATCCGTCAAGCTTCACACCCGCGGCGACGCTCAAGAGCCAGCGCGCCCTGAGTTCCTTGGTGTTGGCTGCATTGATGAAATTGGGCCCAACCCAATGCAGGCCCCCGCGGGCAAACCAACGGCCCAGATCCCAACTTGTCCAGATCCCGGCACTGTGGGCCGGTCGACCGGGCAGGGCGTTTCCCTCCCGGTTGGGCAGGCCCGAACGATCAACACTGTACAAAAAGCTATACTGGGCCCCGAGGCCGAGCTGCTCGCTCAGCCTGAACTTCGCCTCCAGCTCGACTCCGGCCAGGTCCGCCGCCCCCACATTCAAGGGTCGGTATCGAAAGTTGGCCCCTGGCTCAAAAACAATGAGCTCTTCGTGACGAGAGTAAAAAACGGTCAATCGCAATTTGAGGCGGTCTTGTTTTTCCCAGGCCACCGAGGCATCTGCGCTCCAGGCCTTTTCGACCTCAAGCTCCGGATTGCCCACCGCATAGCCCGCCTCCATGTAAAGCTCGGAAAAAGAAGGCACCCGATAAGCTCGCGCCAGGTTCAAGCGGAAACAAAAACCATCACCCAAGCGCCAGCGCAGCCCCAAGGCGGGTGCCCACTGCAATCCGTCTCGCTCGAAGGCCTCGAGGCGCATGGCCATACTCAAAGCCAAGCGGCCGTCACGCCAGGGTTGCCACTCGGCCGCACTCGATCCGGCCAAGCTCATCCGGCTCGGATCGCCAAAGCGTACATCCCAAAGCCCCTCGTGGCGCCCCTCGATGCTCGTGCTAAAAAGCCAAGACGCCAAGGGAGCCCAGCGATAACGCGCCCCGACCCCAGCGCTCTTTTCCTCCTGATCCTGATGAATCGGCACGCCGGTTAGATCCCCCAGGGGATCATTAAAGCGCCTGCTGTCCACCTGCAAATCCGCGCCAATCTCCAGCGACCCGGGCCCCAGGGGCGCGGTCAGGCTCAGGCTGCTCAGGCTACCCAGACCTTGCTCCCGGGCCTCGCGAGAAGTGAAACCCAGCATGCCGGCCACGCCGCGATCGTGTGCATGAATCGTCTGCATCAGACGAAGCCGAAATCCACGGCCCAAAGGCTTGTCGATTTTCAGCAATAGGCCTAACCGTCGCGCATCGTTATTCTCACGCAACCTTTCCTGGTCATCGAAGGGATTGTGTGGCGTACCGCCATCGTCCGGAAAACTGAAGTCTCCTGCCGTGCTCAAACCGGACAAAAGCAGCATCACCTTCGCGCCGCCAGCGGACCAAGCCGCACCCCCGGCCCCGGACCATGTCCCGAAAGACCCCGCACTCAAGCGCGCAAACCAGCCCGCTTTCCCCAGGGTCCTGGTCCTCAGGTCCACCCGCCCCCCCAGGGCCCCCGATCCCCCACCCACCGAGGCCGCGCCGCGCAGGATCTCAACTCGATCCAAAAAATCCACCGGCAGAAAAGACAGGTCCACCCCTGCACCCATTCCATCCGGCAAAGGCATTCCGTCGAGCAGAATCCGCGTTTGGTGCCCGGCCGCACCTCGCAAGCCCAGCGTAAAGGGTTGACCCAGGCCGCCCAACTCACGCACACGCACAGCCGGGGCCATGCGGGCCAGATCCGCGATGGCGTGCAGGCCCGGCCCCAAATCCTCCGGTCGAATCACGACAAGCCCGGCCGTGGGCCTGAGCGCATCTTCCTCAATACGCTTGGCCCGAATTTCGATTTGCTCTTGTTCTGGGTTTTGATCGGATTCGGATGCTTCGGTCTCGGCCAATGCCTGCTGGCACAGCAAGAGCACGAGCACTTGGCCCAATAAAATACCACGCAGAATTTGAGAGAAAAGCACCAGCGCAACGCCTCCTTGACCCGAGGGGCTAAGCGATTCGCGCGGCTGGACAGGTCTCCTGGCTTTCGGGTTCAGGATGAAAAATCACCCAACATTTTGGACCGGCCTTCCCCGGGTATTTCCCGAGTGGCCTCAAGCTGCTTGGCCGCAAAACTTCCCGTTTACAGTGGCGGGACCGCACCGGACTCACACCGGTTTCCCTGAGCCCAGACGCAGCTCATATCTGTGCATGAGTCCCTTCGGCTGTCAACAAGCTAATTAAAAACAGACCGGCGCCCTCCCCTTTTGGCCCAGGGAGGACGCCGGTCGGCCACGACTTTTTCTGGGAACTCAGCCCTTGCGGCGTCCCTTCTTTTTTCCCTTGTTCAGACTCTTGATGGTGGTTTGTCCGTTCACCCGCAGATAGGGCTTCAGTTTTTGCAGCATTCGCTGGCCGATACCGCGAACCTTGACCAACTCATCAACGCTGCCAAAGGCTTTCTGCGAGCGAGCCTGCACGATGGCCTGGGCCTTTTTGGCACCGATCCCCGGCAGGGCTTGCAGTTGTTTTGCCGAGGCCGTGTTCAGATTGACCACGCCGCTGACTTTGATGCAGATCATCATCGCCACCGTCAACATCGCCACCTTGCTCATCCATCCATTCCGTTTCATGCCTCTTCTCCTTTCGTTGCGTTTTCGGTTTCTTCGCGTGCCTTGTCGACGCGAATGTGGAGCCTGCCGTTGGTGGGCAGGGCATCGAGAAACACATTGTAAGAACCATCACGATTGGTAAAACACGCCCCCACCCTGACCCAGAAAGACTTGTCAAAGCCCTCCTTCTCGATGATGGTGTAGACGCTCATCATGCGACCGTTTGCGGCCATGCAACACCTCCTCTCCGGTTGAATGCCCAAAGCGCGCGCGGACAGTCCAAAGAGGATGCAACGTGTATGCCAGTGTGGTTTGGTGTGGGATGCGGGGGGTTAAAATCTAAGAATAACAAGGAATGGGGAAATTCGCTTGGGCGATCGGAAATGATAGGTGTGTCCGGATTCCGGACACGGGGTCCAAAACCGGCACCTATTTAATGCAGCATCCCCTCACCAGGAGCAGGGCCGGAGATGTCGATTACGCCGAAGCGTTTCTCGTATTTGGCCACGTTGTCTTTTAGGGCCTCTAAGAGACGCTTGGTGTGGCGAGGGCTGGTGATGACTCGGGCCCGCACCTTGGCTTTTGGCTGCTGGGGCTGGACATAGATGAAATCCAGGGTGAACTCCGAATCCGTGTGGTTGACCATGGCCAAATTCGAATACAGGCCCTGGGCCATCTCTTCATCTAGCTGAATCTGGATGTTGACCTTCTTTTTGTCTTCGGGTTTCTTTTCACTCATGGTTTGGCCTTTCTGCGCTCGGGTTTCGCGCGCCCCCTATTTTAAGAACGACTGCTGCCAATGCAAGACCCTATGATAATTGACTTGGCCTCATGGGGTCCGATAAAGTTCGACAGTGAAATCATGGTAAAGTCAGATAAAACCAAAGGCTCCCGCGGCGGCCGGGCACGGGAAATCCAAAAACTTAAAAAACGACTCAAGAAAGATCCAGCCGACGAGTCGGCCTTTGTCCAGCTTTGGGACATATTCGCCGAATCCGAATCCTGGGAAGCCGCGGCCGAGCTCATGCGCGCACGATCCGATGTGCTGACTGAGCCTGCGGCCCAGCTGCGGGCCTTGCTGCGACTTGGCTCTTTGTATGACGAACGCTTAGGCGATCTGCCCCTGGCCATGAAGGCCTACAACCAGGCATTGGCGTTGGACGCCGACAACCGGCGGGCCTTGTGGGCCTTGAGCGTACTGTACCACGACACGGAAGACTGGGAAGGCGTCATCGACGTTTATCTCAAGCGCATCCGCCTGGCCGGCAGCCTGGAAGAAAAACTATCGCTTCGATCCCAGCTGGCCCAAATTTACGAGCAGCGACTGCAACAAGAAGATCGCGCCCTCATCGAATACATTCGGGCCGCGCGCATGGCACCCCAAAACCTGCGCATTTTGCTGCACCTGGAGAGCCTGGCCAAGCGCACGGAAAGCTTTCGTGAATTGCTTGCGGTCTATGAGGATGTTGTCGAGCGCATCGAAAGCATCGATCTGCGCGTGGCCTTGTATCTGAAGCTGGCCCGCCTGTACGCCGAGCACATGGACGACGCCGAACAGGCCGAGGCCTACCAACGCCGCGCCCTGGAGCTGGCCGGCGATCAGGTTGAAATGGTCTTCTCCCTGTCCACCCTTTACGGGGAAGAGGGCGACTGGGAAACCCTCATCGACACTTACTCTCAGCTCATACGGCTGACCGATGGGGATGAAAAAAAAAGCAAACTTCGCCGGGAAATCGCCCGGCTGCATCGCCGCGGTCTGAACGATTCAACCGCCGCCTTCTACGAAATGCTGCGGGTGGCCCGCTACAATCCCAGCCTGCCCGGCCTGGTTGCCGATCTTTTCGATCTGGCCTCCGAGTCGAATCATCAACTTGAAATAGCCGCCATGTCCATGGAGCTCTTTACTCGCCTGGACAACGATCCCTCAAGGCTGGACCTGCTTTTGCGACTGGGCCGCATGCAACTTGACGAGCTCGACGATTCGGCGGCCGCCGTGACCATTGCCCGACAAGCCCTTGAAGTCGACGCGGGCAACGTCATGGCCTGGGCCATGCTGGTGGAGTCGCTAAAGCTCGAAGGCGACGACGATGCCCTGCGATTGGCCATTGAAGAAGCCCTGGCCCTCGCTCACCTGCCCGACGACGTGGCAGCAAGCATGCGCGTTCTTATCCCTCCCGCCACCGCGGTCCAAAAACCAAGAAAAAAGCCGGAAGATTCGCAAGAACCAAAAGACGCCCAGGCCGTCGAAGACGAAGATTCGAAGACCGCCTTCGAGGCGACCCTGGACTCGCTTTTGGCTCGCAAGAAAGAAAGCCAGGATCCAGAAAGCCGAGCCAATCTGGCCGTGGAAATAGCCGAGCTTTTAGAGAAGCGCATGGGCCAAGTGGACCGCGCTTTCTTCGAGCTTTTGCCGGCAGCCAAACTGGCACCAGATCACAGCAAACTCATGGACGAGCTGTTCCGCCTGGCGCGCTTGGCCGGCTACACCCGCGAACTGGAAGCCGTGGTGGATGATGTCCTGGCCACACTGGAGCCAGATCTGGGCGCATCCTTACATATGCGCCTGGGCTTGCTGCTTGAGGCCGACGGCCGCCCGGCGGATGCCGAAGCGCGCTACCGGGAATCCATGTCCCTGGACGCTACGCAGACGGTGGCCTACCAAAAACTACGCAGCTTGGCGGAAAACCTCGAGGATTGGTCGAAAGTCACGGAGCTGGATCTCAAGCGGGCCGCGGTCCTCGATACAGGAAGCGAAAAACTCGAGCTGCTCTTGGGCGCGGCCGGTATGTTTGAAAAGGAACTCAAAAATCCGTTGCGGGCGCATGGAGCCTATGAGCGCGCCCTCAAGATTGACGCGGATCACGTTGAAGCAAAGGCGGGATTTGACCGCCTGGCCCCGGAAGTGGCGGCCTCTTTGGATCCCATCAAGGCCGAAGTCATGCAAGTCACCCCGGGTGGTCTGACCCGGCAGCCCAAAGCGCCGGCGGGTGCCACCGTACCGGGCTTCAAGCTGCCGGGCACCAAAACCCCGACAAAGGAACCCCCGCCCTTGCCCCCGGTCGATGACCTTGCGGAAATTTACTCCCCGCCACCCTCCGAGGACATTGCGGAAATCTATTCCCCGCCGCGGGTCATGGACGTCGAAGCCGACGCGCTCCAGAAACTGGCCCCCGGCAAAATTGATAATGGCGAAGAAGAAGAGGAAGATCGCCAGTCCACCGACGTAGGCGCCAAGGCCCTCAAGCATGCCGTGGATTCCGCGGAAGAGGAAGAGGACGAGCGAATTCCTACCCTGGTGACCGCCCCACCGAAAAGAACGAACGCGGAGAGCCGCACCCGCGAGCAGGCGAAGAAAAAAGCCCGCGCTGATGCGGAGGCCACGGCCGCCAAGGAAGGTCAAGAAACGGCCCTGCGCGAAGCCCGCGACCAATCAAGCGAAAAGGCCAATACGACAGCCCGCGCTGACGCCACCACCAAGGCTTCGAGGGTAGCGAGCAAAGAGGCCCGAGCCCTCGCTCTCGGCGATGCCCTTGGCAAAGCCATCGAATACGCCAAGGCCACGGCGAAAGACCGCGCGGCAGAAAAAGCCGGCCCCCGAGCTGAAAACAGCGCCCTGGCTGATGCCCAAGACCTGGCTAAAAACAGCGCCGAGGCTGAATCCCGCGAGCTTGCCGAAAGAACCGCCCTCGAGGCAGCCAAGCTTGCGGCAGCAAAAGAAGCCGCGGACAAGGGGCACAAGGACGCCACCTTGGAGGCCTCGGTACAAGCAGAGGCGAAAGAAGCAGAGACCCCAGCAGGAGAGGAACAGGCCCAGATCATCGAAGACGTGGACGCCGACCTCATTGAGGAGATCGACGAAGCATCGATTGCAGGCCTGGAGGCGGAAGAGGCGGCGGTAGTTGCTGCGCCTCTCGAAGAAAAAGTGGAGGAAATCGGAGAAGACGACGAGGTGGAAGAAATCGCGGAGGATGACTTCGAGCCTCTCGATGACGGCCCCACCATCGTCGAGTCCAAGGCATCGCCTCCACAAAAGGCCCCAACTGCCGATACGCCGGAGACACCGGTCCCCGAATATGAATCGCCCCTGATGGAAGAGTCCGACGACGAGAATTACGATGAATCCTTTGTCGAAGAGAAGACCTCTCCTGGCGGTCCCTCTGGGGTCGAACAACAACTCTGGCAAGCAGCCAGATCCAGCGCTGGCGACGCCACGGCCTGGGAAGAGCTGGCGGTTCACCTCGAGACCCACGATAGCGCCGAGGCCGCTTTCAACGCCCTGGAAGAAGCCGCAAGCCACATGGAAGAGGGGGAGCCTCGCGGCAAGCTGTTTAGGCGCATGTCCTTGTTGAGCCAGAGCGTAACCCTGAGGGCCCGTCTATCGCAGTTGCTTGAGGAACAAGGCCACCTGGACGAGGCCGAGTCCTCCTACCGTGCTGTTTTGCGGAGCGAGCCCGGCCATGTCGGTGCCCTGGATGGCCTGTTTCGAATCTATGAAAAACGCGGTTCCATTGAGCGATACGATGCCATTTTGACCCGGGCTCTGGGCGGCCTTCGGGACGCCGGGGCTCGCCGGGCCCTGCTCATCCGCCGAGCCGGGCTTCGGGCTGATCTGCTGGATCGACCCCGCGATGCCCTGGATGATCTTGAGCAGCTTCTGCTGGCCGACGACAGCGATTTGGACGCCTTGGCCATGCGGGAAGGTATCCTGGAAAAAACCGAGCGCTACGACGACTTGGTCAAGGCATACCGCGCGCACCTGCCTTACTGCATGACGCCCGAAGAGCAAGTGGATCTCCTGGTGGCCATCGCATCCTTGTATGAAAACCGACTGGACAACCCCCAGCAGGCCATTTCTTTTTTCCGCAAGGCCTTGAAACAAGCCCCCGAGCGCCTCTCCTCCCTGGAGTCGCTGGTCAACCTGCTCGAGCGGAGAAGGGATTGGGTTCGCGCCATCGAAGCCTTGCGCTTGGCTGGCGAAGCCCAAACCGACCCCGAGGCCGCCTGCCGCATCCACTACCGCATGGGCAAGATCCTAGAAGAGCAATTGCTCCGGCCCGACGAAGCAGAACGGGCTTACCGCCGGGCCATCCATGGCGACATCCCCTCCGCGGATGCCCTGGTGTCCCTCAAGGGCATGGCGCGCAGACGGGGTGACTGGGTGGACGTGCTGCGCCTGGGCCACATGCAGGTGGATCAATGTGACGAGCCCAAAAAGCGCGCCGAGTTGCTGGTGGAATTGGCCAAGGCCTGGCGAGAGCGCCTGGACAACGAAGACAAAGCCTACGAGTGCTATGAGCGGGCACTGCGGGATGATCCGGACAACGTGGAGGCCGCCCAGGTGGTGGCCGAGCTGCGACTCAAAGATCATCGCCACGCCGAAGCCCACGAGTTGCTCGAACAGCTGGCTGAACACAGCGAGCGATCCGATCAGGATGATGCAACCCGAGCTGGCATCTACCTGAAACTCGCCCAAACCGCCGAGGCGCTAGACAAGCCAGAGCGTGCCGGTCAGGCCTATGTCCGTGCATTGGAACTGGCCCCCGCCGATGCTTCGGTGCTGAGCCAATACGGCTACCACCTGTCGCGACAGGGAGAGTGGAACAAAGCCATCGAGTTGTACCAGGAAGTCTTACGTTCTCACGCAAAAATCCTTGGGAAAGAGGAGCTGGCTGACTTGCACTGTATGCTCGCCCAGGGCTTTGCACGCCAAGACAGTCCGGAGATGGCTATCGATGAATATGATCGCGCCCTGCAGATCGACCCAAAGCACCTGCCCGCCCTGAGAGCCTCCATCGAGTTGTCACGACAACTGAATCGCTGGCCTCAGGTGGTCGCCCTGCTGGGCCGCTACCGGCAATTGTCCACGTCGCCAGCAGCAAGTCAGAAGGTCTCTTTACAAATCGCCGATCTGTTGGCCAACACCTTAGACGATCCCTCCGCCGCGGCGGTGGCCTACCAGGAAGCCCTGGACTCGGAGCCGAACAATACCGACATCCTGGAGAAACTCAGGCGGGTCCTGGTACACGCCGGGCGATTCTCAGAGGCGGTAGATATCCTCAAGCAGTTGGCCCACTTGGCGAGCACAGAGCACCAAAAAGCGCGCTATCTCAAGATTGCCGGCGACATCCTGCGCGAACGCCTGGATGAAGATCGCAAAGCGCTGGACTGTTATCTGAGCGCCCTGGACGTAGCCCCCCTCGAAAAACGCTGTCACGCGTCCGCCGTCAAAATCCTGAACCGCTTGCGAGATTGGCCGCGACTGGCCAAGCTCTACGAGGAACAGCTGCATCGCCTGCCGCCACCCATCGGGGGAGCGAACGATCATCGCGTGGCCATCCTGGGTGAACTGGTGGAGTTGTACCGCTATCGCCTGGACGATCGGCCAAAAGCCGTGGCGGCCTGCGAACAGCTCTTGAAGCTGGTGCCCGGCGATTTAAAAATTCGAGAGGACTTGGCCCGGCTATACGAGGCAGAGCAAAAGTTCGACGACGCCATCCGCACCCATCGGGAGCTCATCGCGGCCAGTCCCTTCTCCATCGACTCCTACCATGCCTTGCTGCGCATCTACGAGAACCGAGGCGAACACGATCGCACTTTATGCATGGCCGCCACCCTGAACTTCCTCGACGAGGCAACGGCGGACGAGGCCTGCCTGCTCAAAGCCAATCGCCACGCCATGCCCCTGCCGAGCGGCAGACGCATGACCGAGGAGGCTTACAACCGTCACCTCTTGCACGGCGATGCGGGTGGCCTGTTGGGCGATTTGTTCTCCTTTGCTGCCGATCACGCGCGAAGCGTTTTTCTCGGGCTGCCGGCCCCGGAGATATACAGCAAAGGCCTCTCGATCAAGGGCATCCTGGCGATCAACACCTCTCCGGTGGCCGTGCTGTATTCCGAAGAAGCGGTTCGCCGTGCCAACATCCAGGAGCTACGCTTCATGACCGCCCGGGCCCTCGCATTTACCCGCCCCGAAAATCTCTTGGCCTCCAGCTTGTCGCCTCGCCAACTGCGCCTGCTCTTGGACGCCTTGGTGGATCTGGCCATGCCCGCACGTCCCCTGGATCCCGGCCCGGAAGTCGGCGCTTTGGTCAAGCGACTAAACAAAGCCATCCCGCGCAACAAACGCCATCGCCTGAAGCAGCTGGCAGAGCGCATCATCGAACACCCGGAAGAGCTGAGCATCCGCAACTGGCTTGAGGGCGTTGAGCACACTTGCAACCGAGCGGGCTTTATTCTCTGTGGCGATCTGGAAGCCTCGGTCAAGGTGCTCAAGGGTGCCCGCGTGGTCAGCCCTTCGGGCTCCAACCGATCCTTAATCCGAGAACTGATCTTCTTTTCCATTTCCGACGCGTACTTCGAACTGCGGCGGGTGCTCGACGCGGCGGTTTGAATTGAACCCGCCCCGCCCGCGCCTCCTTCCCTGGTGGATCGGCAGCGGCTTGCTGTGGCTAGCCCTGGCCCTGGTCTACTACCCGGTCCTCTCGGCACCCTTCGTTTGGACCGACCACGCCGAGATCGAGCAAGGGGCCCTGGTGCCCAAGAACAGCGAGGAGTTCTGGGCCACCTTGCTGCAAGCAAAAGGCCTGGCCAAGACCACGGTGCGAACCGAGTACATCAACCAGGCCGACGGCTCCAGCCTCGCATACCACCGGCCGGTCAAGGCACTCAGCTACGGACTGGATCACGTCACGGGCGCGGGTCAACCATGGAGCTACCACCTCTCAAACCTTGTCTTCCATGGGCTCTGCTGCATGATGATTTTGCTCCTCGTTCGCCGCTTGTGGGGTCGTCAAATGCCAGGCCTGGCCGAAGTGCTGGCCTTGTGGCATGCGCTCAACCCCCTGCACACCGAATCGGTGGCCTGGATCAGCGCCCGCTCGGACAGCCTGATGACCCTGTTCATCTTGATTGCCCTTGCCCTACAACTTGCGGCCCGACGCGCCCGGGGTTGGTCCTGGCCATTCAGAATTCTTGGCGCTCTGTGTATCGTGGCGGCCATCGGCACCAAAGAAAGCGGCATGGTGGCTGTGGGTTTGGCTTGGCTTGTGGCCTTGTGCTTGCCGCGGGACCGACCCGCCGATCGAGGCCCGCTGAGGCAGTTTGCGCGAGAGGCCGGCTTGCCCTTGCTGGCGGGTGGACTGGCTCTGGTTTTTCGCCTCAGCGTTGTGGCCGATCTGGACATGGCCCTGCTGCTGGGGCGAAGTGGTATTGGCCTGTGGACCGGTCTGGACCTCTTCGGTCGCAATCTCTTGCAGAGTTTCCTGCCACTCGGCACCGGTGTTGCCGACACGATTCCCATCCTGACAGGGCCGAGTCTGCTCGGTCTCCTGGGTCCGACAGCCTTCGGCCTGTGGCTGCTGGTGGGCTGGCGCCTGCGTCGCGAGGCCCCCGCGATTGGCTTCGCCGCCCTGGCTTGGCTTGCGGCCATCCTGCCCGTTTCTCAACTCATCACCCTGATTCACCCCCGGGGAGATCGCTATCTGTATTTACCCGCCCTGTTCAGCCAGGGCTGCATGGTGGCAGGCCTGTTCTGGTCCCTCCAGCGACTGCAAACGCTTCGCTTGGCACGAGCCGGCTTGGCGCTGCTTGCGATAGTCGGCCTATTCGCAGCCGGCGTCATCTCGTCTATCGACGCCAGGATCTGGTCTGACGAGCGTCATCTTTTCGGACAGGCCGCGCGGAATGAGCCTCGATGCGCCGAGTGCTGGAATAACCTGGCCTATGCGGAAGCCCAGGCCGGTCGATACGCCCACGCCGCCTCTGCCTGCGAACAGGGGCTTCGGATCGACAGAGCCCTGGTGCATACGGCCCGTGACGGCTTCAGCCTGCGTTTCATCCTGGCCAAAGCGGCCCTGCTCCAAGGACAGGGCCTGCGAGCCGCCCAAGCATTGCAAGAGATCCACATCAAGGCAGGCCCCAGGGCCGCCACCCTGCGCATGCTGTCTAAAGCCTATGCCATGAGAGGTCGCGTGCGGGACGCCCGCTTCCTGCTGAAACTCGCCGAAGGCGACGCGGATCCATCGGACCCCAGCGCCGACTTGGCCTTCCGCTGTACGATGGATGACGACTGAGACCCCACGATGCGTGATTCCTGTTCACGGGGCGTGAACTTGAGACCTCATTCGACAGATCTCCGAAACAGATAAACCCAAACAATCTCATCTCCTTGCGAAACAACTTCAATCTGGCGCGTGTTTTGCAAACCCGTATAGGCTATAGGCGCCGTCGTTTTCGCCTGGCTCGAGCCGGCCTGATCTTGAACGAAGGGATTCGTCATGCTCGGTCGTGCTCTGCGTGAAAGTGTGCGTTTTGCCGTGGATGGTTCCATCATGATATCCGGCCCCCCGGGAACGGTGGGTTTGCGCTGGCCCCTTTTGCTTCGGGCGGCGGTGGGTGGCGTGATGGGTCGGCTTTACCATGTCATGCGTTTTCCATTTCATCTCACCCCCCTGGTGGCGCTTCCCTTTGCCCTCCTGGGTGCCTACCTTCATCACCAAGGGCTGCTTTGGGCCGGCGTCTTTTGCTCCTTCTTGGTCGCCTCCGCCGACGTGGCGGATGGCGTGGCCCAGGGCTACGTGGTCGATCCCTTGCCCCCAGAAAAGCGCCCGCGGAAAAAAATGCGTCTGCGCAAAACACTGGATTCCTTTGTCGTGGACCCAACCTGTCGTTTCCTGCTGTATGGCGTCTTCGCCTTACGCCTGTATGAAGAGCAATTGGTGCCCCTCGCCTTGCTGGTCGGCTTATTACTCATCGAGCTAGGCAACAACCTGATGGCCGCCTCGGCCACGTGCGCCAACCGCAGCGGAGAGCTTTTCTACGAATTCGTTTTGGACGAGCAGGGCACCAAGGCCCACCAGCCTTTTTATCATGTTCGGGTGCTTACCGGACACTTGAGCGCCTACCACGGATACTGCGTGTTTCCGCTCATCGGATATCTTTTGCCCTTATCCCAAATCGGACTGTTGGCCTTTGGTCTGGTTTGCAGCCTCCGGGCCGCTAACTTCATTTTCCGCCTGAAAGGACTGTTATCCCCCACCCACCCTCACGGGGTGCGCACATGAACAAGCGCAGTGCGCGCATCGCCAACATCGCCTTTCTGCTTCTGGGCTTGGGTCTTCTGATCGGCGTGCTGCTGCGCATGGACATGACCGAAATCGGCCAGCAACTTTTGCGCATCGGGCCCTTGTTCTTGGCCGCCTTCGGATGTTACGTCCTGGCGGTGCTTGGCTCCAGCGCGGCCTGGTGGAGTATGACCGATCCGGCGGCCAGCCGCGCTCGCTTTCATCACTTCGTGGCGGCCTTGTGGGCCGGCCATGCCATCAACACGATCACCCCCACCGCATCTTTGGGCGAGGTCTTCAAGGGCACCATGATGAAGGGGCGCATCGATGGTCAGGAGCTGGTCGCCTCCCTGATTTCTTTCAACTTCTTGGCCACCCTGATCACCCAACTTTTCACCATGATCGCCCCGCTGGCCTGCCTGGCCTTGCTGGATCTGTCCAGCGAAGTCATGTGGAGCTTGTTCGGCGTGGCCTGTCTGTTCTTCCTACCGGTGATCGGCATGCTCGCCCTGCTACGCTTCGGTGCCGCCGACAAGGTCGTACGCTTGGCCGGGCGACTTCCCTTTGTGCGCATCAAGGATCCCGCCAACCTGCTGGCCAAAGCAAAAGCGGTCGACCTGCGCATCCAAAGCTTTCCGCGTCGACGGCCCGGGCGTTTCTGCCTGGCCTTGGCCTTGTTGGTGGGCGTCCGCTTGATGCAAGTGGCCGAGGTCTGGGTCTTGCTTCTGGCCTTAATGCCGGACAAAAGCCCGACCTGGATTTTGCTTCTGGCTCTGGTGACCCAAACGGCCTCTCAACTCATCGCCTGGGTGATGACCTTCGTGCCAAGCCAGATCGGCGTTGCCGAAAGCGGCAGCGCTTTGCTCTTCCAGCTCTTGCATTTGGATCCGCTGCTGGGCTTGTCCATGGAGGTCGCGCGCCGGCTTCGTAAGCTCATCGGCACAGCCATTGGTCTCTTAATCGGCTGGTGGGGTATGCGGGCATCCCATTCTTTACGAAATTGACGCCCTCGGGTCCCTGTGCCACCATGCCTGATAGAAATCCCCCAGGAGGTCCGCATGTCCAGTCTTGAAGACACACTGAGGTTCTTCGCCAACGCCCGATTCCTGCGCATGCTGGATACGGATGGTCGCAAGCGGCTCTTGGACTCAGCCGAAGCAAAAAACTATGAAGATGGCGGGGTGGTGGTCCGCGAGGGCGAACCGGGTGATGCCCTGTACATCATCATTTCCGGCATTGCCGCCATCTCGGCAGATGACATGGGCGAACAGAAAGCGGTGGCCGAACTGACGGACGGTGCCTTCTTCGGCGAGATGGCCGTCATCACCACACAACCCCGCTCGGCCACCGTCACCGCCCACGGTGCATTGGCCTGCCTGCGCATCCCCAAACAAGCCGTATTGGCAATTTTGGACGACTACCCGAAGGTCAAGGAAGTGGTGGCCAAAATCGGCTTGGCCCGGACCGAAGACACCATGGAAAAGTTGATGGATTAAAGCTGCACCCTCCCAAGATGTCATATTGGCTAAAGACGGGCACTATGCAGGATTTGATTGAGTAAACTAAAGCTGCACCCTCCCAAGATGTCATATTGGCTAAAGACGGGCACTATGCAGGATTTGATTGAGTAAACTAAAGCTGCTCTTCCAGGGCGGTGGCCACTTTTCTCAGTTCTCCGCTGGCCGCCGTTTGGCCAATAAAACGAAGTCGTTCTTTGCTTGAAGCTTTTCTGGGTATCCGCTTGGCGCCTTGACGTAGCTCATCGATCTTGGCCACGGCCCTAAGAATCAGCGCCTCGTCCGTGTGCTCAAGCACCCGCATCAAAACCTCCAGATCATCCGGCAGGCCAAAGTCGGCCACCAGAGCGTCCAGGCTGTTGATCAGGCTCTCCGTATCCGCCGCATCCACAACCGCGCGGATGAACTTGAGCCGCGAGGCCGACTTGGCTGGATTTCGAGGGATGCGCTCGTTGTTTCTCCGTCGCGTGGTCTCCGGGCCCTTGCTCTTTTTGGATTCTTTCTTGAGCTCTACTTCGGGCTCTTCGTCCGGGGCCGTTTTTTTCAACAGCTCCCCGGCCAGACCCTGGTCGAACAAGCGATCCAAATCCCGCTTGTATTTGTCGTAGCGAGTCGAGTGTTGCTGCAAACCCTGTTCTTTTTTGTCTTTTCCTTTTCGTCGCCCGCTTGAGCCGTCTCGCTGACGGTCAATGTCTTTCCAACTAGGCCTATCGTAGCCCATTTTTTTGCACCTGCTCTTCTTCTTGTTATTTCGATCCCCCCGGATACCTCTATTTTATAGGCACCCCGGGGGTCGGCGTCAAGCCCTTTCCGCGTTTCCAAAAGCCGGGGCAACCCGGCTTCTCGTGTAATCAATATCCGCATTCCGTCCAAAGCCCGGACGGAGAGGAGGCCAGGGATGAAACGCTTCGCACCAATTTTTGCTGCTCTATTGGCACTAACCTTGTTGCCCGCGACCGCCACGTCGCAAACCTGTGTGCCCGATCCGAACAATCTGCTGGTCTTGACTTGCAACACAAGCTATCCCATCTCGGGCGACACCGTCGGCCAGGTAAACGATGTATATGAAGGAAGCACCGTAAATTGGTGCCTGTTCTTTGACGCCGCAGGACCCGATGTTGAGTATCTGCTGCAACTTAACGACAACACCTCGGCCACGGTGACCATGACCGAGGTGAGCCATGATGATGCGAGCCTGTTGGTCTTCCGCGAAAACACGGCCGGTGATGATTGCGATCTTGAGAACCCAGTGGGTTGCTCTGACGGCTTCGGCGAGGAAAGTGTGAACATCCCCGCGGGCCTTGCCGCTACATATTACGTCATCGCCGACGGCTATGGCTCCAACGAGGGCACCTACGAATTGACCGTGGACTGCTACACCTGCCTTGATGCGGACGGCGACGGCTTCTCTGCCTACGACGAAACCGAATGCCCCGCGGGCGACGATTGCGATGATACCGACCCGACCATCAACCCAGGCGCTGATGAAATCTGCGAAGACAACCTGGATAACGACTGCGCCGACGGCGACGCGGTTTGCCAGTATTGCTATCCCGACACGCGCACCATCGCCTGCGACGAAAGCGTAGACGGCGACACCAGCGGCGTCGACGCCTTGGAACTGATCGATAGCTGGGATGACTGCGCCTCGGGCTCGTCGTTCGGCTCCTATGCCAGTCCGGAACTGACCTACGCCTTCACCGTCACCGATGCCACACCGGTAACCATCACCCTGACCAGCACCTTTGATTCAGTCCTGGCCCTCGTGGAAGATACGGGTGCCTGCGATCCGGCAACCGGCTGCCTTGCGGTACATGACACCGTGGTCTACCCGGAGATTATCGAAACCTTCCTGCAGCCTGGCAACTACTACATCGTGGTCGATGGATATGGTTCCTCGAACGAGGGGACGTTTACCCTGGACGTGAGCTGCGGCGAAATCTGCACGGATGGCGACGGCGATGGCTTCAACGTTTATGACGCCGACTACTGCCCCTCGGGCGATGACTGCGATGATGACGACCCGGCCATCAACCCCGACGCCGAGGATGTCTGCGGTGACGAAATCGATCAGGATTGCTCGGGTACAGCCAACTCCTTGTGCGATACGGACTGCACGGATCTGACCTCCGATCCTTCCCACTGCGGCAACTGCAGCACCGACTGCAACGTAAATGCGAGCGGCGTGGAAAACGCCCTTTGCAACATGAGCCTTTGTGACTACGACACTTGCGCGGTCGGCTTTTTGGACTGCGACGCCAACCGCTCGAACGGCTGCGAGCTGGCCGAAAGCCTGACCAACTGCGGCGCCTGCGACTATGACTGCGCCGACTATCTGGTCAACGTGGCCGACAGCATTTGCGCCCTGGGTGCCTGCGACTATCTCAATTGCCAGCCGGGCTTCCTCGACTGCAACGACGCCCGCAACGACGGCTGTGAAATGCCCGAGGACACCAACAACTGTGGCGCCTGCGGCTCCTCTTGCAGAGACGCCGGTTTTGAAAATGTCTCCGGCATGGCTTGCGAAACGGGCCAGTGCACCTGGGACTCCTGTCGTGGCAATTTCGGTGACTGCGATCAAAACGCGACCAACGGCTGCGAAACCACGCTGGACACCAGCGACAATTGTGGTGCCTGCGGCAACATCTGTGCCCGCCTCGAAGCCTGCATCGAGGGCGAGGACAGCTGGCTTTGTTCCAGCACCTGCGCTGACGCAGATGGAGACGGCCGGGCCGATGCGACTTGCGGCGGCAACGACTGCGATGACACCAACGGCAACATCTACCCGGGTGCCGAAGAACTATGCAACGGCATCGATGATGACTGTGATTCGAACATCGATGAGGGCTTCGACGCAGACGGCGACGGCTTCAAGACCTGCGGAGATGCCGCCGACTGCAACGACTCCGATCCGGCCATCCACCCCGGTGCCACCGAAATCTGCGGCAACGACGTGGATGAAAACTGCGACGGCGCCATTGAAGAAACCTGTGGAGAATGCGTCGACGCGGACAAGGACGGGGCGGCAGACATCACCTGCGGTGGCACGGACTGCAACGACTCCGACCCAAATGTCGGCCCCGACTCCCTCGAAATCTGCGACAACGTGGACAACAACTGTGACGGGCAAGTGGACGAAAACGATGTCTGCTTCCAGGGTGGTATGGGTTGTGATTGTTCCACCATGGATCCCACCCCGCTCACCGGCGGATTCATGCTGCTCATGTTGGGCTGGGCCGCCTTGCGGCGTCGAGATGATTGATGATTAAAGTCTGACTCGACACCCCATCCGATCCACATTCCCCGTCCTCGAAAGAGGGCGGGGATTTTTTTGAGCCCTATTTCCCGCGGTTTGACAGAAATCAACCTTCTCGCTAGGATGGCGGGACTCAAATTGGAGGGTGTCCCGTGAAGCCGATCAAGTTGATTCTATGCGTATTTTTGGCCTTGACCCTGTTGCCGGCAGCAGCCTGGTCACAAACCTGCGAACCGGCCACCCTGGTCGAATGCAACCAGACATACAACGGAGACAACTCCAGCGGATCCAATGACTTTGGCGATCCCGGGTACCCAAACGACTGCACGGGTTTCCGCGCCCTCGGACCCGAGCAGTTCTTTCGCCTCGATCTGACCACAGACGCCCTGGTCACTGTCATCATGACACCCGATCCCTCCTTCGATGCATCCCTGGCCGTCTTGCCCAGCACGGGTTCGGATTGCGACGACACGGTCTGCATAGACGGCAGCGACACGGGTAATCCGGAGACCGTGGTGTTTGCCGGCTCCGGTGGCGAGTCCTACTATTTTTCGGCCGATGGGTATTCCGGCACGGCCCTTGGCCCCTTCACCTTGGAGGTCCTTTGCGAAAATTGCTCGGACGAAGACGGCGACGGAGTATTTGCCATCGACGCCGAGTGTTTCTCAGGCACCGACTGCTGCGACTCCGGCAGCGAATCGGCCATCGGCTGTGATGCGACCAACGCCCCGGACATGTTCCCGGAAGCCGAAGAAATTTGTGGCGACGGCATCGATCAGAACTGCGATGGCCTGGACCCCGTC
>JAFCZJ010000078.1 GCA_019314375.1 Deltaproteobacteria bacterium | reverse complement strand
GGGCGAGTCGTTGGATCGAGCTGAGCGTTGTCTGGTGACCGCCACCGGCACTGAAGTGCAGGTTTTAAAGACCGTCATCCAGGTGGAATTGGGGGGGCGTAACTGTCTGGTCGAGGTCTTTCAGGACCTGAGCGAATTGGAGCAGGCCCGGAAGGTCATGGAGCAAGAGAGAGATCGTGCGCAGAACTACCTGGATTTGGTGAATGTGATTGTGGTTGCGTTGGACCCTCAGGGACGAATCAGTATGATCAACCGCCAGGGGGCCGAGATCCTGGGCCAAAACGAGTCTGAGCTGGTCGGGCAGGACTGGTTCATGTTTGTTCCCGAGGCCCAGCGCGAAGAGGTTCGCCGAGCCTTTTCGTCGATCATGCGAGGCGAGCTGGATGGCTTGGATTATTTTGAAAACTCGGTGCTGAACAGCCGGGGAGAAGAGCGTTTGATCGCCTGGCAGAACCGGCTGCTCACCGACGACGAGGGCCGGCCGCTGGGCACCCTGGGCGCGGGGGAAGACGTGACCCTGCGACGAAAAACGGAGCATGAGCTCGACAAGCGCATGGCGGAGTTGACCCAGTTTAACTCAATCGCCGTGAACCGCGAACTGCGGATGATCGAACTCAAAAGCGAGGTCAACGACTTGCTGGCCGAGTTGGGGCGTACGAAACTTTACGATATCGTGGAATAGGGGAGGGAAATGAAGGGACTCATCAACAAAGGCATCGAGGAGATGGTCTTGGCCTTGCAAGGGGAAGGGGTCTGGGAGCAGGTGAAAAGGAAGGCCGGAATCGATGAGCCTTTTTTCGCGGTCAGTCTGGACTATCCGGACAAGATGACTTTGGACCTGGTTCGGGTCATCGCCGAGGAATTGGGCCTGGGTGAGCGTGAGACCATGATCGCGTACGGGCGCTGGATCGTGCCCCATACCATGAAAGAGAGGTATCCCACGTTCTTCAAGTTGGCGGGTGCGAGCCCGAGGGTGTTCCTTCGCAACATGAACAAGGTGCACGAGTTGGTGACTCGTAGCGTGGCCAAGGCCAATCCGCCTCGCTTCGAGTATGAAGAACGGCAGGATGGTGCTTTGCTCATGCGTTACCGATCAGAAAGAAGGCTTTGTGGGGTGCTGGAGGGTTTGATCTTTGGCGTGGGTGACGTTTTTGATCAGGAGCTGAAAGTGGAAATCCAATCTTGCATGTTGGACGGTGCATCTTCTTGCGACATGCTGGTGAGGTTTCCTTGAGCGGCATGCCCGAAAGATTGACGCTTCATTTTGATGACCTGCTGAAAGTCGTGGCTTTTGTGGCTCGCGTGGATGAAAATCTTCGACTGCTCCGCGTCAGCCCCTCCATCGCCAGGCGGATTCCTGATTGGTCAAAGCGCCATTTGGATACGATGATTGAATGCGAGATCTGTGGCAAACCCAGTTTGGAATCGCTGCGATCTACTCAAGGGCTCATTCACCGGGTGAGTCTTCTGATTTCTCCCGAACCCCTGGCCTTGCGAGGGCGTTGGCTGGGCTGTGAGGATGGTTTCGTCTTTCTGGGCAACCCGGATGTGCAGGGCGCGGAGGACATGGCGTATTACGAGTTGGAGGATTTCGCCGACGGCGATCGCAGCATTGAGCTGATGGTGGGCCGCGAAGAGACGCAGGCTTCTTTGGAGGAGGCGTCCAGCGCTATCAATTTGCTCAATTTGCGGAACAAGGAGCTGGAGGCCTCCCGGCATGCCGTAGACGAGAAGGTGGTCGAGTTGGACCGGCAACGCCGGGCCAGCCTCAACTTGATGAGGGACGCGGATTGGTCGCGCCGACAGGCTGAGCAGAACGCCAAGAAATTGGGCCTGCTGGCCAAGGAGTTGGGGATCAAAAACGACGAGCTGGACCAGGCACGTCTGGATGCCGAGCGGGCCACCGCGGCCAAAAGCACCTTTTTGGCCAACATGAGCCACGAGGTGCGTACGCCCTTGAACGGTATCCTGGGCATGACCGGTTTGCTCCTGGACACGACGCTTGAACCCGAGCAATTCCAATTCGCCGAGGCCGTGCAGAGCAGCGGGCGCGCTCTGCTGCAGATCATCAACGACATCCTGGACGTGTCCAAGATCGAGGCCGGGCGATTGGAGATCGAGAGCGTGGCATTCGACCTCCACGATTTATTGGAGGAATTGAATCAAGTCATGGCGGTGCAAGCTGAGCTGAAGGGCCTTTCGTATTTGTGCCAAATCGATGAGGGGGTGCCCATTCATTTTCGGGGAGATCCGGTGCGGTTGAGACAGATCGTGACCAATCTTTTGGGCAACGCCATTAAGTTCACTCGGTCGGGTTCCGTGTCTTTGTCCGTGAGCAAGGAGCAGGAGACATCTCACCAGATTCGACTGCGTTTCGAAATTGAAGACACAGGCATCGGCATAGCCGCGGACAAGGTGGAAAAGCTCTTCGAGGCTTTTACCCAGGCAGATGCCTCCACCACTCGGAAGTACGGCGGCACCGGCTTGGGCCTGGCCATCAGTCGGCAGTTGGCTGGCATGATGGATGGGGTCATCGAAGTAGAGAGTGAAGAAGGGCGAGGCACTCTCTTCAGGCTTACGCTTCCCTTGTTAAAAGAAGGCGAGTCCGAGGCTGGGGAGGTCGGCTTGTCCGGCACCCGCGTTCTCTTGTTGGCTGAAAAGGGCGAGAAGCTGAAAGACCTGAGTCGTCTGCTCAAGGCCTGGGACTGTCTTTGCCACTGGGCTCAGACCCCTGAAGCAGGTGCCGTCGAGCTGGTGGCGAAGCGAGAGACCAAGGCCCCTCACCAGGTGGTTCTTGTCGATCCGGTTTTTGTCGGTGAACAATGTGATGAGGTCGGCGCGGCGCGGGATGGCGCCGGGCCCGAGGAGCGCTGGGGCATGTTTCGGGCGATCAGCAGCCCTGAAGAGGAATGTCGTCATGCCGGGGAGAAGGGCATGCCCGAGGTGCTGACCCTGCCTTTGCGCCGAGAGCAACTGCTGCGTTTTTTGCATGGGCAGACTGAGCGGGTTCGTGCGCAGAAGGCGGCGAAAGTAGCCCAGCCGGCACCTCAAGAGACGGGACTTTCGCTGCTTGTGGCCGAAGACAACCCAACAAACCAGTTGGTGGCCAAGAAGCTCTTAGAGAAGCATGGCTATCAAGTCACTATGGTCTCTGATGGCCAGGAGGCCCTGGATGCCTTGCGCCAGGGGTCTTATGACCTGGTCCTGATGGACGTGGAAATGCCGGTACTCAACGGCATGGAGGCCACCCAGCGCATTCGGGCGGGGGATGCAGGTCAGGACAAGGCCGAGGTGCCCATTTTGGCCATGACGGCCCATAGCCTGGGCGGCCACAAAGAGCGCTTCTTGGCTGTGGGCATGAACGATTACATCTCCAAACCCATCGAACCGCAGGCTTTGTTCGACACCTTGCAGCGCTGGCTTGGGTCGGTCGATTCGGTCAAGGACATGCTGATCGCCCCCCAGTCCGTAAGCGGAGAAATCTTCGACGAAAGGTCGGCCCTGAGTCGAGTGGAGGGTGATCGGGACCTGCTGATGGAGATTTTGGCCGTTTTCATGGAAGAGGCCCCTGCTCAGCTTCGCCAGATCAGTAAGAGTGCGGCGCTTGGGGATTTGGAGGTCCTTCGCCGACAGGCTCATTCTTTGAAAAGCGCCGCGGGTTCGGTGGCTGCACAGCAGTTGACGGAGCGGGCGGCCAGAATTGAGAGCCATGCCCAGTCGGGGGCCTTGGACCGGGCCATGGTGGAGGTCCGAAGACTGGATGATGATTTGGACAGCCTGCACGGTCTGTTGGGCGAAAAAGGCTTATTGAAATCTGTTGAAAGCGAATAACGGAGCATGCCCATGACGAATCGCGTGTTGATAGCCGAGGATGATCGCACCTCGAGAACGCTTCTGCGATCCATGCTGAGCAAGTGGGGCTTTGAAGTGCAAGTCACCGAAGACGGAGTGGAGGCCTGGCAAGCGCTGCAGGTCGCCGACGCGCCACAGTTGCTCGTCTTGGACTGGATGATGCCCGGCCTGGACGGCCCGGAGATATGCCGTCGGCTGCGGGCCCTGGAAGATGATCGTCCCCGCTGGGTGATCTTGTTGACTGCCCTGGGGCAGAAAGATGACGTGGTGGCCGGTCTGGAGGCCGGTGCCGACGATTATTTGGTCAAGCCTTTTAACGCATCCGAACTGAAGGCCCGACTGGCTGTGGGTCGTCGCGTCATCGAGCTACAAACCGTCCTGGCGGATCGGGTGGCTGAACTGAGCGAAGCCATGGCACATATTAACACCCTGCAAGGCATCCTCCCCATTTGCATGCACTGCCATCGAATTCGTGATGACCAGGACTCCTGGACCAAGCTTGAGCAGTATTTAGTGGAGCATTCGGAGGCGAAACTAAGTCATTCGCTTTGCCCGGTATGTCTCGAGAAATACTACCCGGAAGAAGAAAATGAATCTTGACCTCGGCCCTGGCGCTGGGCAGAACCATGCACATGGATAATCAGGAAAAACCTTCGACCCTTCGTTGTTGGTGGGTGGCCTGTCGAGTTTTCGCCATACCCGCCTCGGCCGTGCCTGTGATTTTCGGCACCGTGCTTGCGGTAAGCATGGCCGGGGCCGAACTGGACTGGCTGCGCTTTGTTCTGGCGCTGTTGGGCATGGCGGTTTTGCATACCGCCGCCAACCTGCTAAACGACGCGGCTGATTTCAAGAAGGGCTTGGATAAAAGAGTCAACCCGGTCAGCGGGGCCGTGGTGCGTGGATGGATCGAGCCAAGGCAGGCCCTGATGGCGGGTTGGTTTTTGCTGGCCTCGGGCATTCTGATCGGACTCTACTTGGTCTGGTTGGTGGGTTGGTCGCTTTTGTTCATCGGCGCGGCGGGCATCTTGCTGGGTGTGCTGTACAGCCTGGGCCCCTGGCCTCTGAAGCATTACGCACTGGGTGATTTGGCGGTTTTTTCAAGCTGCGGCCTGCTGGGTTCCTTGGGGGCCTGGACTTGCCAGACAGGTCAGGTTTCCTGGTTGCCGGTTCTCTGGTCGGTGCCCATCGGGCTCCTGATAGCTGCCATTCTGCATGCCAACAACTGGCGAGACATCCCCTCGGATGTCGAGGGGGGTATCCATACTTTGGCCAACAGCCTGGGTGACCGGGCATCGGTGGTCTATTTTGCTTTCTTGTTGTTTTTCCCTTTTGTCTTTGTTGCAGCCTGGGTGGCTTTGAGCTGGCTGGATGGGCTTGAGCCGCGTATGCCTTGGCTCGCTCTACTCAGTCTTCTGGCTTTGCCCTTGGCCGTGAGTTTGATGAGGCGTGGGATGTTGCGCCGGGCACCTGCCAAGCCGATGGATTTCCTCGCTCTGGACGGTGCCGTGGCCCAGCTCAGCTTGATCTTTGGTCTTCTCTACATTGCCGGCATCGGCTTGCAGCCGCTTGTTGGTTAGAGGCACTTCTAGTGCTAGGGCCAGTGGAATGCAGGTGAAGCACCAGGCTCGCATCACATGGGCCATGGCCGCGCTGGCCTTGGCCCTGTTTCTGCCGGTCTTTGTATTGAAGACCCTTGGGCCTTTCGATTTTTGGTGGTGGATGGCCGGCAATGCCTCCCTGTTGATGTTGCTGGTGGCCTGGATTGATGCGGACTGGCGACGGGGATTTCTGCTCGATGCGAGTCGCGGCTTGTGGTGGAAAATTTTGCTGGGCATGGGCAGTGCGGCCCTGCTCTACGCCGTGTTTTGGCTTGGCAATCTTTTTTCCCGGCAGCTTTTTGATTTTGCCGGCGCCGGCATCGACCAGGTTTACGGCCTGAAGGAAGGTGCCGGCGTTTGGCGCATGGGTTTGTTGGTTGCTTTGATCATCGGACCCGCCGAAGAGCTTTTTTGGCGGGCTTTTTTACAAAGGCGCTTGGCCGAAGCCCATGGCCCATGGCTGGGTTTGGTTTTGGCCACGACTCTCTATACAGGCATGCATGTCGCAAGCCTCAACCCGATGCTGGTGCTCGCCGCTGGTGTCTGCGGCGTTTTCTGGGGGCTGTTGTACTGGCGATTCCGTTCGCTTTGGCTCAACGTGCTGAGTCATACTTTGTGGGATCTTGCTGTTTTCCTCGTTTTTCCTCTGGTGTAAAGTATGGAATCGAATTTTCGAACACGCCAGGCTTCCTGGGCAACCGATGAGCATGCCTTGCGGCTGGTGCGACAGGTCGTTTTCATCGATGAGCAAAATGTGCCGCCGGAAGAAGAGTGGGACGGTCGAGACGAAGGCAGCTTGCATCTGCTTTGTGAAGATCAAGACGGGCATCCTGTTGCCTGTGCTCGACTTTGGTCTCTGCGGGATGGCTGGCTACAAATTGGACGGATGGCGGTGTTGCGGCCATGGCGGGGAAGGGGAGTGGGGTCCGCTCTTCTGTCGGCCGCAATAGAGCGGGCCCGATCCGCGGCATGTGAAGGACTTGTCTTAGACGCCCAAACGCAGGCCATCGGGTTTTATGCCCGTTTCGGATTCAGAGCCGAGGGACCTGTTTTTGACGACGCCGGCATCCCCCATCGGCAAATGAAGCTCGTCTTAAGGCCAAAGAGTGAGTAGGATGGCCGTCATGCAGCGAAGTCTGGCCATTTTACTCATTATTCTGCTGCCCGCATCGGGCTGCAGCCAGTTTGTCTCTCTCGGCACCTTGCCGCCCACCGATCCGGATCGTACGCCCCCTTTGTCGGTCCGGTTGCACCTGGACCGCTGCATCGTGGTCGACGACGGTGATGGCGTTCGCTTGCCGCGGATGCTTGGACCCGGGGCCGCGGAGGGAACGGTGCTGCGTTGGGGGATGGACAGCCTGCGGTTCCAGCTTCAGGATTGCAATTTGGGCCCGGGATGTGTGGTGGATGTGCCTGCGGAAGCGATCATCGACGTGGAAGCCCGGGATGAGACCAACGCAAACAGATGGGTGGCCTTGACGGCTTCGGCCCTGGCCACGACGGCGAGCATGGTCCTTTTCTTCGTTTTTGTCTGGAATCCAGTGGATGGCAACTGGCCGCAAAACCAATAATTATAGCAATTTCATTTGGCCCGAGCCCCTGCCATAGCTTGAGGCTTGGTGCTGATCGATGATGCGCAAGCCGGTCTTTAGCCCCAGGCGATCGAGACTTTTTTGCAGCGCTTGCCGGGCCAACTCCGGCTTGTTGTTGGTCTCGGACAGGTGCATGGCGAAAAGTTGTTCCAGGCGGTCGCCCGCGATGCGCGGCAACAGGGCGGCCGTGGTGGGGTTGGAGAGGTGGCCTTTGTTTGATCGGATGCGCCGCTTGAGGATCCAGGGGTAGGGGCCATGCTCAAGCATGTCCGGATCGTGGTTGGACTCGATCCCGATGAGCTCGCAGCCGGACAGGGCCTCCACGGCCTCGTCGTTGGGTATGCCCAGATCGGTGGCCAGGCCCAAGTGGCGGCCGTCCGGCAGGGTGATGCGGTATCCCACCGGGTCTATGGCGTCGTGAGAGGTGGAGAAAGCCATGACCTCAAGCGGGCCCACCCGAAAAGAACGACCTGGCTGGATGGGCACTTTTTCGGCCTCGCTGCGTTTGCCTAAGCGCAAGGCCGGCAGGGTGCCGGACGTGCCGAAGATTTGCAGATCCTCGCGCTGCCCCAATCCGCGCAATCCCCCCACGTGATCGCTGTGCTCGTGGGTGATGCAGATGGCTTGTACCCGGTCCAAATGCTCGCCGAAGGCAGCGAGGCGGCGATTCAACTCGCGGGCGGTGAAACCGCAGTCTATGAGTAAGCGGGTCTGATCCCAGCGAATCAGGGTGGCGTTGCCTCGCGAGCCGGAGCCAAGGAAGATCAGTTCGAGCATGTTTCTTACATAACATGAGGGTCCGACCAAGTGGAGCATTGGATGACGCACTGCGAAAAGACGTGACAAGTCAGGGGGCTTGTGGCTATAATGCACCCTCCAAAATCAATTATTTAAGGAGGCTTTTTACTATGCGAAAATTAAGCCTGTTGTGGATGTTCTTGGCGGCATTGGGTTTGGCGGCGTTTGGTTGCGGCGACACCGCGGACGATGGCGAAGACGCGATCTTGAGCGATTTGGATGTCTTGATGGACGGCGCGCCCGATAAGGCCGACATGATTGACGAGAAAACCGACCAGATCGTCCCCAAGCGCTTCGTTGAGTTGACCGAGCTGCAATCTTCGGTCAAGAGCCAGGGTCGCCGGGGCGTTTGCTCGATTTTTTCCACGGTGGCCTTGATGGAGCATCTGTACATCTCGGAAGGTACTTACACGGACAAGGATTTCAGCGAGCAATACCTGCAATGGTCCGTGAAGACCGAGGTGGGTTCCTTCCCGCGCACCGGAGGCTCCAATGCCTCGTCCAACTTGCAGGCGATCAACCGGTACGGCATCGTCGCTGAAGCAGACTGGCCCTATGAAACCAGCGGGTGGAGCAGCTCGAATGATCCCGAATGCACCGGTGAAGACGACCAGCCCACCAAGTGCTACACCAACGGCACACCGCCCGATTCGGCCATGAGCGCACAGAAGTGGAAGCTGCCGCGCAGTCGTTGGGTCTCTTCTCGTCCGGACAGCATCAAGGCCTTCATGATCAACAAGCGCCAGGGCGTGATCGTGGGTGGTACGTTTTTCTACCAATCCTGGAACCACGGATCTTCCAGCTTGCCCACAAGCTCCGAATACAAGCGCAAGGGCTACGTCTTGAGCCCCAACGCGACCGACAGGACCAAGAGCCTGGAAAAACGGGCTGGTCATAGTTTCTTGCTGGTGGGCTGGGACGATGATCTGGAAGTCCAGAAGCGCGACGCCGAAGGCAAGAAAATCGTCGACGCCGACGGCAATCCGGTCATGGAAAAAGGTTTCTTCCTCTTCAAGAACAGCTGGGGCACTGGTTCTTTTGGTGTTCAAAACCCGGAAGGCGACGGCTACGGCTGGATCTCATATGACTACGTAGATGGCGATCTTTCGGCCAACGCAGCCGATGTGCCTGAGGTGGAAGTGCCGGACGAGATCTGCGGCGACGAGCTGGACAACGACCGTGACGGCGACGTGGACTGCGACGACTCAGATTGCGTCGAGGCACCCCAATGCCAGAGCGGTCCCCAGGTCTTTGTCAACGACACGGCCGAGTACATCCCGGACAACGATCCCGAGGGCGCGACCAGCACCATTGAAGTGCCGGTGGATGCCGAAATTTTGGCCTTGTCCATCTCCGTCGACATCACCCACGATTACACCGGTGACTTGGAAATTCGTTTGCAAGGTCCCGACGGCACGGAAGTCCAGGTCGTCGAGCCTTGGGTGGAGGCCTTCGTCAACCTGCAGCGCACATATGTAGTGGACGGTTTCGCGGGCAAGCGCTCGATCGGGATTTGGACCTTGAAGGTCATCGACCATGGCGCTCCCGACGTTGGCACCTTGAATACCTGGAGTCTGCAGATCAATTCGGATACTCAGATTGACCCGGAAATCTGCGACGACCAAATCGACAACGACTTAGACGGCGAAACCGATTGCCAGGATCCGGAATGCATTGATTTGCCGATCTGCGAGCAAAACGGACCTTCGGTTTTCGAAAACAACACGGCCACGGCCATTCCGGATGACGACATAACCGGCGTGACCAGCACCATCCAGGTGGGCGAGGGCGGCAGCATCTCGAGCCTGCGCCTGACCGTGGACATCAGCCACAGCTACAGTGGAGATCTTCAGATCGAACTGAGTGGCCCGGACGGAATCTTTGTCCTGGCGCAAGAAGCTTCCGGCTCCTCCGCGCCGGACATCAAGAAAAGCTTCGATTTGCCGGATTTCGTGGGCAAGGATTCGGCCGGCACCTGGACTTTGAAGGTGGCCGATCACGCCGCCCAGGATACGGGTACCATCAACAGTTGGGGCTTGATGGTCGCTCACTGATGCTCTGTTGAGATGATCTTGACGGCCGGTCCCCTCTTGTGGGGCCGGCCGTTTTTTTTGGGCCTTGCACCCCTCGCAAGAGGCTCGTTTGGCGATCTTTGGGTACAGCAGATAAACGATTTCTGGCCTCGGATCTTGCGATATTGGACTTCTTTGAGGCCAGCACCCTTGACAGACTCAACAAAACATGAAAAATCGCGCCTATGATCATTGCGAGCCACCTGACCAAAAACTACGGCGACTTCCGGGCTGTAGACGACATATCTTTTAGGATTGAATCTGGTGAGATCATCGGTCTTTTGGGACTGAACGGCGCGGGGAAGACCACGCTCTTGCGTATGCTGGGCTGCCTTTTGACCCCCAGTGGAGGTCGGGCCCATTTGGACTCGCTGGAGGTCCAGGCTGACCCGCTTGCGGTACGCGGACGCATCGGCTATTTGCCGGAGGTGCCGCCTCTGTACGGCGAGATGCGGGTTGAGGATTTCCTGCTTTTTGTTGCGCGCTTGCGCGGTGTGCCACGTCGCAAATCTATTGGACAGGTGAAAAAGGTCATGGGGCAATGTCATGTCGATGACGTGGCGAGTCAGCGCATTGAGACCTTGTCTTTCGGTTACAGGAAGCGGGTGGGCATCGCCCAGGCCATCGTACACGCACCGCCCATCCTGCTGTTGGACGAGCCCATCGCGGGCTTGGATCCGGCCCAGATCGTCGAGATGCGGGCTCTGATTCGTCATCTGGCAGGCGAGCATACTGTTCTTTTGTCCAGCCACATTTTGTCGGAGATAAGCCAGACCTGTGATCGCATTTTGGTCCTGCATCGGGGGCGCTTGGCTGCCCAAGGAAGCGAAGAAGAGCTGGTCGGTCGCTTCATCGACAAGGCCCGTCTTGTCCTGGAGGTGGCTGGCGACAGAAATGCGCTGGAGCTGGTTTTGGAGGGATTGGGGGGCGAATTCGAAATTCACTGGCTCGAATCAATGACAGAAAGCCTGAAGCTGGAGTTGCATAGTGAAAAGGACATGCGCTCCCTGGTGGCCAAGGCGGTGGTTGAGGCTGGACTCGATCTCTTGGGCCTTCAGGCCGCGGGCGGAGATTTGGAAAGCGTTTTTCTGCAGTTAACCGGTGACGAGGAGGGACGGTCGTGAGTCGCGTTGGCTTGTTGGCCTGGCGAGAGCTGAAGGCCTCTTTGTTCAGTCCGCAGGGTTTTATCGTGGTGGCCCTGGTTTTGGCTTTGGATGGGCTGCTGTTTAATCTTTGGGCCTTGGGCTCGGATGAAAAGCTCTCCGCCGAGGTCCTCTACGAGTTTTTCTATGTGCTTTCAGGCACGACCATGGTGGCGAGCATCTTCGTGTCCATGCGGCTTTTGGCTGAAGAGCAACAAAGTGGTACCGCCGTGCTTCTGCTGACGTCACCGATTCGGGACGGGCAGATAATATTGGGAAAGTTTCTTGGCGCTTGGGTTTTCCTGTCGTTTTTGACTTTAGCCACTCTTTACATGCCGCTTCTGATCATGGTCAACGGCAAGATATCCTGGGGTCATGTGTTTTCCGGTTACCTGGGCTTGCTGCTCTTGGGGTCCGCCAGTCTGGCGATCGGCGTTTTCGGCTCGGCCGTCGCCCGCAGCCAGATTGTGGCGGCCTTTGTTTCCGGCGGCATTCTGGTGGCTTTGGTGCTTTTGTGGATGCTTGCCAAGGAAACCCAGCCGCCTTTGAGCCGGGTGTTTTCTTATCTGTCTTTGCATAACATGCACTTCCGTTCGTTTATGAGCGGCAAGGTGCATCTGCGCGATATCGTCTATTATGCCTCAGTCACGGCTTTCTTCCTGGTGGCTGCCACCCGCATGCTGGAGTCAAGACGATGGCGATGAGATTGGGAAGCCTTCATGGACCCCATGCCTTGTTGGCTCAGGCTTTGGGGCTGATTCTTGTCTTCGTCGGCGAGCGCTTGATCGGAGAGCCCGGCTCATTGCGGTGGGCTTTGAGCGGCCTTGGGGCTGGCTTGTGTCTTCTCTCTTTTCTTGTGCTGGCCTTGGCCTGGCTGCGCTCGGCGGATCAGGCGCGACGCGTGGAAGGCCTGGCTTCGCTGCTGAGTCTGGTGGTGCTGTTTGCCTTGGGGCTCTACGCCCTGTCTTCCGACTTGTGGCAGGCGGCAGCAGGCAGAGGTCTGAGTTGGCAGGCTGCTGCTTGGCCCATTCTCCTGGTGGCAGGATTCGTTCCCTTTTTGTTTTTGCAGTGGAGTTTGGCCTCCATGGGTCGTGGTCGGGGCATTGAGCACAACAGGATACGTGCTTCCGTCGGCGCGGGTTTGAGCCTGGGATTTTTTGTCTGCACCTTGTTTTTGGTCAATGCGGTGGTTGACCGCAAGGATGTGTATTTCGATTTGTCGTACTCCCGCACTTCAGCACCCAGCGAATCAAGTTTGGAAATGGTGGGGGGCTTGGATTCAGACTTGGAGTTGCTTTTGTTTTTTCCTGACACGAACCAGGTGCTCGAGGAGGCTCGTGGCTATTTCGATGCACTGGTCAAGGCGGGATCTCGTTTGAAAATGAGGACGGTGGATAGGGCCCTGGAGCCGGATTTGGCGGAAGAACATCGTGTGGCCCGGACGGGGACCGTGGTCCTGGTGCGCGACGGCAACAGCCAGAAGATTGAATTGGGCGAGAAGCTCAAGCGGGCAAAAGTCAAATTGCGCAAGTTGGATGATTTGTTTCAGACGGCTTTACTGAAATTGACGACCGATCGACAGGCTGTCTACATGCTGACCGGTCACGAAGAGCGGGGGGCCAAAAAGCGGGAGGGCGACCTGCGACCTCGCTTGAGTCTTTTGAAGAAGTATTTTGAGAGCAAAAACCTGAGCGTCAAACCCCTGGGGGCCATGGAGGGTTTGACCGAGACCGTTCCTTCCGATGCGACATTGGTGGTCTGGGCGGGCCCACGCAAAAGGCTTGTGCCGGGTGAATTGCAGGCTTTGGAGACATACCTCGCTGGCGGCGGGCGCATGCTCATCATGTTGGACCCGGAATCCGGCGCGCTGCCCAGCGCCGAGCTGCTGGCCTCTTTGGGGCTTGTCTTCGAGCCTGTCAAATTGGCCCACCCTCGGTATTTCGTTCCCTTCACCAAAACCCGAGCCGACATGACCAGCATCGTCACAAACAAGTTTTCTTCTCATGCCGCCACGGGTTTTGTGAATAAGTACAGCCGAGATTTGGCCATCGTGTTTCCGAGCACGGGCTCTTTGAGCAAGGTTGAAGGCAGCAAGCAACGGGTACATTTCTTGGTTCGTTCGAGGGAGAACAGCTGGGCAGACGCGGACGGAGATTTGCAGCGGGGTCCAAATGAAGCCTTGCGCGAGTTCTCACTGGCCGCGGCGGTTCAAAAGAAGATCGAAAGCTCGGACAAGCAGCCGGTGAAGGAGGGTGATGCGCCCATCCTGGTGGATGACGAAATGCGCGTGGTGGTCTTCGCCGATGCCGACGTTTTTGCCGACCCCTTCCTGTTTTTCCCAGGGGGCAACCATCACCTTCTTGCCGATGTACTGAAGTGGCTCATGGGCCGCCGTCGGATCGGTGGTGCCACAACCCGTGAGGAGGATGTGCCGGTCTTGCACAGTCGGGATGAAAATGTTTTCTGGTTTTACGGAACCGTGTTCTTCGTGCCATTGGGCATTTTGGGCCTGGGTTTTGCGACCCGATGGGGTCGGGGGCGATCGCGCAGGAGGTCGCCATGAGTTTGCATCGTGGTTTGATCGGGCATGCGATTGCGCTGGCTTTGGCTGCGGCTGCGGCTTGGTGGGTGTATTCGGGGGTGCCTGAGAAGCCTCAGTCGGGAGAAGTGATCTTGGATTGGGGGGCCCAGGAACTGAGTGAGCTGTCGTTTCAAATCAAGGCCTCACGGCGCTTGAGTCTGCGGCGGATGGAGACTTCGGATGGGTTTTGGTTGGTGGTTGAGGGCGAAAAACCTCCCTTGAAAAAGACGGTGCCCGAGACCCATGCGGCTGATGAAAAACCCAAATCGTATCGATCGGCCTATCGAGCAAGCCGAGAGTTCGAGAAGGGCCTGGAGAAGCTGCTGCCCTTGCGGGCGGAACGCAAGCTGGGTCAAGTCGATGACGCCAAGCTTTCTGAATATGGCCTGGATAAGCCGAGAGGGCACCTCCGCATGCTGGCGAAAGGGAAGCAGGTCGCTTTCCGGATTGGTCGGCAGAGCTATGGGGGCGCATCTGCCTACTTGCAGCATGAAGAGACGGCTGAGGTTTTTCTGTTCTCCAGCGCGGTATTGAACTTGTTGGATTTCAGGGCACCTCGTTTTATGGAGCGAAGGGTGCTCGATTTGGCACTTGTGGAGTTGGATCGAATCGAAGTGCTCTGTGGTCCCCGCGGTGCTCGTAAGCTGGTTCGGAAAGCGGGCCAGGACGCGTCGGATGGTCGATGGGTGGCCGCCGATGACCCGGAAGCGGAAGCGGAACAGATCGATGCTTGGGTCAGGCATGTGTCACGCATGCGCGGCCTTGAGTATATGGATGAAGTTGTGCAGCCTGAGCCCAAGTCTTTCTGCACCCTGCGCCTGAGCCGCGGGGACGAGCTGGTCGAGGAATTGCAGTTTACTTGGGATGCCATGTCCGAAAAGAAAAACCAGGCCAAGGCGCGTTCCCGTTTTACCGGTGCTTGGGTGCGTGTGGACCCCTTCCACGCAAAAAATTTCATTGGCGATCTACATCGGGTTTTATCCGGCGACTGAGCGAGTTTGAGCGATCCGCGCTGTAGCGATTTTTTTGCGGGGGAGGTCGGGCCGAAGGCCCGGGAGGGGGGGGCGGCAGTTTTGTAAGAATGGCGCCCGTTGCAGGACTTTGTTATTCTCCGGCTATCGTTTTTTGAATGACGAGGCGGCTCTAAATGGGAGAACACAAAGACTTGATGCAGGCGCGCGAGATGCTTGCCGCGGCCAGACAAGTGGTGGTCATGAGCGGGGCCGGTATCAGCGCTGAGAGCGGCGTGCCCACCTTTCGCGGTGCCGGCGGGCTTTGGCGCGAGTTTCGGGCTGAGGATTTGGCGACCCCGGAGGCTTTCGGGCGGGATCCGCTGCTGGTTTGGGAGTGGTATCGTTACCGACGGCAAATCGTTGCCCCTTGTGAACCCAACCCCGCCCATTTGGCCCTCGTGGCCTTGGAGGAACGGGTCGATGACTTTACCCTGATCACCCAGAATGTGGATGGCTTGCATCGACGGGCGGGTTCGCGGCGCGTGTTGGAAATCCATGGCAACATGTTTTTGATCCGCTGCACGGGATGTGGACGGGAGCGCATGGTCTGGGATGACGATTTCTCGCTTCCCCCGCGTTGCGAAGCATGTGGTGAACTGGAAAGGCCGGGGGTGGTTTGGTTTGGGGAATCCCTGCCGGCTGACGTGATGATGGCGGCCGAAGAGGCCCTGGTCCAGGCCGATCTTTTCCTGATCGTGGGCACCAGCGGGCTTGTGTATCCCGCGGCCGGCCTGCTTCATTTGGTGGACCGGAAACGATGTGGCAGTCTGTTGATCAATCTTGACCCCACCCCACAGTCGGGAGCCGTGGACCTGGCTTTGCATGGCAAGGCCGGCGAGTTGCTGCCCGCCCTGTTGGAGGATTCGGCATGACCACCTGCACCTTGCATAGGAATGCTCGCGCTGCTTGGCGATGCAACAAATGCCAAAGTTTTTTGTGTCCTTCATGCGCCGCGCCGGATGAGCGGTTTGGATCCAAACTGGTGCGATGCGTTCAATGTGGCGGTTTGGCCGAATTGCTGATGGAGAAGAAGGAGATTAAGTCTTACTGGGGCATGTTGCCGGCATTCTATAAGGGCATGTTTTCAGTGAGTGGCCTTACTCAGCTGGCTGTGCTGGGGGGCTTTCTGGCCATCCTGGCATGGGTGGGCCGCATGCCCTTGCTGGGAGGAATTACCATGTTCCTCAATATTGCTGTCTTGTTCGTTTATGTCGCTGTTTTCGCCAGCTACTATTTTTTGATTGTCAGGCAGGCCTCTTTAGGGGAGGAGACTTTGCCCGAGCGGGACAATTTCGCGGAGATAGGGGAGGTCCTCTTAACCGGCATTCGGTTCGTTTTGGCGGTGGCCTTTCTCTGGGTGCCCGTGTTGATCTATCTCTGGAACACGAACATGCAATATGCCGAGGTTATGGATTTCCTGAAGGATCCTTTTCTGGTCATTATCTTGCTGGTGTCGTTTTTATATGTGCCGGGCGCTATCATCACCACGGCGATTTCCGAATCCATGTTCGCTATGTTGAACCCGGCCAATGTGATCCTCATCGCTTTCCGCGTTCCTCGCGATTATATCGTGACCGCGGTGGTTTGGGGTCTTTTGCACGTGATTCAGGTTCTCTTCAAGGGCTTGTTGGGGGTAACCCTGCTGCGAATTGAAGTGCCGCTGCTGATCCCCTTTGTATACGAAGTTTTGACCCTGGTTTTGCCTTTGACCGGAGCCTTTGTGTTGGGTTGGATGATTTATCAAAACGAGGAGGCCTTCGGGCTTTTGGGAAGCAAGGACATGATGGTGCCGGAGTTGCCCAACGCCATGCCCACGGGCGTGATGCCGGTGGCTGAATTAGTGACTGACGAGCCCAGTCAGGCCCCGGTCGAGCCCATCGAGCTGGATGAATCGGTATCTGAGGCTGCGGGCGAGGAAGCCCAGGCCAGTCTGAGGCAGGCCGTGGAGGCTGGCGACGGCCAGTCTGCCCAGGTCCTCCTGGCGCGCTTGAAAGCCAAAGGATTGCCCAGCGGAATGGACGCTCAAGCCGAGCTCACCCTGGCGGCCGTGCTCGGCCGCTCCGGCCTCGTCATGGAGGCCGCGCAGCTTTGCCGCGAAGTCGCGGAGCGAGAGCCCGAAGGACCCTTCGCCGCCCGGGCCATCTTCACCGCGGCGCGCCTGGCCACGGAGCAGCTTGGACGCAAGGATCAGGGCGTGGCGCTCTATCGCTATCTGGTGGAGAAGTACCCGCGGGACCCCTATGCCGAGCGTGCTCGAGGGATATTGACTAAGTTGGGGGCTTGAAGCTCGTTCAATGAGCCTGCAGCATGTCGTCCCAATGCGTGTCGACCGACCACATCAGAGATCCGTATGCCGTCGAGTAGGACTGGTTGCAGGGGAAGTAGACGTTCATGCCATGGGCGTTGCCGTGGCCACGTCGGTTGCGTGCATAGAGAATGGTTTCGTTGAGGCGGTCCAAAGCCGTCTGGTAAATGATGCCGTTGTCCCGACTGTCTAGGTCCATGGCTCGGCTTATCAGATGGGTCAGGTCGGTGAAGGGTTGGCACATGCCCCAGAAGCAAGCATACCAATCCATGGAAGTGCAGAGACCGGAGTATTCGGAAGGCGGCAGGGTCTCCAGCTCCAGGGCCACGGCGTTCACCGCCGCGGCCAGGTCATCCATACGCGTAAGATCATAGACGGCCTGGGTCAGCTCATCGAATTCGCTGCCATAAGAGGCCATGTAGGTATCGACCACGATCCGGCCAAACTCCTCGGGAGACGGGGACTCGCTGGCACCGAATTGACTGAGCAACTGGGTGAAGGCCCAGCCGTCTCCGGGTTCGGTTTCCTGACTGGCCACCATGACCAGGGCGTCGTTGCGTAGTTCGTAAGCCACCTCGGCCATGCCCATCAGGCAGGCATCGAAGGAGACCAACAACAGGCCTTCTCCCTCAATGGCATGCTGTAGTTCAGCATTTCGAAGCATGTCACCGTTGCTGCTGTCATCAGAGCAACATCCCTTGACCATTGCCTCCTCCGGACCCCGAGTCAAAGACCTGCGACTCCAACCATCGCCGTGATCCGAAAGCATCAAGTAGTAACCGGCATCACCACCCACGTGGTTCTTTACGTCGTGAATGAAGGCCGTGACCGTGGCGCCTGAGCCCATGTTGACTTCGCCCATGCCGGTGGCTGCCAGACCCAGTTCGGGGCCGGCGATCTGTTGGCTTTGCCCGTTGAGCACCTCGTAGAGGGCCGTGTCACCGCGTCCCGCCCTGTCCATCAGCACGAAGACGCGCAACCAGGGCACGTCTTCCACGTTGGCGGCTTCCATCTCGTGCCAGTCGGCGACCAGGTAGCTTTCCAGGTTGTTGTCGCCGTCCATGTACATGAGGATCACGACCATGCCGTCACAAATGGTTTCGCCGGGCATGCACTGTCCCGCCGAGCAGGTGTCGTCAATCGTGCAGGGGTTTTCATCACGGCAACTTGTGCCGTCGGGCGAGGTCGCGCCGGTGATGCATTCGCCCTGGACGCAGCTGTCGGCCTCGGTACACAAAACGCGGTTGTCGCAGGCGCTGCCGTCCGGGCGATCCTCTTCGACGCAAGCCAGACTTGCTTCATCACAAACCGACCGCAAACAGGCGTTCTCCGGTGTCGGGCATTGCACCGGCTCGGCCATGCAATAACCGCTTTGGCAAAATTCGGAACCGTTGCAAAAGAGTTCGTCCGCGCAGTCGGCGCCTTCGTTTTGGGGCATGGCCACGCAGGTCTTCCAGGCCTCTACACATTCCCCGACACCACAGAAAGAGTCGAAGTCGGAACAATCCACCGCTTCCGCGGCGCAAATGCCGTCCTGGCAGCTTTCTTCTCCGTTGCAGAAAATCGAATCCTGGCAATTCGTGCCGTCGGGGCGGGGGACCAAGTAGCAATCCTGGCCGGTCTCGTCGCAAGACCCCATGTTACAGACCTCATCCAGGTGGCTACAGTCCAAGGGCGGCGTACCCGCCTCACAGCCGCCGGCCTGGCAGGCTTCTTCACCGTTGCACCACAGGCCATCATCACAAGCGCTGCCGTCCGGCAAGTCGGAAAATTCGCAATGGGCATCCGGTTCACGAATGCATTGGCCATTCGGGGCCTGGCAGGGGCCTGGAGGCTGACTGCAGTCTAATGCATCACAGGGATCCGCAAGGCATGCCCCCGCATCGCATCCATGGGGGCACTCTTCGATTTGCGATTCATGATTACAGCGGCCCTCAACACAAGTACCGGTGACATCAAAGGTCATCAACTGCCGCGCATCCAGGCAGTGGTCGCTCGGCGGGTTGTCGCAATCCCCACAGCTTCCACCACAGCCGTCATCGCCGCAGTCAAGACCGCTGCACTGAGGCTGACAGCTACAGTCGCAGGCTTCCCATGTCCCGTCCGCCTGACACTGCTGCAAACCTTCGTCACTCTCATCGCAGCTACAGACCCGATGGGCACCCTCAAGGCAGCCATCTCCATCTCCACAAGCAGGAATGATCAAAAAGGAGACCAACAAAAAACCACTTCGCAGCAAGCTCTTCATCCTAAGCTCCTCATCCTAAGCTCCTCATCCGAGCCCCCTCAGATTGCAAGACACTAGCATTTTTAGGCCCATCAGAAAAGGCGAAGTCTGGCCGATAGTTCCATTCTTTCAGTAGATTGGCCTTGGCGCGGCCTGTGGCAGTGATAGGATGCAAAGTCATGCACATACTCCTTGTATTTTTGTTGCTTGCGGCGGCTTCTGAGTCCAGTCACTTGGAGAAAATTTCGTGTAGGGGGCTGAGGGGCGGGACCGGCTCACAGCGGGTGCTGTGCGCTGAACTCTGGAAGCAGGGTGATGCCAATCAGTACTACCTTAGTCTGAGGGACGAGTCGCGACGGGCCGCGGATGGCAGGGCTCGCTTGATTCATAGGACCGAGGTTACTTTGGCCGCTGACGAGTTTTTGGATCTGGAGGGCTTTGATGCGACCGGGTTGAAAAATGAGAGCATTCTTTTTTTGCCTGTCAACAAAGGCGATCCCAAGTTTTTTGCGGAAGGGTTTTCGCTGCTTTACCGGTACCATCCGAAATCCAAGAAATTCACCAAGCTCAAAACACGCCTGATCTGTCAACGCAAATGCACCCTTCAGCTTTTGAGCTACCAGAGTGGCGGCGGCAAGACCTTGTTTTTTTACGAGACCAAGATCAATGGCCAGTATCTGAAATCGACCTATCAGTGGAAAGACGGGCGCATGACCCCCATTGACATCGATGAGCCCAGGGCCGCGGATGCACTGAGTCGTGGCTACAAGACGCCCCCGTCGATGCCGATTTGCGAACGGACCCCGGCGGTCATGATGGAAATTCTGCGCCGTATCGAGGGAAAATCCTGTGAACGAATAACAGACATGGATCTGGCGACAGTCACCTTCTTGGCTTTGGACCGCAAGAAGATTGAGAAACTCAAGCCGGGCGATTTTTCAGGATTGCCCAAGTTGACCCGCATTAACTTAAGCCACAACCCCATCCAGAAGCTCCCCCCCGGCCTGTTTGACGGTTTGTTCTTGCTTCGCTCCCTGAATTTTCAAGGATGCAAGCTCCCCACGGTCCCCGCGGGCCTTTTCTTGCACTTGGGGTCCTTGCGGAATCTCTATCTCAACCACAACAAGATTGCCGAACTCCCCCAAGCTGTTTTTCTCGGACTCAGTTCGCTGACTTTCTTGTCCCTCAACCACAACCAACTCAAAAGCCTCCCCGAAAAGATCTTCGAACCCTTTCCCAAGGCGTGCAACGTATACCTGAGCAACAATCCGCTGAAGAAGTGAGTTGAGTCTATTTTTTCGTTTGGCTGGGTTTGTCGCCGATTTTTATCAGGCGCATTTCGATGGGTTCCGGGGTGGCGATTTGGCAGGACCAGGGTATTTCGATTTCTGGTTTGCAGCGTCCGGAGCCTTGGTGTCGGTCGATCCAGTAGCGCTCCAAGACGAGGGCTTGGCGGCCTATCAGGATTTCGGGGGGTTGGATTTCTTGATCGTAAGGTAGTCCGGGCAAGAGCCAGTGGGTCTTGCCTGTGTTGTCGTCGAAGAGTACGGCCATGCGATCAAATTGCGCCAGGTCCGGTTGGTTGATCCGGAAGGGTCGGTTCACGTCCGTGTGCAGCAAGGCGAAGCGTGGTTGGAGGCCGGAGTCTTCGAGGATGCGGAAAAGCAGCACCGCCGCGGAACCCGCGTCGGCGGATTTTCGTTTGAGCACGGTGGCCGGTGCCAACCTGGGCATCCAGCGCATCCAGTCCGAGCCGGCCCAGACTTCGAGCTCCACGTGGCGCTGCACCCAATCCGCGGCTGCCTGGGCTCGCCGAATGAAGGCTTCCGGTTTGACCGGGCCGAGCAGGGCTGGGTGAATTCCTTCGATATCTCCATGACGAACCAACCACAAGACGGTGTTGAAGGTTCGTCCTCGGAGGTGGCTCCAGCCATTGCAGCGCTGGCTGTAACGCAGCCGCGGCTGACGGTCCACCGGGAGCGGGGGCAGGGGCGTCGCGTGCTCCAAGATCATGGGGTAGGCCTCCGGCTGGCTGAGGAGCTTGACCCCGCCGGTGCCGTCGACGACCTGGGCGTCCAGGGCCAAACGGTAGGTGTCGTCTTCGTGACCCAGTTGGGCACGGGAACGAATCACACAGTGTTGGCTCGATGCGAAATGCCACTCCAGCATTTCCGGTCCGACCAGGGGTGTGATGAGCTCGATCAGGTCCCCGGCCTTCAGGGTGGCGACGCGGAAGGTGGTCACGCGCGGCCAACTGTGTTCGCAATGCCAGTCGGCCAAGGGGATGGTCCCGGTGGGGACGATGTTGATCGGTCGTCGTTTCATCACGCGTCGGCGAATGACCATGGTCGTGGTGGGTGCGCGACCGCTGTCCTCGCCACGCTCTTCCCCGAGCAACAACCATTTGCTTTGGTCGTAGCCGCCGCCCCACATCGACTCCTTGCGTTCATCGAGGACCACGAGGAGGCCAGAACCCTGGCTGCAAGCCTCAAGGTAGGAAGGATCTAGGCCCTTCAAATCCACTTCGGGCATGCGCTTGGCGCATCCGATGGCCAAGCAGGCCAGGCAAAGGATGGGCAGGATGGACCCGATTGTTAGACGCCGCATGATAATCCTCCTTGGCCGCAGCTTGGCACAGAGGCCGCTATCTCGTCCAGCCTCCCTCGCGGAACCCTTCGAGGTGGAGGTTGACGTATTTACGAGAAAGAACTAAAATCCCAGCGCTGGGACTGGGAAGTGCAGCAAAAACACGGTACTAGACGAAATCCCGAGGTTTTTTGATGACAAAAAGTATAGAAAGGGCTAAAAAGGGTTTGAGGGCTCGCATGATCGCCTGTTCTCTGCCTTGACAGTTTCTCGGGCAGCGTGGGACGATGTCGCTGGATCTTACGCGAAGAAAAGGGGTCACAGGTGACGACAGGCGTTAAGGTGTTTTCGGCGACGAAGGCCAGGGAGCGGTCGGGTTTGGGTGAGCGGATGACCGAGTGGTTGCGTGCGGTGCCAGCAAAAGACATTCGAGACGTCCAGGTGACCCAATCCAGCGACGAGGAATTTCACTGCCTGACCATCAGTATTCTCTACGAAGAAACCAGCCCCGATTAGGGCCCGTCAATAAATTAACTACTCTGACTCACCATGCGCTGGTGCTCTAGTACGGGCCCTTATGGCGTTGCGCTGATACATCAATTCATTTACGGTGCCTTAGCCCAGATTTCCCACAAAGGGGGCAAACTGGCATTCCCTGAAAATGGGTGCTATTTTTTTCATGATGACGAATGAACCAAATGGCACCGACATTTTGCGCATCGGCTTGCGCAAGATGAGTTTGGTGGAAATGGTGGAGGCCGATCCTTTGCTGCTGCGTGCCGCGCTGATGGCGGTGCTGCCGGAGGCCGACCGACTGGTGGTGCTGGCGTCGGGTCGGCTGGTGATCGCCGCGCCGGAAGAGGATATTTCGAAGCATCCCGATTTGCTCAAAGGCCTGTTTTTCATTTTGGAAGGGACAGTGGAACTCACATGCGGCGGTGATCTCGGCGCGGTGGACCTGGACAAAGGGGATCTTTTCGGCCTGGATGTGATTGTCAATGGGGCCGAGCGTTTTGCCGCGGTAGCGAAGTCAGGGGCCAAGCTGGCATGGTTCCCGGCCGTTTTGCTTTTGCGTTTGGCTGGCGCCTGCGAGCCTTTGGCCAAGATGTTGCGCGGCTTGGCGACTGAGCGAAGGCAAATGGCGGGTGAGGGCGGCGATTTTTTGGATCGTTGGTGATGCATGTGGATCGTCGTCGGTATTTTCTCCTTGGTTTTGTTGGTCTTGCTTTTTTCCATGTTCGCGCTGTCGACCACCGGCGTGCCGGTCGTACGAACACCTCCTGAACACATCCATGAATTGGCCACTCTTTTGGACCCCATGCCCGAGGGTCTGATCGTCGACGTGGGTTGTGCCGACGGTCGCAGTCTGGCCACTTTGTGTCAGGCGACCGGGGCGAAGGGCTTGGGTTACGAACTCAATGCAGTGATTTGGTTGTGGGCCTGGCTGCGAGCTCGATTGGCGCCAGGAAGGCCTGAGCTGAGCATTCGCTGGGCCGACTATCGGCGAGCGGATTTAGAGAATGCAGATCTGGTTTACGCCTTCCTCATGCCTTCCGCCATGAGATTGCTGGGGGACAAATGCAAAGAAGAGATGGCACCTGGCAGCAGGCTTGTGTCCTTCATGTGGGAGGTTCCTGATTGGCGGCCCGTCAAGAAAATCGAGCTCGGATCAAGAAAAGATCCCTTATTTTTCTACGAGGTCGGGCAGGGTCACGAGAAGTCCGAGGAAGAGGAGGCCAAAAACTTGACGGATCCTGCGACCGGGGCTATCGTGAGAGAGGAATCGGATGCGAAGAAGGCTCGCTCGTCCGCTAGTGGAGCGGGTTTGCGCCTTCGGCACCCAACAGGAGGGAATGGAGATGTCAAGTTCCAGGACGGCTGTCTCAACCCGTCAAGAAGTGCTCAAAAAGCAGCGCAGGCACTTAGACAAACTCTCAACCCGCGAGGCCCAGGTCCTCAGGATGCGCTACGGCCTTTCTGAGCCGGGTTCCGCCAAGGTGGGTCGCCCGGCCGCAACCCTGAAGGCTGCTCACCAACAAAAAATCGACGAGCTGGAGGCCGAGATTTTGGACAAGATTCGTCCAGAGGAGACCCCCTCGACCAAGCAGAAAATCGTCGATGTCTTGAAAAATCGTTCTTGATTGGCTTCCGGCGGCTGAAATGCGCCGGATTCGTTGACTCCCTCTGCACTTAGAATACAATGAACCCCTTTGAAAGGGGTTCATTGTGCAGGCAGAACAATCTGTTCGCCCGCGGTTGCTTGCTTGGCTTGTCGGCTTGTGGTTTGTGAGTCTGGGGCTGAGCTATGCTCTGGTTCGCGTGGCTTTTGGTCTTGGCGGCTCCTCGCTGGGTACTTTCCACCTTGTTTTTGTGCTGACTGGCTTGCTTGTTTTAACGGCAACCCTGGTTTTGACCGGAATTATCCTTGCACCCTTGTGCGATTTTTTGGAGGCCGAAAACGACGAGGGAGAGGTGGACTTTGGGCTGATTCGGCCTGCCCTGACTGCCCACCACCGATTCTCCTGGTCGATGACTCTCCTTGCCGGTGGAGGACCTGTCCTGGTCATGCTGGCCTGTGGCGGCGTGCTCTCTTCTGGTTTGGATGGAGACCCTTCTCTGTTTGCTCCCTTTTTGCTCTTGGGCCTTCTTGCGGGCACCTTTCAGTCTTTGTTGCTGTTCTCCTTGCCGGGGGATTGGTCTCGTTTTTGGTGCGGGGCTCTGCTTTCCCATGCGCCCGCTAGCAGCGTATTGGGTCGCCGGTCTTTGAAAACTCGATTGGTTTTGGGTGGTTTGCTGGGGGGCGGGTTGCCACCTGTGCTGTTCGCTCTATTGTTCTTTCGGGAGGGTGAGCAGTTTTGGTCTGGGTTGTTTTCGGCTTTGCTTGTGGCCATGATGGCGGCTGGTTTTTTGGTGATCTCGGGTTTGTATGTGGCCCGTGGCATTGAGAAACAGTTGGACCGCGCGAGGGGTTTTGCAGCGGGTCGACTTGGGGATCTTCGGCAAAATTCGCTTGGGGGTGATGAGTTGGGCCGCCTGGGTTGGGCCATGGCTGAGGTGACAGAAGGGGTGAGGTCCATGGTGTCCCGTTTGGGCTTGATGGTCGTGGAGGTCCATGACCTGGGGCAGAATTTGCACGACCAGGCGAAGGGTATGAGCGGTGGAGCCGACGTGCACATCCGCATCGTGGATGATGTCGTAAGATCTACGGAGCAGTTCAATACGCAACTTCGCTCCATGGCGACTCACCTTGGTGGCTTGCTTGGTTCTGCTTCCGAGACGGCCGAGGCGGCCCAGAAAATCAACGAGAGTTCCAGCTTGGCGGATGGCGAAGTGGGCACGCTGCATGAAAGAGTGGAGCTGACGACGCAGACCGTTGAGCGCATGGGTGAGTCGGTGGGTGAGGTGAGTTCATTCATGAGGAATCTCCACGAGGGGGCTGAGCAGACCGCGCAGGCCGTCCATGAACTCGCCGCCACGGCCGAAGTGGTCGGCGATGCAGCCGGGGAAACGGCGCAGTACAGCCGCCAGGCCACCGAGGTGGCCCAGGAAGGTGCCGTGGCTGTGCGCAGAACCATCGAAGGCATGGATCGCATCGTGGACAGAACCCGCCAGGCTTTGGTGGTCATCGTGGGGCTGGGTAATCGAATTGAGGCCATCGGGAGCATCCTGGGCGTCATCGAGGAGATTGCCGATCAGACAAACTTGCTCGCGCTCAATGCGGCGATCATCGCAGCGCAAGCAGGAGAACACGGGCGTTCTTTCGCCGTAGTGGCCGACGAGATCCGCTCTTTGGCTGAGCGAACCTCCTCATCCACTCGAGAAATCGGGCAGATGATTGAGGACATCCAGGATGCCTCGGAGCAAGCCGTGGAGGTGATGAAGGGGGGCACCGGTATTGTTAATGAAGGCGTTAAGTTGGCCCAGCAGGCTGGAGATGCCCTGAACCAGATTCTCATCAGCGTTCAGAAGGCCACCACAACCGTCGAGGGCATTGTCCAGGGCACCCAAGGCCAAGTCGAGGTGGGTGAACAGGCTGCCAGGGAGATAATGCAAGTATTGGAATTGGCAAGCCAAGTCAGCAAGGTGACCTTGAGTCAGGAGGTGGCCAGCAAGGAGTTGCAGGAGGTTTTTTCCGGGGCATTGGACACCTCACGGAAGCTTGGTCGCATCATCAACCAGCAGGCACATGAAAACCGGCAGACTCTCGCGTCGGTGGCCGGCCTGAGCGAATTGGCCGGTAGGTCAAATCGGGCCATGTCTGAGCAAGAGCGAATTTCTAGTGAGCTGCAAGAACTTGTCGAGCAATTGCGTGGTTTTTCTGTAAAACACACCGAGGTGGCCTCAGAGGTCAAGCGGGTCACCGATCTCCTGGTGGAAAAGAGTGCGAGTCTCCGAGAGGAAATTGAGGGGCTTGTCCGCTGAGCCAGTCCGGCCTGGGCTGATTTTTGGATTGGCCGGGTTGTTGCTGCTTGCGGTGGCTTGTGGCCTTGCGGTGGCTTGTGGCCATGGCGTACAGCGTGGTGGGGCGCTCTGGTCTGGTGTAGACGCAGCCGGCAACGCCAAGCGTCTGAGGCAGCTGACAACCTTTCTCGCGGATGAGTTGAGCCCTGACATAGACCCTGCCGGCAAGCAGTTGGTTTATGTATCCAACCAGGGGGGCAACCGGGATATCTGGATCAGGTCCTTGCCGGGTGGTGAACCCAGGCGCCTGACGTGGCATTCCGCCGATGACTATGATCCGGCCGTGGATCCCAGCGGCGAGTGGATCGTTTTTGTCTCTCAGCGTCGCGACGCCAAGGGTGATTTGATGCGTATTCGCCTGACCGGCGGAGAGGTGGAGCGTTTGACCAATCGGGTCAGCGCGGATCGACAACCCGAATGGTTTCCGGATGGAAAGCGAATTGTATACGCACGGGGGGATGGCAACGGACCCCTCTCCATTCAGTTGTTGGATTTGAAGGATAAGAGTTCGAAAAAACTCAGCAAGAGAGGTGGATTCGATCCCGCCGTGGCGCCAGATGGGCGTTTTGTTGTGTTTACCTCTCTGACCGAAGTGGATGGTCAACAGCGACCTTGTCTCTGGGTGCATCGGATGGCGGATGGGGCCGAGGCTGCCCTGAGTGCATGTGAGCAACCCGAGGGCTTCGCGAGTTGGACCCGGTGGCGAGGTGAACTCGTTTTGGTCTTTTCGCGTTTCCAGGACGACACAAATGGAGATGGTCTTGTCGACATCAAGGACCGACCTGGTCTATGGCGGCAGGCCCTTCACTCCTGGGACCAGGCGACGCCCGAGGTCGGACCGGCTTGGCCTTTGACGCCTGGTACTTCTTCGGACATCACGCCTCGAGTTCATGGGGAACAAGTATATTTCGCATCTCGACAGGATGAGGATTTGGATATTTGGGTTTTACCCGTGGATGGTGCCATGCCTCCCTTGACCCAGGAAGCTCAGGTCCGTCGTTTGGTTCGGGATGCCCCGGATTTTCAAACAGCCTTGTTTGTGTTGCGCCGTTGTGTACTGGAATTGGCGGATCAAGAGGCGGGGGAGCGCTGTAGTCTGCGTCTTGCCAATCGTTTGGCGGAGAATGGCCGGGCTCGGCAGGCGGGTTTGGCTTTTGCCAAACTGGAGCGAGAGGCCACAAGCGACAACACGCGCATACGGGCATCGCTGGGGCGGGTTGCCACAGATATGTCTTTGGGCCTGCCCAAGGGGATGACCCCTTCCCAGCATCAAGAACGAGCGGGTTTGGCTGATGCCTTGCTTGGCCGCCTGGCTCGAGTTGGCAAAGCGGAAGGACGACGGGATTTGATTCGGGCTGATATCTTGCGCCGTATCGGTCGTTGGGACGAGGCACTGCGGGTCCTGGCTTCCCTAAACGAAGATGCCTCGGCCAACGATCGAAGTCAGGCCAGGGCCAGATTGCTCATCGGAGACATCCAGGTGCAATTGGGCCAAAGCCGAGCGGCCTTGGCAAGTTACTTGGGGGTGCTTCGGAAGCACCCCAAGCGGCGAATCGAGAGCTTGAATGCGGCTCGCCGCATTCTCGCGATGGCTGGATCGGATCCAGCCATGGGTGGAGGCGGCCAAGAGCAGTTGGAGTCTCTGGCTAAGCGTTATGCCAATTTGCCTGTCCTGCCCGCCATGATTCGGGTCGAACTGGGGCGATTGCACCGGAGCGCTGGGCGCCTGGATTTGGCCCGCAGGGCCTTCATCAGAGTGGAGACCCTCCACGGGGATGAACCGGAGATGGCGGCTTCGGCCCTTTCGGAGTTGGCCGAAATGGCCGAGGCGGCGGGCGATCTCTCACAGGCTTTGGACCATGCCCAAGAGCTATACCAGCGCCATGCCCAAAGCCCGACCTGGCGCCGGAAAGCCCAACATCGCATCAGGCGTTTGGCTTCCAGGCTGGCTGAGGATCTCACCATCCAGGGAGAGACGGGGATGGCCATCAAGGTCTTGGACCAGTTGCTTGCGCAAGATCCTGGCGATGTGATCGCGCATCGGCACCGCATCGATTTGTTGGCTGGACGAGGAAAGCAGACCAAGGCCGTCGAGGAATATGAGCGCCTGCTGGAGTTGCGACCTGGTGATGATGTGGCCTTGTATCTATACGGCCTCGCCTTGACCTATCTGGGGCCTTCGTATTTCGAGGAGGCCCTCACTTGGGTCGATCGCGCCCTGATGGTCAATGCCCAAATGGCCTTCGCCCATCAGACCCGAGGCTGGATATGGGAGCAAATGGCCCGACAAAGTGATCGGGAATCGGCATTGCAGCGATCCGCCGAGGCATACCAGGCGGCTTTGAGTCTTCTGGATGTACGCCAGCACCCGCGGGCAGAAGCAGACTTGTTGTTGAATTTGGGCAACGTCAGCTTTTCTCTGGGGGATCATCGCAAGGCTTACCAATATTACAAGCACAGGCAGGTCACGGAGATTCCATTTTTATCCAAGGAACGTCGCTTGGTTTTTCTGGAGCAATTCGGAAGAAGCGCGTTTTTGGCGGATGAGCAGCCGGATTCGGTCGCCTCATTCTCTGCAGCCCAGTCTTTGGCGCGTGAGCTCAAGCGGAACGATAAGCTCGGGCGCCTGGTTGCGGCTGAAGCCGCTGCGCTTCAGATGATGGGGCAACATTTCATGGCGGCCGAAGGCTTCAGGCGGGCCTGCGAGATATGGAAGGAACAAGGTCAGGTGACTCGCCTCCCGGCTTGTTACCGAAACGAGGGATACAATCTTTTCGCCTTGCGTAGATGGTCGGATGCGGCGGAGGCTTTTGGTCGGGCCGGCGAGATGCTGACCCAGATAAAGGAAAAGGTTGAAGGAGACGAACGAATCGTTTCGATTGGTGTTGGCGGGAAGGCCTCCAGGGCGGCCTTCGGGTTTGACCGATTGGGTGAGTGGAATTTTCTGTATACCTATCGTGGTCGTTTGCACCGTCTGGTCGGAGATTTGCCGAGGGCGCGCTTGGCGCTCAGTCGAAAAATGCGGCTCTTGGAGTCCGGCTTGGCCGACAAGCCCCATCCTGATCTGGAATTGGATTTGGCCATCGCCACAAATCACATGGCCGTGATGGAATTGGAATCCGGTCGCCATGGGAAAGCGGACAAGCTCTTCGAGCGATCCGGGGGACTGGCGCTTAAGACAGGCAGCGGCAGGGGGGTTGTGGTCAACGCCCTCAATCGCATTGTGTTGGCTCAAGATGGGTTGCTTGGGCATGGTGGCTTGGCCAAGCGCCTGGCTGAACTTGAGGCGCTTGCGGTTGGTGATCATTCAAAGACCCTGCCATTGAGTTTGAGCCAGAGGGCACAATTGTTCAACGGATTGGGTGTAGCCTACCTTGAGTTTTCTGAAATTGATCGATTGCCAGACAGATCGCCAAAGAAAAAAGGGGTAGAGGGGTGCCTGATTGAGTCCTTGAATGCCTTGGATTTGGTCGTGATGCGCCAGAGGAAGGCCGTCGCGAATTTTGAAAAGGCCGTGACCCTGGCCTCGGGCTTGGATGGTAGGCAAGGTTTGCGGTGGACCGTCCAGGCCAAATTGAATTTGGGCGAAGCCCTGGTCCGATCCGGGTTTGTGGATCGCGCAAGGGACCTCAGGAAACAGGCGCAAGAGCTGGTCGGAAAGTACAGGCTGTCCGATTTGGCATGGCGATTGGCGGTCGAACCCTTGTCGGCGCTAGAAGGGCTTCCGGCAAGCTTGGCCCACAGCGGCTACGAATACGGTTTGGGGGCTGGCAGGGAGAGGGTATACGCCAAGGCGGTGGAGGCGGCGATCAACTCTGGAAAAGGCAAGCAGGCCTGGTCCCTTTGCGAACGTTGGGCCACTCGGCGCGTGCTGGACGGGGTTCATCTTGAGGACTTGCAGGCCGCCAATGACGATGACCGACAGTACTTATCGACTTTGCAACTCCTCGAGGAGGCATGGGGCAAGGCCCTTGGCTCCCTTGTTCCCGGGATGAATGAAGAAGACCTTCGTCTGGCGTGGAAGAAGGCTGAAAGCGCGCAATCGGAGTGGTTGAAATTCAGGGATTCGGGCGGGAAACCGCGGGGCATCTTGAGGGATATGCTTCGCGGTCGATGGCTCGAGCTGGAAGGGCTACAAGCCTTGCTCGAACCCGATGAAGCCTTACTTCAGGTCTGCCCCTTGCCGAAAAAGTCCTTGGTTTTCCTGGTGCGTGCCAAGGCGTTCTCTGTGCGGGTTGTGGATGTTTCCGAGAAGGAGTTGCGCGGGTGGGTGGCGCAGCTCCGGCAGGATGATCCCGCCTTGTCCGCGGCAGCTCGCATGCATCTGTCCAAATGGTTTATTCAGCCTTGGCGGGCGGAAATTCGTGCCTTGCGATCGCTTCTGGCTGTGACCGATCGGCTGGCATTGCCTCTGGGCTGGTTGCTCGATGGTGAGTTAAGCCTGATTTCGAGGGTGCCGGTCACTCACCTGCATCGAGCGGCGGACTTGGTATGGCACCGTGGCCAGCGTAACTTGAAATTGTCGAGGGCCCTGTGGGTGGGGAAGGAACCAAGCACGGAAATTGTGACTGCACTGAAAACCCTCGGTGGCGGCTATCGTTCCCTGCCTGGTGCCGGACCCGAACTCGACATGGCACTCGCCGAGAGCGGTGTGGTGGGGTTTTCGGCGGATTTTTTGATCGATCCGACCCGACCTTTGCGCTCCTCTTTGACGACCGATTTACTGCGTGGAGCGCTGGGCGGGTTGAGCCTTGGCTCCCTGCCGGGAAGAAACGTGGGTTCCGCCATGTGGATATCCACGGGTTCTGCGTGGGCCCTGGGCGATGCGCCAGGTGCGGCTTGGGCCATGGGTCTGGCTGGTGCGGGCGTACCCACCTTGCTCAACATCCCGGAGGTCGCAAAGAGCCCCGTGCGGGCGCGGGTCCTTGCTGCGTTCATCAAGCTACTCGAAAAGGAAAGACCCGCAGTGGCGTTGAGCAAGGCCCTGCGAGATAACAAAGACCTGGATTGGCGGCGTTGGCTGGATGTCCACCTGCGAGGGGATCCTGGCATGGACAAGGCTCAGCGACTTGCTTACGCCAAGCAAGAACTTGGTACCGCTGTGCGCAAGGCCATGGAGACATTCAAGCTCAAGCGATGGTCTGCTGCCTTGAGCGCCTTCCTCGAGGTCCATCGATTGGCTGTTTTTCTGGGTCAGGTGGCCATTTTGCCGAAAGTGGATGCGGCCATCGTCCAAAGTGCCTTTGCTCTTGGGGAGATTGAACTCGCCCTTGAAGTCGAGGGCAGGGTGCTCGCGAGGGCGCGGCAAACCAAAGATAAGGCAGCTCAGGCGAGGGCCCGAAACTTGCTGGGTGTGTTGCATTCCAGGGCAGGGGATGTGGAAAAGTCGCTGACCCTGCTGGGGAGCGCGGTTTCGGACCTGGATGCGCTTAATCTGGGCGCTGAGGCTGCTGAGGCTCAGGCCAATCTCGTGGTGGCGATGGACGCGGGCGCGCGTTATCGAGATTCCTTGCTTGCCGCCCGGGATGCATTGAAGCGTTTTGAATCTCTGGGTGAGTCGGATCGCGTTTTGCGGATGCAGCGCACCATCGGCGCGACCTACCTTAAGCGCTTGAACATGGCTTCTGCTTCCAGGGCGTGGTTCGAACGTGCTCTGGCGGGAGCCAAGGAGGCAGGTCGAAAGGACCTGGAAACGGCCACCCTGCTCGATTTAGCCAGAACCGAGTTGGCGGCCGGCCACTATGAGGATGGCCTCGCCCTGGCGGAGAAGGCACGTCAGGCAGCTGTTGGTCTTCACCTCGTGCGCTTGCAAGCGGATGCCTTGTTGGAGAAGGCCAAGGCCCTTTGGTATCTGGGCGAATACCAACGAGCTTTTTTGGCGCAGCGCAAAGCTCTGCAAGAGGCTGAACAGTCTGGGGATGTGACTCTTGGTATCATGGCTCGTTCTTTGGGGGGGCTGATCGCGATGAATCTTGGCGATCTCTCGAAAGCCCGAAAGGAGTTGGAGCAGGCTTTGGCGTCGGCGCGCAAGGCAGGGCTTCGTTCCGAGGAAGCCGCCCAGTTGAACAACCTCGGGATTGTGGCCAGGCAACAGGGTGACCTAATCTTGGCCCGGCGGCGTTTTGAGCAGGCTCTGCACATCGACATCGCTTTGAAGAGTGCGCTGGGCAAGGCTTATGATTTGCGTAACTTGGGTGTCGTGGCCCGCATGCAGGGACAAACCCGGCAGGCTGAAGAGTTTTTGGCCCAGGCTTTGCGCTTGAGCCAGTCGGTTGAAGATCGTTTCAATGAAGTCAAAACCCGCCTCGCCATCGCCCGTTTGGCGCTCGACGCGGGCGATGGGCAACGGGCCGGAGAGCAGGCAGAGCAAGCCCGTCGCATGGCCGTGCGTTTGGGCCTGCGTGAGGTGAGTTGGCGAGCCCTTCGCATCTTGGGTCAGGTGGCGTGGCGCGCTGGAGACCTGGAGCGGTCTTTGGTCGAATATGGCAAGGCCATTGAGATCGTGGAAGGCATGCGAGCGGGTTTGCGAGTTGAGGCATTCCGCAGTGGTTTTCTCGATAACAAATACGATCTCTACGAGGACATGCTGCATCTTCTGTTTGAAATGAACAAAGGTGGAGAGGCCTTTGCTTATGCGGAACGCTCCAGAGCCCGTGGGTTTCTGGACTTGCTCGCCAATCGATCCTTGGTGGTGGGTGGCGGGGACCCTGCTTTGCTCAAGGATCTTCGAGGGCAGCGGGACAAGGTGGTTCAGCTGCGAGAAGCGCTCCGCAGCAGTGAATTGGACGAGGCAGGGCAGGGCCGGGCAAAGGCCGCCATCCGGGTGGCTCAAAAAGTCTACCTGGAGAGCCTCGAACGCATCAGACAAGAGCATCCGGAGATGACCGATTTTGTCGAGGTGCGTCCCGTTAATATGGTGGACATTCAGCAGGGTCTTCCGGATGACGTAGCGCTATTGGCATTCTACGTCACCAAGGTCGACACCATGGTTTGGGTCTTGCGCAAGAGTGGTTTGACTTCTTTTCGGCTCAAGATCTCCCGATCCAGATTGGCCGAGCGTATTCATAAGCTTCGCCGCGACTTGGAGCAATTTGCGCCCGTGGAAGAAGAATTGGCGAGATTATTCGTCGACTTGCTTGGGCCTTTGGAGCAGGATCTTGAAGGCATCCGTTTTTTGGGTGTGGTGCCACATGATGTTTTGCACTATCTGCCCTTTGCCGCCTTGCTGGATCAGAGCGGTCGCTATTTGATGGAGCGATTTGACCTGTTTGGCGCTCCCTCGGTGAGCGTTTTGGACCAGCTGAGAAAGAGGCAGCTGAATCGATTTGGTCCGGCCGGAGGTGCCCTGGTGTTGGGCAACCCCGCCCGGGAAGATGGTAGCCTGGCCTTGCCCTTCGCTGAGCATGAGGCGCGGTCGATCGGTTATGAGCAGATGGGTGGGACCGTTGTTTTGGGCGCAAATGCCAGCGAAGCTTTGTTGCGGGATGAGGGCGGTGCCGCAGGCTATCTTCACTTGGCATGCCACGCCGTTTTTAAGCCTTCAAGCCCCCTGTTCAGTGCCCTGATGTTGGCCCCCGGCAATGGCCAAGATGGAGACTTGACGGCCATCGAGGTTTTCAGTTTGCCCTTGTCCGCCCGTCTGGTCACCCTGTCCGCTTGTCAGACCGGATTGGGATCTTTGCAACGAGGCGATGAGTTGCTTGGGCTGAATCGTGCATTTTTGGCGGCTGGTGCTGGTGGAGTCCTCTCAAGCTTGTGGCGCGTCAGCGATGTGGCCACGGCGGTTTTGATGAAGCGCTTCTATCGCTACCTGAAAAGGCATTCTCCATCAACGGCTTTGTCCAAGGCGCAACGATTGGTCAAGCGCTACCATCCACATCCCGCCTATTGGTCGGGGTTTGTTCTGGTTGGAGCTTGGTGAGACGAGCTGAAACTTATCGGTTCAGATAGCGGCGAATGGCTTGAGCCTGTTCGTCGATTTGTTCGGCATTCGAAAGCGACAGCAGTCTGCCGCGTCGCCCTGTTGATTTCTCACTGGACAAAAGACCGCGTTCTTCGAAGAGCTTGACGAAGTTTTTGATGATCGCCCGGGATATGGATTCTTGCAGAAGGATTTCGCCCTGAACATAGAGATGGTCACCAAGTTGCAAGGCCTTGGAAAGGAGATCTTTCTCGTGCATTGGGCCTTGACTCAGAAGCTTGAGCGCTTGCAAGGTCAACCAGCCGGCTTCTAAGAAATGCTGCAGGATGACACCGAGGAAGTTGCGGAGTTCTTTGCCCTCGGCGGGTCTCAGGACAAAGTCTCCATCCCTTTTCAGGATGCCTTCATCTTCCAATTCGCTCAGGCTGGACTCAACGACCTCGGTGAAGTGTTTCTCGCTGCGGAAAAGAAATTCATGTTTGAAAAGGCGGGAGAGCTCTCGGATTCTATCGCTGAGGGCCTGTAGCGGTACGGCATCCACGGTGAAGGAATCGACGGCGGTGAGCAAAATGGCGGCGGGGACGAAATGATGGATGAGGTTGTTTCGATAATAGTCCAAAGCGAGGCGTTTGCGCTCGACGGGGGTGAAGACGAGCTCTAAGCCCGTGTCTTGCATCGTCACAAGCCCATCGTGGCTGAAGCGCGCGGTTGCTTCGGCCATGCCCCGATCCACGTCATCGAGCACTTGGCTCAGGCGGGAATCGCGGCGACGCAGCCATTTGAGCACCCAAGCTGCGCGCTCACGCAGGATATGCTCGCTCATGCCTCTCAGTCGGTGATTGAGGAGGCAGAAAGCCACCAGCGTGGACGGCGTGACCGTGCTGACCCGATTGATGTCAAACAAGATTCGATGCGCGATGGATTGGACCAGGGTGCGTCGCTGGTCGGGCTCGAGTGTGTTGAGTTCACCGAAACGATCCTTGATGGCCTCTTTCAGGGAGATGGGCTCTGCCACCTGCACGTAGATCTTGCCGTATTTGGAACGGAGGGCATCACCGGAGCGAATGAGCCCGGCCACATTCTCTTTCTTCTTTTCTCCGCCGGACAGTTCCTTGAGATAGGAGCCGCCCTCTACGATTTTCTCGTAGTCCACGGAGATGGGCAGGAAGAGGAGATCGTCGTTTTCCCCTTCTCCGAAAGCCTCCACCAGCCAGCTCAGAATGCCGTATTTCGGGGGAAGCAGTTTGCCGGTTCTTGAGCGACCCCCTTCGATGAAGAACTCGATGGGGAAGCGCTTGTTCATCACGTAGCGGAGATAGGTTCTGAAGACGATGGGATAGAGTGCGTTACCCTTGAAAGATCGTCGCATGAAAAATGCGCCCGAGTGACGGAAAATGGGGCCCATGGGCCAGAAGCTCAGGTTGACGCCTGCGGCGATATGCGGAACGGGCACCTTGTACCGAAGGCAAAGCTGGCTGATGATCAAGTAGTCCACGTGGCTTTTGTGACTCGGACAGAACACCACGGGGGCCTTGCGAACAGCTTTGCGAATGGTATCGAAGCCCTCCTCGCCGACGACGACGCCCTCGTACATACGCTTCCAGAAAAGGTTTAGTATTCCGTTCATCGTCAGGGTCCAGCGCATGCGTGGCTCGGCGGCGATCTCATCCAGCATGTCAAGGGCTTCTTTTTGCAAGCGCTCTGTTTTTTGCTCGTTTCCCTTGGCCTCTTCACGAATGAAGGACTGGATGCGGGCGTCGGCGAAGATCTCTTTTAGAAATTCGTCGAAGGGCTGGATCTTGGGGCTCTCTTTTAGAAATTCGTCGAAGGGCTGGATCTTGGGGCCGGTGACGTCAAAGACTTCGCGGAAGAGATGTTCGTGGAGTTGTTCCTCCAGTTGCAGGCATTGCTTCTCCGGCGCACAGGTCTTGTCTTGCTCTTTGATGAATTCGCTGAGGTCGATGGGGTCGGCGACCTTGACCATGGCATTGCGGTAATTCCGCATGAGCCTGACAAGGGTGCGCAGAAAACCAGGGGCTTCGGGCTGGCCGAAGACCGTGTCGGCGAGGCTTTTGACTTCTTTTTCCGGGTGCAAGTCCCAAACGATGAGATGAGGCACCAGGTAAATGGGTCGCTCGCGGTCGCGCTGCAAGTCGATCAGGCATTGCAGCAAACCGCCTTCGCCCCCGCCATGGGGATTGGTCAAGGTGCTGGCTTGCTGCAAAAACAGCAAGGCCGACTCATCCCGCTCAATGCAGCGAGTCAACTGTCGGCGGGCCAGATCCACGCCCTCGGTGTCCAAGTCGCTGATGTCTTCCTGGCCGACCAGGCGCATGCGCTGAAGTAGCTCGTCGACCGGCTGAAGCAGGACGGGGTTGATGCCATTGACGACAGGCAGACATAGTTCATGTACAAAAAGTGCAGTTGGCTGGCGGCCCGGGAAAGGTAGACCACGGTCCCTTTCTTCTCGAGCTCTTTGATTTTTTCGACAGCCGCTTCGGGGAATTGAATCGGCCGAAAGTAATGCGCAAACAAGGACCGAAAAAAAGGCCCATATCGGTCATGCATCCCCACCGGCGGCAGCTCAGCCTGGGCTTGTCCTTCAAAATCGTTCTGCGTATTTTCTGTCATCCTGAGACAGGGTTTGTCCCAAAACACCTAAAAAGTCAAGTCCTTCCAGGCCGATGCTATGGACCACTAGAAAAACGTTGACAAGAGGATCTATGGATGCTAAACGATTAAACAATAAGGTCACTTGTTCAGGTCTGAGAAGTAGGCAGTTGTTGAGCGAGGAGTGAAAGCCAATGATGATGGGCGGAGAACCAAAAGACAGGAAAGAGCAGATTATCAAAGAAGCGCGAGCGCTCTTTTCTAGATTGGGGTTCCGCAAATGCACAACCGAGGACATCGCTTCGGCTTGTGGGCTTACCAAGGCAGCCTTGTATCACTACTTCAGGAATAAGGAACAGATTTTTACCGAAGTGGTGAATCGTGAGGGCAGCCTTTTGGTTAGTGAAATTCGCAAAGCCATCGACGCCCATAGCAATCCAGAAGATCGCTTGCGAGCATTCATCATGACGCGTTTCGAGATGATATAGAGCTTGCTCAACCTGTACCGTATTTCGCAGGCTATGGGTCGCGAACTTCTTCCCGCCGCCGAAGAATGTCGAACCAAGTTTTTTGAACAGGAATCGGAGATGCTTGTTGCGATTTTGAAAGATGGTGTCAAGAAGGGAGAATTCCGAAAGATCCGAGCAGATTTGGTGGCCCGGACAGTGATCGCCGCATTCAAGGGGATCGAATCTTACTTTCTTCTTTCAGAAGACACACAGACAGTGGCGGAAGCGATGCATGAAACCCTGAGCATTTTTTGTAGTGGTTTGGTGCTGGATAGGAAAGGGTGACTTTTTTGAGGACGGTTTTTTTTTAGATGCGGTTGAACAATAAGATGAAAGGTTCAAACGTTTACATGCGCCGGAAAATAACAGACACAAAAAACCAGGAGGTTGGAGCCATGTTCAAAGTGAGTATTGCCGTGCTGATGATCTGTAGTTTTCTCGGTCTACTTGTTTCTCCCGCACTGGCCGCCACGGGCGACGAGGTTTTGGCAAAGGTAGAACATGCCATGAACGGAGCCAAGGACAGGAAGGCCGAGATCAAGATGACCATCAAAACCAAGGATGGGACCACAAAGGAGCGGAGGATGAAGATCTTCCAGAAGGGTACACAGAAAAAACTCTTCACCTTTTTGGCACCT